>JAEUHJ010000153.1 GCA_016795375.1 Verrucomicrobiaceae bacterium
TGGGAGCCGGGGCTTCGCCCGGTGCTGCGCAACGCGCTCCCCTTTCTGGTCGGCGGCATTGTTTTTGGCAGCGCGGCGGTCGTGGACCAGACGATGGCCGCGTGGCTCTCCGCCGGCTCGGTGGCCGTGCTGGGCTACTCTGACAAGCTCTGCGCCATCGTCCTCGCCGTCACCGCCGGGCCGGCCGCGGACGTGCTGTTCCCGCACTTCGCGGAGCTGGCCGCCCGTCGCGATTGGGACGGCCTGCGGCGGCGCCTCGTTGCCAGCGCCGGCATCATCATCAGCGCCGCGCTGCCCATGACGCTGCTCCTCAGCCTGTTCGCGCCGTGGATCGTCGGCCTGCTGTTCGAGCGCGGCGCCTTCGGCCCCCAGGACACGCAACGCGTCGCCGGGGTGGTGCGCTTCGCGGCCTTCCAGATTCCATTCTACATCCTCGGTTCCGTCGCGACGCGTGTCGCCGTGTCGTTGCAGGCATCGCCCCTCATGCTGGTCATCTCCATCGGCGCGCTCGTGCTCAATGCCTCGCTGAACTGGCTGCTCATGCATCATCTCGGCGTCGCCGGCATCGCGCTGTCCACCGTCATCGTCCATCTCATCTGCGCCTTCGCCACCGGCGCCATGTGCCTCGCGCTCATTCGTCAAAAGGAGGCCGCGTCATGAACACCGCCTTCATCATCCGTGATCTCGGCCATGGCGGCGCGCAGCGCCAGCTCTCCATCCTCGCCGCCGGACTCGTGCGTGAGGGCCATGCAGTCTCCGTGCTGCATTTTTATGGCGGCACCTTCGAGCAAAACCTCCGCGAGGGCGGGGTGAAGACGATCTGCATCGGCAAAAAAGGCCGCTGGGACCTCCTCGGCTTCTTTTTCCGCCTCATCAAAGCCGCGCGCAGCGTCCAGCCGGAGGTCGTTCACGGCTACCTGGCCGAATCGAATCTCATGGCGCTCCTCCTGAGGCCCTTCTGCGGCTTCCCCCGCATCGTCTGGGGCGTGCGTGACTCGCAGACGGACGCGCACCTGTGGGGCACGCTCGGCAAGCTCAGCTTCCGCCTGAACTGCCTCCTCGCCCGCTTTGCCGATGTCATCCTCTGCAACTCGAAGGCCGGCCGCGACTACTACCTCGCGAAGGGCTATCCCGCGCACAAGATGCACGTCGTTCCGAACGGGATCGACACCGAACGATTCAAGCCCTCGCGTCACGATCATCCGCTCACGTTTGGCCTTGTCGGCCGCATGAGCCCGATGAAGGACGTGGCGACTTTCATCAAAGCGGCCGCTCTGGTGTCCGGCGCACGCTTTGTCGTCGTCGGTAGTGGTGATGAAGGCTATGCAAAGCAGATGCGGGAGCTGGCCGAGTCGCTCGGGGTCAAGGTGGAATGGCTTCCGGCGCAGGGTGACATGCCGGCGGTGTATGCCACCTTTGACTGCCTGGTGAACGCCAGCGCCTTTGGCGAAGGTTTCTCCAATGTCATCGGCGAGGCGATGGCCTGCGGCGTCCCGTGCATCGCCAGCGATGTGGGCGACAGCGCGTGGATCATCGGCCAGCCGGAGCAAATTTTCCCCGCAGGCGACCACGCAGCCCTCGCGAAATGCATGCGTGAGTTCAAGCCATCCGAAACGCGCCCCCGCATCATCACCGAATTCAGCGTCGAGCGCCTCATCGAGCGCACCAGCCGCCTTTTGAGCAAAAAAGTACTGTGGATCACCACCGGCCTCGGCAGCGGCGGCGCGGAGATGATGCTCGCACAGCTCGTCAACGGCCTGCCAAAGCTCCAGCATGTCGTCGTGAGCCTCACTGCCGGTGGCAAGCACGCCACCAGCCTGCCGAATGTCCACAGCCTCGACATGCCCGCAGGCAGGCCCACGCTTTCCGCTCTGTGGAAGCTCTTCCGCCTCCTCCGCCGCGAAAAGCCCGACGTGCTCATGGGCTGGATGTACCACGGCTGCCTCGTCGCCAGCCTCGCCAAACTCATGCGCTTCAAACAAGCGCCGCTCATCTGGAACATCCGCCAGAGCCTCTACGACCTGAAACTCGAAAAACGCGGCTCAGCACTCGTCATCCGCGCCCTCGCCTGGCTCTCTCGGCTGCCAAAACGCATCACCTACAACTCCCGGCTCAGCTCGAAACAACACGAGGCCATCGGCTACGCCAAATCGAAGACACGGCTCATCGCCAACGGCTTTGATGCCGCCAGGTGGCGGCCGCGCACGCCTGTCCGCGGCTTGATCGGCCGCTTCGGACGCAACGCGCCGATGAAGGACTACGCGACTTTCATCGAGGCCGCGAAGCTCATCCACGCAAGGCATCCCGACACACGTTTCATCATCGTCGGCGCTGAAACGCACACGCTCGATGTGCCGCCCTTCATTGAAGTGCTCGGCGAACGCCATGACCTTCCCTCATTGACCTCCTCGCTGAACATCGCCGTGTCCTCCTCCGCCTTTGGCGAAGGCTTCCCCAATGTCGTCGGCGAGGCGATGGCCTGCGCCGTGCCCGTCGTGGCCACGGACATCGGTGACACGCGCTGGGTCATGGGCAAAGCCGGCCGCCTCGTGCCGCCGCGGGATCCACAGGCCCTCGCGGACGCCTGCATCGGCATTCTCGAAAGCGGCGTCACCCAAGACCCCGCCGCCCGCGAGCGCATCGAGCAGCACTTCTCCCTCACGAGCGCACTCCACCAGTTCGAGAGCCTCATCATCTCCAAAGCATCCCATGGGAGGCAGGAAACGGAATCGACACCGATCACGCCTCGAATCTCACCCCTTACCTCACACTGATCATGTGCGGCATCTCCGGCTTCTTCTCTCCCGCCAAGTCTCGTGCCGCGCATGAGATGCACAGCATCGTCAGCGCCATGACGGATGCCATCGTGCTGCGCGGCCCGGATGATGCGGGCGCGTGGGTGGATGCTGAACGCGGCATCGCGCTGGGGCACCGGCGCCTTTCGATTCTCGATCTCTCCCCGCTCGGCCACCAGCCGATGACGAGCGCGGATGGACGCTTCGTCATCGTCTTCAATGGGGAGGTTTACAACTTCCAGGAACTCCGTGCCGATCTCGAAACGCACGGGCACACCTGGCGCGGCCACTCCGACACGGAGATCATGCTGGCCGCGTTTTGCCAATGGGGCGTCGTGGAGGCCGCGAAACGCTTCAACGGCATGTTCGCCTTCGCGGTCTGGGACAAGCAGGAGCGCGTGCTGCACCTCGGACGCGATCGTCTCGGTGAAAAACCGCTCTACTACGGCTGGGTGGGCGAAACATTCGTCTTCGCCTCCGAATTGAAGGCGCTGAAACCGTTTCCAGGCTTCTCCGCGCCGGTGGATCGCGAGGCGCTGACCGCGCTGCTGCGCTTCAACTACATCCCGGATCCACTGTGCATCTACCAGGGCTTCAAGAAGCTGCCGCCGGCCACTCTGCTGACACTTCGCGCGCCGTCAGATCGTCCGCAGCCCGGCTATTATTGGAGTCTGCCCGACGTGGTCGAACGTGGGCTCGACAATCCGTTTCGTGGCAGCGATTCGGACGCCATCGCTGAATTTGAGGCGCTGCTCAAAAAAGCCGTGGGCATGCGCATGATCGCCGATGTGCCTCTGGGCGCGTTCTTGAGCGGCGGCGTCGATTCATCGCTCATCGTGGCGATGATGCAGACGCAGAGCACGCGCCCCGTGCGCACGTTCACGATCGGTTTCCACGAAAAGGAGCACAACGAGGCCGAGTTCGCCAATGGCGTGGCAAAACACCTCGGAACTGACCACACGGAGATGTATGTGAGCGGCGAGGACGCGCTGAACGTCATCCCGAAACTGCCATCGCTCTATGACGAGCCGTTTTCCGACTACTCGCAGATTCCGACGTACCTCGTGTGCAAAATGGCCCGCGAGCACGTCACCGTCGCGCTGAGCGGCGATGCGGGAGATGAGCTCTTCGGCGGCTATGAGCGCTACGCCATCGGCCGCAAGCTGTGGAGCAAATTCGCCTGGATGCCGCCGGTGATGAAGAAAATGACCGCCGGCATGCTCACCGCGCTGCCGCCGCGCGTGTTGAACGCGCTCGGCTCCAAGCTCCTGCCGAAACGCCTCCACCACATCCCGGTGGGCGATAAATTGCACAAGCTGGCCGAGGTGATCGCCGCGCCGGGCATGGAGACGCTCTATTTGAACCTCATGTCCCACTGGAAACGTCCGCAGGACATCGCCATCGACGGCCAGGATCCCGTCACCGCGATCACCGACACGGCCTCATGGCCTCGCGTGAGCGATTTCACACATCGCATGATGCATCTCGACATGGAGACCTACCTCCCAGGTGATATTTTGACGAAGGTGGACCGCGCGGCGATGGGCGCGAGCCTGGAGGGCCGCATCCCGCTGCTCGACACGGGCATCGTCGAGTTCGCATGGCGCATCCCGTTACACATGAAGGTGCGTGGCGGACGCGGCAAATGGCTCATGCGCGAGACGCTTTACAAGCATGTGCCGAAACAACTCATCGACCGCCCGAAGCGCGGTTTCGGCATCCCGCTCGATGTCTGGCTGCGCGGTCCGCTGCGCGAGTGGGCGGAGGATTTGCTCAGCGAATCGCGGCTGAAGCGCGAAGGCTTCTTCCACGCCGCGCCGGTCCGCCAAAAATGGACGGAGCATCTCTCCGGCATGCGAAACTGGCATTTTTATCTCTGGGACGTTCTCATGTTCCAGGCCTGGCTGCAACACAACCGCGCATGAACCCTCCGCACCCCATGCTCCGTCCCACTGGCTGGACCCGCTTTCGCGAGTGGTTGCTGGTGTGGATTTGTGGCTCGATGCTGGGTGCGCTGGCGGCGGACGCGGTGATCGGCAGCTACGACGCGGGATTGCAGCCGATCAAACCAATCCTGTTCACAGTCGGGGCCGTGTTCACCTGCATCATGGTCTCGCTGGTGAACAAACCGCGGCTCTGCCTGGCCACACTGGGCATCGCGCTCCTGCCGGCGGCGCGCCTGTTTGACGCGGCGGTGCTGCGACGCTTTGATTCATCCTTTCAGGACCAGATCACGATGGACCTCGCGCGCATGATGCTGGTGCTGGTCGCGATCATCGCCGTGCTTTCGACGGAGAAATGGGAGAAGACCGCCCTGTGGGCCGCCATTTGCGCCATGCTGATGACCACGGGTTCGGAAATCTACGAGATGCTCGGCTTCGCGAAGTTCAGCAGCATTCCCGGGCGCTACGCGGGTTTCAACGGTCACCCGAACTTCCCACCCGTGCTGCTGTGCGAGATGCTGGGCATCATCTTCGCGCTCTCGAAAAATTTCCGCTTCAACTGCCTCATGATCGCCGTGGCATTGCCTGGCGTGGCGCTGACCTACGGCCGCAGCGGCATGGTCGTGCTGGCGCTGCTGTGCGGGGCCTATGTGCTGCTGAACGCGCGCCGGAATTTCGGATTTCTCATGATTCTTAGCGCCGTCACGCTGCCGTTACTGAGCATCGGCACAGCGGTGCTGCAAAGCGGCACGCATCAAGGGGTGATGAAGGACAAGAACACCGCCGACCGCCTGGAGGCCATCTACAACCTCGACTTTGAGAAGCTGAAGTCCCCCGAGCGTGTGAAAGACTTCAACGACGCCTGGGAGGCCGTGCTGGAAAAGCCGCTGCTCGGCCACGGCACCGGCATCTCAGGCACCTACTACGCGCCGCACAATGAATATGCGTCCCTCTGGCTGGAGGTGGGCATCCCCGGGCTGACGCTCTTCATTGGCACCTGGCTGTGGCTCATCACCCGCAGTTTTCTGACGGGTGGCAGGGCCGGTTACCTCATCTTCGCGCTCATCGCCTACACGCCTTTCGGCCAGGGCCGCATCGAGATGCCCCACTTCAGCCTCGCCATGGTCTCAGCAGCCTGTGTCCTGTGGCCGAGGCGGTACCAGCTCACGCTGCGCTCACTGAAAAACGCGCCACAAGCCGCACCCTCCATCACTCCTCCTCATCCGCAGCCGCTTTCCCGCCAGGGATGATGCCGCGCTTGGTGCAGGCGACGAAATCAACGAATGCGGCGGCTTCGGGCGAGAGTCCGCCTGCGCGAAGCTCCTCGATGGCCTGGGCGTTGTTCAAACCGCTGCGATAGACTTTGCGGAAGGCGTCGCGCAGCGCGCGGATTTGCTCGCGTGTGAAACCGGCGCGCCGCAGGCCGACGATGTTCAGGCCGCGCGCGCGGGCGGGATTTCCGTCGGCGGTGCAGAAGGGCGGGATGTCCTGCGTGACCTTGGAGCAGCCGCCGGTGATGGAGCGCGCGCCGATGCGGCAGAACTGATGCACGGCGGTGAGGCCGCCGATGATGACGTGGTCCTCAACGACGACGTGCCCGGCGAGCGTGCCGTTGTTCGAGAAGACGACATGACTGCCGACGACGCAGTCGTGCGCGATGTGGACGTAGCTCAGGAAGTGGTTGTGGCTGCCGATGACCGTCCTGTCCCCCGGCGAGGTGGCGCGATGCACGGAGCAGAACTCACGGAAGGTGTTGTCGTCGCCCACTTCGAGCCAGGTCGGCTCGGCCTTGTACTTCAAATCCTGCGTCTGCTGGCCGATGGAGCCGTAGGCGTAGAACTTGTTCCCCTTCCCGATCTTCGACGGCCCCATGATGGTGACGTGATGCTGGAGCCAGCAACCATCGCCGAGCTCGACATCCGCGCCGATGATGCAATACGGGCCGATGTGGACGTCCGCGCCGACTCTGGCGGACGGGTCGATGATGGCGGTGGGGTGGATCATGCTCAGAGTTCGCTGTTCACAGCCATCAACGATCCACAACGCTGAACATCAGATCCGCCTCGGAGGCGACCTGCCCGTTGACGATGCAGCGTCCGACCCCGCTGGCGATGCTGCGCTTGGTCTTGAGGATCTCGGTCTCGATGATGAGAGTGTCTCCGGGGAGCACGGGACGGCGCCACTTCACGTTGTCGGCGCTCATGAAGTAGCCGATCTTGCCCTGGTTGCCGGGCATGCGCAGCAGCACGATGCTGGCGACCTGCGCCATGGCCTCAAGCTGAAGGACGCCGGGCATGATGGGATGACCGGGGAAGTGCCCCTGGAAGAACGGCTCGTTGATGGTGACGTTTTTGATGCCAGTGCATTTCGTCTCGCCCTCAAAGCCGATGATGCGGTCCACCAGCAGGAAGGGGTAGCGGTGCGGGAGGATTTTCATCACCTCGTTGATGTCGAGCACGGACTCGCCGCCCGGGATGTGTACCGGCGCGGGCACCATGCTGCGCATCGCCTCGTATTGCTTCACGATGGCGCGTGCCAGCTCGGTGTTCGGCCCGTGGCCGGGGCGCACGGCGATGACATGGCCCTGGATGCGCTTTCCGGAGAGCATGAGGTCGCCGACGATGTCGAGGATCTTGTGGCGAACGAACTCGTCGGCAAAACGCAGCGGCTGCTTCGAGAGCAGCGAGTCGCCACGGATGACGATGGCGGCCTCCAGCGTGCCGCCTTTGATGAGGCCCTTCTCCATCAGCGGGGCGATGTCCTCGTAATACACAAAGGTGCGCGCCGCGGCGATCTCCTTCTCGTAGGTCTCGGGATTGATCTCCGTGCTGAAATACTGCGTGAAGCGGCCCTCCGGCCCCACGTTCGTGCAAGAGATGCGGAACTTCTTGTCGGGAACGATGGTGAGAATGGTGCCGTCGCGCGTCTCCTGATAAATCGGCTCGCGAATCTCGAAGACCTTGCGCGCCTCTTTTTGCTCGGCCAGTCCGGCGGATTTGATGAGTTCGACATACGGCATCGCGCTGCCGTCGGCGATGGGCGGCTCGTTCGCGTCCATCTCGATGATGGCATTGTCCACGCCCATGCCAGTGAGGGCGGAGAGGACATGCTCCACCGTGTGAACATTCACACCACCCTCGGCGATGGTGGTTGCGCGCTCGACTTTCTGCACCTTCTCCGCCAGGGCGGTGATGAAGGGCTTGTCCTCCAGGTCCACTCGGCGGAATTTGAAACCGAAATTTTCAGGCGCTGGCTGCAAGGTGAGCGTGACCTGCTCCCCCGTGTGCAGCGAGGTGCCCGTCATGGAGACGGCTTTGGCGAGGGTGTGCTGACGGTCGGATTGGGCCATGGCGCGCAGGGAATGGAAGCGCGTTTGTTAGCGTCCCGGCCCGGCGTGGGCAAGGGGAAATCCGGGGGCGGGGTAGAGCCTTGGATCGTTCTCGTCCTCCTGCTCGTCCTCCGTCAAGCCACTCCGCAGCAGCCAGCGCATGGAAGCACTGCGAACTGTGAATGGAAAAGCACCGGTGAGCACATTTTGAATTTCGGCGCTTCTGGCCATCGCGGATCGCCAGGAACGAGGACGAACTGCGCGCCAGGAGCGCCGCTATTTCTTCCCGATGCACCACAGGTTCTGATAGCCGCGGATGAAGAGCAGCCCGTCACTCACGGCGATGGAGCCGATGATTTTCTCACCGAGAGAGTTGGTGGCGATCAGCTTGAATGTCGGCTCCGCTTTGAACACGAAGCAATCACCGCCTTGATTCGCCGCGTAGCATGTGCCGTCGGCGCTGAGGACGAGCGAGGACCAGTTCTGACCGGTGGGGCCCGGGCCTTTGAGGCGTTCGTTGTAGATCATCCCGCCCGTCTTGATGTCGCGGCACTCGACGATGCCGCCATCGGTCAGGATGTAATGGTGGCCGTCACGGATCACGCCGCTGCCGATGCGCTGCTGCACACGCGGAAGATGCCACACACGATTTTTCCCCGTCACGTCGCCGCTGCCTCCGGTTTTCACGGCCATCGCCGCGCCGCCGTAGCCGCACATGGCGATCATCATGCCGTCCGCATACAGCGGCGAGTTATAGACGAGCTTTGTCAGCCCGTCGCAGGTCCACAGCTCCTTGCCGGCGACCGGATCGAAGGCGCAGGCACGTCCGGGATAGGTCATGAGCAGCTCATAACGCGCGCCCGTCTTCCGCAGCAGCGGATCGCTCCAGGAGCCGAGCCATTGTTTTTTGTCGCCTTCACCCGAGGCACCGCCGGGCTCCTTGTGCTGCCAGAGCGTCCTGCCAGTCTTCTTGTCGAAGGCGTGGAGCACGGTGTTCTCGCCTGGGCCGAAGTTCAGGAACACGCGGTCGCCCGCGATCACGGGGGAGGTGCCGTTGCCCCAGATGTGGTGCTGTTTGCCCAGATCGGTGCGCTTCCAGATCTCCTTGCCGTTCATGTCGTAACAAAACACGCCCGCCGAGGCGAAGAACACGACCACACGCTCGCCATCCGTCGCGGGCGAGGCCGAGCAGTAGGGGTTCGTGCCATGCGTCAGTTCCGTCTCCCTGTAAATCGTGCCCGCATCCCAGAGCTGCCTGCCCGTTTTCTTGTCAAAGCACAGCAGCAGGCGCTTGCCTTCCTTCTCGATGGCCTGCGTCAGAAACAGCTTGTCGCCCCACACCACCGGCGTCGAATTGCCCCGGTCCGGCAGCTTCACCTTCCACAGCACATTTTCCGTCTGACTCCACTTCTCTGGCAGGCCCGACTCCGAACAAGTGCCGTCCCCGTTCGCCCCGCGCCACATGGGCCAGTTGTCAGCAAAGGCGGAGAGCGGAGCACTAAGGGCGAGAAGCAAGAGCGTGCGTTTCATGACGTGGTCGGGTCGGCTGCCTATGAAACGTCGGCTACAAGCCCGTCCTTTAGGGAAGCGCTGAATAAGTCGGTGGTTTGAAAAATGGCCGTTGGTCAGGCCAGCTACAACAGCAACGCCTCCAGCCGTTTCACGCTCACCGGCTGCGCGGTTCCCAATTCCTGGGCGAAAACCTGGACACGGTATTCTTCAAGGAGCCAGCGGAAGGTTTCGTGACTGGCTTTGGGAACGTGGGACTGCCAGCCGTCGAAATCAGAGATGAGGAGAGCCTTGCCGGCGTCTTTGGCGGGATTGTTCTGCCAGCGTTCGTTGCGGATTTGAATGGCCTTCAAATAGCGAGGGAGGTGCTGGAGTTGATCGTGCGGCGTCTGGGCGAGGAGATCGTCGGGGATGAGGCGTTTGAGATCGGTTTCGAGGCCGGGATAGCGTTTTGGAAGCGATAGGAGCTTGGAGCGCAGGTCGTGAATCTGAGTGAAGAGCGTTTTGACGCGATGGGTGACGGCAGGAAGATCGCGACGGAAGGTTTCGCAGAGGGCTGCGAAACGTTTTTCGGTAAGCGGAAAGAGCGGCTGCAAACGCAACAGATGCGCGAGGATGTGTTCGTGAGCGTGTTGCTGGAGCTGATCGGCGCTGCCTTTGGGCGCGGCGGTGGTGAGTTGCGTGAGCGCGGCTTGAAATGAGGCGGGCGCTTGCGGTTTGGCGCTCGTGGAGCCGATCGAGCGGAGTTCTTTCCAGAGCCAGGCGATGTCCTTGCCCAACGCGTTCTCGGCGAGTTTACGCACGGCGGCGGGGGTGTCGCGCACAGCTTCGTGAGGCGTGCGGAGCAGGCGCACATCGACTTCGCCATCGCGCACAGCGAGGCCGAGATGACCGAGGACGGGCGCGTTGCCGATGTGTTCGACGACGATGGTTTCGGGAAGATCGCCGAAGCTCCACGATTTGAGGGCGTAGCGTTCGACACGCGGCAGCATCTTCTCCCACGCGTTGGAGTTGAGGTGCTGCTGTTTTTCGACGGCGCTGCGGATGACGTCGAGATCACGGCCGGCGGTGACGACGGTGTTCTTTTTCGGATCGAGCACTTCGACACGCGGTTGAAGATGCGCGGGAAGGCTTTGCGGCGGCCAGTCCTCGGCTTTGACGTGGATGCGATAACGACGCGTGATGAAGGCGGCGAGCGCGGTGAAAAAGTCCTCGTGACCGGGATCGAACTCGGCGGCGATTTCGCGTCCTTTCGGGTCGATGGGCATCAAATCGCGGCGGATGACCTTCGGCAGCGCGCGCAGCAAGGCGTTGGCGATTTCTTCGCGCATGCCGGGCACCATCCACTGCACTTGGCCACTGGTGAGATGCGAGGCGAGCTGAAGCGGCACTTTCACCGTGACGCCGTCGTGCTCTTCGCCGGGTTTGTAGTTGTAGGCGACGGGCAGGACCGCGTTCGCAATCGCGACTTGATCCGGGAACTGCTGCAGATCGGCCTCGAAGTCCTCGCCGCCGGTCAAATCGTGCTCGGTGGCGCGGAGGAATTTCGGATCGGCCTCGCTGCGCTCTTTGACGAGGCGGTTGAGGTCGTGGATGGACGAGACGTTTTTCAAACGCTCGTCGTAAAAGCGGAACAGTCGTTCCTCGACGGCGTAAACGCGGTTGCTGCGCACGCGGGTGAGCATGGTCTCGATCTTCTGGCGCAGGGCGTTGTTGTGCGCGTAGAAGCGCAGCGTGATGGGCGTGTCCTGATGGTCGATGAGAGCGCCGCGAATGAACAACTGCGTGGCGGCGACGGGATCGACCTTGAGGAAGTCGATCTGCCGCCGTTTCACCTCCAGACCGTGAAGCAGCACGCGTTCGATGCAGACGACGCGCTGGGCTTTCTCGCTCCAGTGCGGTTCGCTGTGCTTGAAGTGGCACAGATGCGCGCCGAGCTCGGCTATCCAGTCGGGCAGCACCTTGGCGACGGTGCGCGCGAAGAGCTGGGAGGTCTGCACGATCTCACCGGCGACGATCCACTGCGGTTGTTTCGATTTGTCCTGGCCGGGCTTCGGTTTGGCGTTCTTTTCGCGGCGTTCGTAGAGATTGGAGCCGGGGAAGATGGTGACGAGGCGGTTGCCGCCAGCCTTGTAGGAGTTGCGTTCCTCTTTGAGCGCGATGTGGCCAAGCTGCGCGACGAGGATCGAGCGATGGATGGCATCGTCGGTCGCGGGTGGTGGCGGCTGACGCAGATCGTTGCTGAAGGAGTCGCAGAGCTGCTTCCAGATGTCGCGCCACTCCTGCATGCGGGTGAAGGAGAGGAAGTTCGATTTGCAGAACTTGCGCAGCGCGTTGCGCGAGTTGCCGGTGGGTTCGGGCGCGGCGTTCCAGATTTTGAGCAGCGAGATGAAGTCGGAATCAGGCGCGGCGAATGCCTTGTGCGCGGCGTTGGCGAGCTCGCGTTTTTCCTCGGGGCGTTCGCGCGGATCGGGCACGCTGAGTCCTGCGGCGATGATGAGCAGTTCCGGCAGCGCCTTTTCAACACGCGCCTGAAGCAGCATGCGGCCCAGCGTGGGATCGAGCGGCAGTTTGGCGAGCTCGCGGCCGAGAGGTGTGAGTTCATGCACATCGGAGAGCGAGCCGAGTTCGTGCAGCAGGTCGTAACCGGCGCGTATGGCGGCGCTGACCGGCGGATTGATGAAGGGAAAGGTTTCGATCTCGCCAAGCTTGAAGGCCTTCATGCGCAGGATGACCTCGGCGAGATTCGCACGCTGGATTTCCGGCATGGTGAACTTGTCGCGCTTGTCGAAATCCTCCTGCGAGTAAAGGCGGATGCAGAGGCCGTCGCGCACACGACCGGCGCGGCCCGCGCGTTGATTGGCGCTGCTTTGCGACACGGCCTCGACCGGCAGTCGTTTCGTGCGCGTGCGTGGATTGTAGCGGCTGATGCGGGCGAGGCCGGTGTCGATGACGACGGCGATGCGCGGGATGGTGATGGAGGTTTCGGCGACGTTGGTGGCGATGACGACGCGGCGTTTTTTGCCGGGTGAGAAGATGCGCTGCTGCTCGGCGGCAGCCATGCGGCCGTAGAGCGCGAGAACTTCGAATCCGCCCCCGAGACGTCCGTCGAGCAGGTCGCGTGTGTCGCGGATGTCGCGTTCGGTGGGCATGAAGACGAGCACGTCGCCGTCATTGGTTTCGATGAGCGCATTTTCGACGGCGGCGACGGCACCATCGATGAAGCCGAGGTCGTCTTCATCGGTGACGAGCGGCGCGTAGCGGATTTCGACGGGATAAAGGCGTCCCGAGACTTCGATGATGGGCGCATTGCCAAACGCGGCGGAAAAGGCCTGTGTGTCGATCGTGGCGGAGGTGACGATGAGTTTGAGATCGGGCCGTTTTTCCAGCAGACCGACGAGATAACCGAGGAGGAAGTCGATGTTGAGCGAGCGCTCGTGCGCCTCGTCCAGAATGAGCACGGAATAGGACCGCAACAGCGGATCGCTCTGGATTTCGGCCAGCAGGATGCCGTCGGTCATGAACTTGACGCGCGTGTCGCGGCTGGTGTCGTCGCTGAAACGCATCTTGCAGCCGACTTCGCGGCCCCAGGGTACGTTCAGCTCCTCCGCGACACGCTTTGACACGCTCATGGCCGCCACGCGGCGTGGCTGCGTGCAGCCGATCATGCCACGCGCGTCGGGAAACGCCTCCAGGCACATCTTGGGAAGCTGAGTGGTCTTTCCAGAGCCGGTTTCACCCGCGAGGATCACGACCTGGCTGTTGCGCAGGGTCGAGACGATCTCGTCACGGCGTGCCGTGATGGGCAGATCGGCGGGGTAGCGGATGACGGACATCACTCCTCGCCCTTGAAGTAATCCACATCCTGCATCTCGAAGACTTTGCGCTGCGGCTTGAGCATCCATTTGCCGGAGTCCGGGTAGTGAATGATGTCGGCCTGCGGCTGGTCGGCGACGACGAGGAAGGTCAGGTCTTCAGTGCTTGTGTTGATGAGCTGGTGTGCCTCTCCAGGCGGAAAGACGAGGTAGTCGCCCGCCTTAATGGCCTCCTTGGTCTTTTCGGCGACCACCTGGCCGGTGCCGGAGAGAATGTAATAGGCCTCCCACTGGGCGGAATGAGCGTGGAGCGGGAAATCCGCCTTTCCCGGCGGGAGACGGTGGATTTCCAGGTCAAAGGGATGTCCGCCGCCCCAGGTGCCGGTGTCCTTCAGCCCGCCTGTGGCCAGCGTGAGTGAACGTCGGCAGAGGCTGAACTTGCCCTTCGGGGAATTTTGCGAGGTCCAGGGTAGATCGTCGACTTGGGTGCGGGTCATGAAGGGAGGGGATAGCACCGGTTCGGAGCGCCCAAACCGACTTTTTCAGGGAAAAGAAGCATCCAGCCTTGCCAAACCAGCGTTTCCCATGGAGTTAGAATCATTCTAATTCTAATCCGCCATGCCGCCTCCCGCCCCACGTCCTTCCTCCAAACCCACCGGTTTGGACTGCCGTCTGGCCGTTCTAGGAGCCGATGTGCGCCTGACGCCGCACCGCCGGGAGGTCTTCGACGTGCTGGCAGGTTCCACGGATCATCCGACCGCCTATGAAATCCTGGATCGGGTGAAAAGCCGTAGCCCCGGTATCTCCCTGGCAACAGTTTACAACTGCCTGGACCACCTGACCACCGCTGGGCTCATCAAGCAGGTGCAGCTCGAGCGTGGCCAATCCCGCTACTGCGCGAATCTCCACGAGCACGTCCACTTCCACTGCGATGTGTGCGGCAAGCTGATCGACGCCCATCCTGCGGCGGACTTTGAGGTCACCAAATTCTGGAGTCTCCCCAGAGGCACGAACATCACGCGCATGGACCTCGTCATCCGCGGCACATGCGAAGCCTGCGCTGCGAAATAGTCCCGCCATTCCATTTTCCATCACCCATTTCCATGTCCCTCGAAATCAAATCCCTCCACGCCCAGATCCCCGGCCGCGAAATCCTCAAAGGCCTGAACCTCACCATCAAGCCCGGTGAAGTCCACGCCATCATGGGTCCTAACGGCAGTGGCAAAAGCACGCTGAGCAAGGTCCTCTGCGGCCACGAGGACTACGAAGTCACCAGCGGCGAGGTGTTACTCGACGGCCAGAACATTCTCGAAATGGAAGTCGATGCGCGCAGCCGCGCCGGCCTCTTCCTTGCCTTCCAATACCCGCACGAGATCCCAGGCGTCAGCAACGCCAACTTCCTCCGCGCCGCGCTGAAGGCACGCCTGCCGCAGGGTGAAGACATCGACGCCGTGAAGTTCTACAAGCAGCTCTACGCCCGCATGGACCAGCTCGAGATGGACCGCAGCTTCACCAGCCGCAGCGTCAATGAAGGCTTCTCCGGCGGAGAGAAGAAGCGCAACGAGATCCTCCAGCTCATGATGCTGGAGCCGAAATACGCCATCCTCGACGAAACCGACTCCGGCCTCGACATCGACGCCCTCAAGATCGTCTCCCGCGGCGTGAACGCCATGCGCAGCGAGAACCGCGGCTTCCTCGTCATCACCCACTACCAGCGCCTCCTCAATTACATCCAGCCCGACATCGTCCACGTCCTGAAAGACGGCCGCATCGTCAAAACCGGCGGCAAGGAACTCGCCCTCGAGCTCGAGGCCAAAGGTTACGACTGGGTCCATGAGGAGATGGCCGCTGCGGCATAACTCAAACGATGAGCGCAGAGATTACAGCGACTGTGACGTTCGATCTGCCGACCATGCTGGTAGGTCGCCGCTGGTTTAATCGATTTAATCCAATTCGTCGGATGATGAGGTTTGCTTTGATCACTGCGCTCGTTGCGACAGGTCTTGTTTTTGTCATCAACGTCACACCAGAGATGCGGGGATATGTTTTTTACATCTCGGGTGCATTGACTGTTGGCTTTGCACTTGGAACACTCCTTGAACGATTTGTTTTTGCTTCAACCATCAAAAGCAATCCGCTTTTCGGTCAACAGATCGTGTGCAAGGCCAATCAATCAGGGCTTGAGATCGAGACACCGGTGTCCGCCAGCACACTTTCTTGGAATGCGTTTTACAAGACGGCAGGTACTTCCGATGGCGTGTTAATGTTGCAACAGAAGCTCCTTTTTTACTGGCTCCCCAAAGCTGCCTTCACCTCCGAGTCTGACTACAGATTCTTCCTCGATCTCCTCGCCGCCAAAACCAAGCACACCAAGCTCGGATAAGCGCTTCTGCCGATGAAACCCCGCCTCTATATGGAAACCACGATTCCAAGCCTGCTCACGGCCCGTCCGAGCAGGCTGATCAAGGCTCGTGCCCAGCAGGAGGACACCCGGCTTTGGTGGGATAAGATGGCGGATCGTTATCAAATTTACGTCTCCGATGTCGTTCACCAGGAGGCCGCTGTGGGAGAGAAGCAAAAAGCCTTTGAGAGGCTGGCCATCGTCGAGGCTTTCCCGTTTCTCCAAGTCACCAACGAGGTCACGCAGCTCGCGGAGGCCATTGAGCTGCTCGGCGTGATCCCCGAGCCCTGCGCAAATGATGCCGCGCATCTCGCGTTGAGCGTGGTTCACAAGATGGACTATCTGCTCACCTGGAACATGAAGCACATCTGCTCGCCTATCTCTTCCAGCGTTTTCGCGCTGTCTGCCAGCTCGCAGGCCATCCAATGCCCATGATCGTCACCCCGTCTCAACTCCTCGAAATGCCATGAACCACGACCATCCCGCCATCCAGGAGCTTTACGCCGTCAAAGCCAGCCAGTCCGCCGCGCATCACCATCGAGTCGTTCCCTTCCTGACCATGATCCGCGAACACGAGGTTGCCTCTCGCACCAAAGGCATTCGTTTCGTCGATCTCTCCAAAAAAGCCCCCAGCGCCTACGCCCAACGCGTGACCAATGGCCCTCTCCCCAAAAACTACTGGAAGCGCAGCCCCATCCGCGAGTCCTGGGATCCCATCGCCGACGAAATCAAATCCGCCGCCGCTCGGAAGCCCGCCAAACGCACTTCCAAGACCCGCCGTGTTTCCGCTCATGCCTGATCCCAAATCATCAATCACCATGGTCACCGCCCCTGAACCCGTCGAAACCGACCTCAACGACATCTCCGACATCCGCGTGGATAGCGTCGGCGACTTCACCTTCCCGGAGCGCAACAAGTTCGACTCCGGCTTCGGCCTCACCGAGAAGACCATTGATTACATCAGCGATGTCAAAGGTGACCCCGATTGGATTCGCGAATTCCGCAAGAAGGCGCTCGCCATTTTCAACTCGAAGCCCATGCCCACGCATTGGGCCACGAAGGATCTCGAAAACATCAAGTTCGACGAATTCCGCTACTACCTCAGCGACGGCCAGAAGCCGAAGCGCTCTTGGGATGAAGTGCCCGAGGACGTGAAAAAGACCTTTGACCGCCTCGGCATCCCCGAGCAGGAACGCAAATTCCTCGCCGGTGTCGAGGCGCAGTATGACAGCGAGGCCGCCTACTCCAACATCAAGGCCGCCGTCGGAGAGCAGGGCGTCATCTTTGTCAATAGCAGCGAAGGCCTGCACAAATACCCCGAGATCTTCAAGAAGTGGTTCGGCAAGGTCATCCCCACCGGCGACAACAAATTCTCCGCGCTCAACAGCGCCGTCTTCAGCGGCGGTTCCTTTATTTATGTGCCGCCTGGCGTGAAGGTGAAACATCCGCTGCAGGCCTACTTCCGCATCAACAGCGAGCAGTTCGGCCAGTTCGAGCGCACGCTCATCATCGCCGATGAAGGCGCGGAAGTGATGTACATGGAAGGCTGCACCGCGCCGAAGTTTGAGACCGCCACGCTGCACAGCGCCGTCGTCGAGCTCGTCGCCATGAAAGGCGCGAAGATCCAATACGTCACCGTGCAGAACTGGAGCAGTAACGTCTTCAACCTCGTCACCAAGCGTGGCATCGCCCACGAGGACGCCGTCGTGAAATGGATCGACTGCAACATCGGCAGCCGCCTCACCATGAAATACCCCGGCGTCATCATGAAAGGCCGCCGTGCGCGTGGCGAGGTCATCAGCATCGCTCTCGCGAATAGCGGCCAGCATCAGGACACCGGTGCCAAGATGGTCCACGCCGCCGACGAGACGACGAGCAATGTCATCAGCAAGTCCATCAGCATCGGTGAAGGCCGCGCGACGTATCGCGGTCTCGTCCACATCCCGAAGCACCTCAAAGGCTGCAAAAACAACACCGAGTGCGACGCCCTGCTCATCAACAGCAACAGCCACACCGACACCTACCCCGCCATCAGCGTCCGCGGCAACCAGCACGCCACCCAGCACGAGGCCAGCGTCAGCCAAGTCAGCGCCGAGCAGATCTTCTACCTCATGCAGCGCGGCCTCACCGAAGCCGAGGCGATGAGCCTCAGCGTGAACGGCTTCATCAACGACCTCGCCAAGGAATTCCCCATGGAATACAGCGTCGAGTTGAAACGCCTCATCGATCTGGAGATGGAGGGAAGCGTCGGCTGATCATTCGCAACAATGCCCGTTTACTGCACAGTTCCTTTTCGAACCATTCAGATTGGCGGCGATCAACATTCAGGTTGGTTGCCTGCTAACGCTTTAACGCCGTTGGCAACTCCATCCAGGGAAGTTCAAATGCGATTCGAGATCACCGATGGCGGAGGAAGCAACTTTTTGCTCATTTCTGAGTCAGCTGACAAAACCTTATCAAGTGACACCTGGCACTCGACCTTGGAGCAAGCCAAGAACGTAGCATCCGAAGAGTTTGGAATCCCACTCGATGCATGGGGGGAGTCATGACAACCTTCTTAGTTCCAATCTGTGCGGCGACTTCAAACTTTCCAAGGATTGACCAGCGCCAAGGTCTTCGGGAAGTCCTTCTCGTTGCGCGTCACCATCGTCAGCCCGTGCATTTCGGCCGTCGCAGCGAGGAGCGTGTCCACGAAGGGCGGCTTGCGCCTCGTCAGCCGTTCTTCGCGGCTGTAAACCGGTCCCCAGAAGCTCATCAGCGCCCGATCTACCGGCAGGATGCGACCGGCGTTCTCCATGCCATCCGTGATGGTGTTGAACCATGCCATCAATCGATGCTTTCGGTTGCTGTCTTTCATCTTGGTGATGCCTCGTTCCACCTCGCCGAGCGTCAAAACGGACACCGCGCACTCATGGCGGTGAAGCGAGAACCAGTGAATGACGTTCGCGTCCTGTTTCCGCTTTGTCGGCTCACTCAGAACCATCGTGTCGATCAGGTATTTCATGAGAAATCGACGTCACGCGGCACGCCAGGCGTGCGGAAGATGCGCTTGTGCAAGGTCTTGTCAGGACAAGCCAGCAAGTGGGCCAGCAGATCAAATTTTCCCTCCTTCGCCGGAGCCAGTTTCCGAAACTCCTCCTGTGACATCACCACCACCACCGGCTTGCCGTGGCGCGTGATTGTCTGTGCGCCGTCGGTGATCGCACGGTTCACCACCTCACTGAAACGGTTCTTGGCCGTCTGGAGCTGCCACTCGGACTTTTTTGCTGCTTTCATGCCGCCAAGACTAACCGCCCCGTTCTGGCCAGTCTAGCCAGATTTTCTTATTCCCAACATGCCCTCCGCTCTCCTCACGCTCTCTCCCACCCGCGATTCCTCCACGCCCGGCTGGTTCCGCGCTCGCTCAGATGCCGCCTGGACCGATTTCCAGTCCCTGCCACTTCCGGGCCTCAAAGACGAAAACTGGCGCTACTCAAACGCGAAGAAGATCGAGCTCGAAACGCATGCTCCGGCCAAACAGCCGACCGCGGAGCAGTCGAAAGCCGCTCTCGCAGCCACGGAAGGGCTCAAGGAGCGTGCAGCGCGATTCGTCTTCGTGAATGACACGCTCGTCGAATCTGATACGAGCGGCCTTCCGGCAGGCGTCGTGTGCGTGAGCCTCGCGGAGGCCCTCAAATCACACGAAGCGGACCTGCAGCAGCACTTCATGAAGGGCGATCTGCCGCTCGGCTCGGCGAAATTCGCCGCGCTGCACCTCGCGCATGTCAAAGCGGGCACCGTCATCCTCGTGCCGAAAAACGTCGTCATCGAAAAGCCCGTCGAAATCTTCCACTGGGTCGTCGGTGATCACGCGGCCATCTTTCCGCATACACTCGTCGTCACCGGCGATCACGCGCAGGTCAGCGTCGTCGATCATTACCGCAGTCTCGAAGGCGAAGGCGGCCTCAGCATCGCCATCGCTGATCTCGTCGGCGGCAGCGGCAGCAAGATCACCTACGCCGCCTGCCAGGAGCTCGCCGATGACGCCCAGGCGCTGCATCTTTCCAGCATCACCGCCGGACGCGATGCCAGCGTGAAAAGCTTCCAGGTGCAGCTCGGCGCCGCCTTCAGCCGCAGCGAAAGCGTCAGCGATCTTGTCGGCGAAGGCGCCCGCAGCGACATGCTCAGCGTCTCCATGCCCATCGGCGATCAAATCGTCGATCAGCGCACGCTTCAGCGTCACAAGGCACCTCACGCCACGAGCGATCTGCTCTACAAAAACGCGCTCTACGGCAAATCGCGCTCCGTGTTCAGCGGCCTCATCATCGTCGATGAAGGCGCGCACTACACCGACGCCTATCAAACGTGCCGCAACCTGCTCAACAGCAACGAAGCCGAAGCCAACAGCCTCCCCGGCCTCGAAATCAACGCCGACCAGGTCAAATGCAGCCACGGCAGCACCAGCGGCCCCATCGCCGATGAAGAGCTCTTCTACCTCAAAGCCCGCGGCATCCCCGACACCGAAAGCCGCCGCCTCATCGTCGAAGGCTTCCTTGCCGACGTCATCGAACGTTTCGGCAACAGCGAGGTGCTCGACACCCTCGTTGCCCGCATCGACGAGAAACTCGAGCGCGCAGCGTGAACACAGTGGTCCGCACAGTCCTGTGTGCGGTGCCCCGATGACACTTCGCGCTCAGTAGTAAGGCAAAGGTAATTCGGAGCTTCTGCTGATTGCGGAGCGTCGCACAGAGGACTGTGCGGGCCACTCTACACATACACCCGCGGCACTCGCGCGTGGATGTTCGTGAGCACCTCATACGGGATCGTGCCGGCCCAGTCGGCCACGTCTTGCGCCGAAATGCCGTCGCCAATGAGCGTGACAGTGTCGCCGTTGCAGGCGGTGCCCCATTCGAGGTTCACCATGAACTGATCCATGCACACGCGGCCAGCGATCGGATGCCGCTGGCCGCGAATGACGACCTGGCCGCGGTTCGACAGCGCACGAAAATAGCCGTCGCCATAACCGACTGGCACGGTGACGACGCGCACCGGATGATCCGCCTTCCATGTGCTGCCGTAGCTCACGGCATGGCCAGGCTGCACGACCTTGAAGTACACGACTTCGGATTTCCAGCTCAGCGCCGGTTTCACCGTCACGCTTTGCCTCGTCTCACGCGAGGGATACACGCCGTAAAGCATGATGCCGGGCCGCACGAGGTCGAGGTGGCTCTCTGGGAGTTGCAAAATTCCGCCGGAGTTCGCGATGTGACGCTGCGGCGGCTTGAGACCGCGTTTCGGATAAAACTCGAGCACTTCCAAGAATCGCGCCAACTGCTCCTTCGCGCTCGTGAGGTCTTCCGCGTCCGAATTGGCGAAGTGAGAGTATATCCCGGAGATCTCGATGTTTTGAAACGTCAGGCTGGCCTCCAGCAATTTCTCCGCGCTATACCAATGCACGCCGATGCGCTCCATGCCGGTGTCGATTTTCAAATGCACGCGCGCCTTCTTTTTCGCCGCAGCGGCCGCGTCGTCGATCTGGCGCATTTTGTCGATGGAGGAGGCCGCCATCATCAAATCATGCTCGATGAACCGCGGAATCTGCCGCGCCACCACACCGCCAAACACGAGAACCGGCTGCGTGATGCCTGCACGACGCAAAACGACAGCTTCTTCAAGCAGCGCGACGCCCAAACACGCCGCGCCATGCGTCGCAAGATGCCGCGCCACCTCGACGAGGCCGTGGCCATACGCGTTCGCCTTCACCACCGGCATCAGCTCCGCAGCGCCCACATGCGCACGGATCGTGTCAAAATTCTGCGCGATCGTGCCGAGGCTGACTTCGACGTGGGTGGGGCGGATGGCGTCTTCCATGGAGTGGCGACGATTCGTCGCCCCGCACTTTATGCCGACGAATCGTCGGCGCTCCAGATCAATCCAGCACCGTCTTCAATTTTGCGGCGATCTTCGCAAAAGCTTCATCGCTTAGCGCGGGCGTCGCGCTGGCGGCCATCGGGAGGCCCTCCTCGGGCAGCGTGATCCACGAGCGGCAGCCGCCGTAGCTCTTTGAATACGGGAAATGCCAGCGCTGCGGGAGCTTGTAGGCACGCACGAGGGCGACGTGCAGGCAGCTTTCGTCGTCATAAACGAAGCGCTCTTTGACGACATCCTCGTTCCAGATGTGCAACGGGGCCAAAGCGGCGACTTTGTCCCAATCCGTGACCTTCCACACCTGCTCGAGGGTGGCGCAGCCGTCGATATCGACGGTCTGGCGCTCCTCTTCCGGCGGAAAAGCGCGTTGTGTGTTCTCGGGCGTCCAACTCAGATCGGCGGCCTGATTGTGAAACCAGGTCGGGAACAGGAAGAACTCGCGATGCTTCCACTGAAAGCCGCTGCGGCCCTCGTGGATGCCGCCTTTGCGCAAAATGATGCTCAAACGGCCCTGCGTGAGCGCATCGCAGACGAAGGACCATTCTTTGAAACCGGTGGGGGCGGGAAATTGGAGCATCGCCGCAAATACAATGCCGTCACAGGCCGTGCAAGTGCTGGCAGGGTGGCAAAAGCACGCCATCGTGCGCCTTGCCACGCGACGGACAACCCACCCGCGGACGATTTTGAAATGAACATCACGAACTGGGATCAGGCCTATCAGGAAAATTTCACGCCATGGGACAAGGGGCGGCCTTCACCGCCGCTGGTGGCGTGGTTTTCACGAAACAAGATCGCAGGTCGTGTGCTGGTGCCTGGATGCGGGGCAGGGCATGATGTGGCGCACCTGCGATCACTCGGCATCGACGCCACAGGGCTCGACATCGCCCCCACCGCAATCGAACGTGCGAAGACGTGTCATCCACAGCATGCAGATCACTTTGTTCTTGGCGACCTGTTCACGTTCCGCGGCGGATACGATGCCGTGGTCGAGCACACCTGTCTCTGCGCCCTGCCGCCGGAGCTGCGGCCAAATTACCGAGACGCCGTGGCGTCGCTGCTTGAACCGGGCGGATTGCTGGTGGGCGTGTTTTACATCAATCCTGACCTTGATCCGGGCGAGACCGGGCCACCGTTCGGCATCTCACCCGACGAGCTGAGTGTGTTGTTTGGCGGACGTTTTGAAACGATCTCGAGCCAGGTGCCTGATGCAGCCTTTCCTGGTCGTGAAGGCCGGGAGCTGCTGCGCGTGATGAAACTCATGCCAGGCAAGATTGGAACTCCTTGAGCCAACCAGCCTCCTGCCATCAGGAGTTCTCGTTCGTCCAGTCGATGGCCGCACGGCAGATTTCCCAGAAGGAGCCTGTCTCCAGCGAGGCTCCGCCGACGAGGGCTCCATCGACATCCGGCTGGGCGATGAGCTCGGCCATGTTGTTCGGCTTCACGCTGCCGCCGTATTGGATGCGGATTTTCACGGCCACATCGGCCCCGAAGATGTCGCCGAGGACTTTGCGGCAGAAGGCGTGGGCCTCCTGCGCCTGCTGGGAGGTGGCGGTGCGGCCGGTGCCGATGGCCCACACGGGCTCATAGGCGATGACGATGTCCGTGACACGGCGCGGGCCGACCTCGGCCAGTGATTCGCGGAGCTGGCTTTCGAGCACCTGCTCGATCTGGCCTCCGTCACGCTCGGCGAGGGTCTCGCCGATGCAAAGGATGGGGTGAAGGCGTGCTTCGAGCGCGGCGAGCACTTTCGCATTCACGATGGCATTTGTCTCGCCGTAGAGACTGCGGCGCTCGCTGTGGCCGAGGATGACATGCTTGCAGCCGCATTCCTTGATCATGCGGGCGTTGATCTCCCCGGTGAAAGCACCGGCGGGCTGGGCGCTCATGTTTTGCGCGGCCAGCTCGACACTCTGCTCACGGGCGTTTTGCAGGGCGTTCATGGAGCGCTCCAGGCTCACGAAAGGCGGGGCGATGACGATCTGGATCGGACACTTGTCCGGGGCCAGGCGGGCGAAGGCGCGAAGAAAGTCGTCGGACTCCTGCGGAGTCATGTGCATTTTCCAATTGGCGGCGACGATGGGTTTGCGGAAGTGAGCGATGGGCATGGCTGCGGAAATGGGAAGTTGGAATGACGAATTACTTGTCTTTGAGGCAGGCGACTCCGGGGAGGATTTTGCCTTCGAGGAGTTCGAGGGAGGCACCGCCGCCGGTGGAGATGAAAGTCATCTTGTCGCCAAGCTTTGCCTTTTTGACGGCCTTCACGCTGTCGCCGCCACCAATGATATTTTTCGCGCCAGCATTGGCCGCCATGGCCTCGGCGACATCAAAGGTGCCTTTCGATGCCTCTTTGATTTCGAACACGCCCATCGGCCCGTTCCAGATGACGGTCTTCGCTTTGGAAATTTCCTCATTGAAGAGTTTTACCGATTCAGGGCCGATATCGACGCCCTCCCAACCATCCGGGATGCTTTCGTTCACGCCGGTGTATTTCGTCGCGCCGAGCTTCTTCGCGTCGAAATCGAACACGTCGGTGATCATGGCATCGACGGGGATGAGCAGCTTCACGCCACGCTCCTTGGCCTTGTCGAGAGCGGCCTGCGCGATCGGTTCCCACTCGGGTTTGTAGAGGCTTTTGCCGATGCTGATGCCCTGCACGATCTTGCGGAAGGTGTAGGCCATGCCGCCGCCGATGATGATGGTGTCCGCCTTTTCGAGCAGGCGGTTGATGACGCCGATTTTGTCGCTGACCTTCGCGCCACCGAGGATGACGACGAAGGGGCGGTCCGGCGTTTCGAGCTCGTCATTGAGCCAGGTGAGCTCTTTTTCCATCAGCAGGCCGGAAACGGCCGGGAGATAGTCCGCGATGCCTGCGGTGGAGCTGTGCGCACGATGCGCGGAGCCGAAGGCGTCGTTGACGAAGACTTCGGCGAGATCCGCCATGCCTTTGGCGAGTGTGGCGTCGTTTTTCTCCTCTCCGGCGTGGAAGCGGGTGTTTTCGAGCAAAAGCACGTCGCCATTGCCCAGTGCGAGTGCTTTGGCCTTCGCTTCGTCACCGATACAGTCACTGGCAAAGGCCACCGGCTTGCCGATGAGGGCGCTGAGGATCGGCGCGACGGGGGCGAGGGACTGTTTCGGATCGCGCCGGCCTTTCGGGCGGCCGAGATGACTGGCTAAAATGATGCGGGCACCTTTTTCGATGAGGGCTTTGATCGTCGGCAGCGTCTCCTGGATGCGCGTGGCGTCCGTGATGACCATCTGGCCGTCTTTTTCCTCCAGCGGCACATTGAAATCGACACGCACAAAGACGCGTTTTCCGGTGAGATCGAGGTCACGAAGGGTCTGTTTGGGCATGGGCTTTTTTGGGGATGGGGGCGCTATCCATCGCAAGTTTCACGCCCTGCGCAAGGGCACATTCAGATGCAAGGGGGACGGCGTCGCCGGCATGATGGCCGTGAAAAGTTCATTCACGACAATGTGTCACGCTGTGGACTTCAATGAGATGCGGTGGAGCGTGTGGAATGCCCGGGCTTCACCTCAAGGACGTCTTTGCGACAGGAACACAACCAGAGAAGCAGCAACGCGCCAACCTGGGATGCGGCGATGCATGCTGGCAGTGTCGGACGCACGGCCACTCCCAATGGAGAAGGGGGCTCGATCACAAAAAAACGCGGCGGGTTGGTGAGCGCGGCGGATGCGAGCATCTGCCGCTGGTTGAAAGCCTTGCGCAGGGCGCTTTCCAGGCCGCTGACGGTCTGCTTCAACCGCACATACTCAGGATTGAAGCGCGCGGCGCCGATGGCGTTGATTTGCTCCTTGTTGGCGGCGGTTTCCTTGGCGAGCCAGATTCCGGCGGCTTTCACGGATTCAACCGCCACCTGGAGAGCTTCTCTTTGGGCCGTCAGCTCATCCAGGAGGCGTTGCCTGCTGGATGCGAGTGTTTTTTTAGCCGCGAGCACCTCCTCATGTTGCTCACCGTAGGCTGCTTCCAGCGCCGCGAGTCCTGCGGTGTTGCCCAGGACTTCCGACCATGCCTCGGAGACACCGGAGCTGCGTTTTGAGACGAGATTCATCATGTTGCCACCTCCGCCGCCGCCGGTCTGCAACTCGTAGGCGTCGGCCATCTCGAAGCCGGATGACGGCGGCACGTTTTTTCCGGCGTGGATGCCGGCGAGCGCTGTTTCCAGCAGCGCGAGCATGCTTTGATAGCGATTGGCGCGGACCGTGAGATCCGAGTGGAGGTTTTCAAGCTGGGAGGCGCGGCGCTGTTTTTCACGCAACCGGTACTCACGTTCGAGCGGGTCGCCTGTCTGTTCCCCGATGGTTTGAAGGGCTGCACGGTGCTGCCGCAACTGCTGCTCGAGCGACTTGATGCCGGCCTCCACCTGCCGCAGACCGGCGGCCTGTTCCTCCTGCCAGAGGCGGTTGTCCAGGGCGCGTCGCTCCTCCAGCAAGGCGGCGGCCAGCGAAACAGCGAGCTGCGGCGAGGGAGCCGCCACATCGAGGTGGATCGTGCGGCTGAAGGAATTGATGCCGACTGTGACGGCCTGGCGGACAGCCGCGGCTGATTGAACCTGTTTTCCGGCCACGGCATCCAGCAGGCGGCGGTCGTGAAAACCGCGACCGATGGTGCCGGTGATCTGCGTGTCGTCTGCGGGCGCGTAGTCACCCAGGCTGCGCTCCGAGGGCGCGTTCACGACGGCGGTCAATTCGACGCCGCAGACGTGCTGTTTGGGGCCGACCTTCCAGTACGCGCCAAGCAAGGCCAGGGCGAGCACTTCGATGATGAGAAAGCACTTCATGCGTCATTTTTTTTCGATCCCGAACCAAGCAGGCCGATGAGCAGACCGATGACCGGACACGAAAGCAGGGCGACTGAAGGCACGGGGCGTTCCGCCGTGGAGGGCAGCGAAGGCGGATCCTGGACGACAAAAAGAGCGGCCAGTGAGGTCTTCTGAAGGTCGATCAACTGTCGTGCCTTGACGGTCTCGGTCAGCGATGCCTCCAGACCCGCCTTGATGGCGCGTTTGGGGCCTTCGACCAGCTCGCGCCGCCGGTCCTCCTGCATGGCGGTGTCGTAGAATTTTTTCTTTTCAGCCAGTTCCCTCATGCTGCGGTCCAGCGCCGCCAGGGAGGTTTTTTCTTTTTCGATCTGGGTGGAGAGAAAGGATTTCAACTCCAGCTCCAGCGCGGCGACGCGCGCCCGTGCCACGGCGGCCTTGGAGCTGTTCTCTCCCGATCCGGCGAGCGTTTCAGCGAGTTCTGAGCGACTGGCGGCCAAATTGCGCCGCAGTTCGACAACCCCCCACTTGCGCAAGGTTTCGGCCTCCTGGAAATACGCGCCCGCGCCGGGCTCCTCTTTGATGGCCCCCAACAGGCCGGCCTTCGACATGGCCTCCAGGGAGGCGATGGTGCTCTGCAGCCGTGCGCGTTCGACGATGATGCCCGCGAGTGATTTTTCGATGACGGTGATGTTGGCGGAGTAATCGACGGACTGGCGGGAGGAGCCCAGCTCGCCGGTGATCTGCTGGAGTTGCTTCTCGATACCGGCGGCGATGATGTCGTTCTGCGCCTTCTGAGCAGCGAGGTTTTTTTCAACCATCTGCTGATGCATTTCCGCACGAGCGTCCAGGAACGCGGCGGCGATGCGACGCGCCATCTCCCGGTCTTTATGACGCGCGGTGATCATCACAAAGGTGGAACCGACGACGGGGGAGGCGCGCAGGCAGTCTCGGAGGTCCGCGCCCTGCTCCGCCGGGATGCCGAGTCTGGCGCAGGCGCGTTCGATCACGGCATTGGAGGTGAAGCTGCTGGCGAAGTCCTCTACCATTTTGAAGATGATCGATGAGGTGTCCTTTTCCGTGGCGCTCTCCACCACTCCTTCGGGATGCGCGTCGAAACCGGCCAGCCTCACGACAGCTTCGGAGGCATGGCGCGGTACCGACCACAGGAGCATGGCCCCGTTGATGGCGAGCAGCACCGCCGTGGCCAGCAGGCCGCGCCAGAACCCATGTTGGAGGATGCGAAGGATCACGGCGGGGGAAGAAAACAGGACAGCAGGCCTGCGCGCAGCGCGCCAAACGCCAGCCCGAGCATTCCGCCGACGCCCAACGCGCCCGCGAGGGCGATCAGTTTCGTGGTTTGATACGGGCCCTGGGGAAGATCAGGCGGGTCAAGCAGCCGCAATGACTGCGGCTGCATCTGCAAGGTGACGGCTAGCTGGTTGCGCCGGCTGAGAAGCTGCTGATAAACGGCCTGGAGGGAGGTGTTGGCAAACACGAGGGCGTTGTTGACCGGATCACGGTCCAAGGTGGTGAAAGTCTGTGTTTTGAGCGCCTGGAGGTTTTTTTCGAGCAGTTCGCGAGACGCCTGCAAGCCGGAGAAGTTGGTCTCGGCCTGATGGGCCAGCTCACGCAGGCCCTGGACGAGCTGGCGCTTGGTCTCGGTCACCGCAGCCTGGGCCTCCACCACCTTCGGGTGAGTGACGCCGTAGCGGCTGCTCAAGGATGCCAGATCCTCCATTCTGGCCGCCAGTTGCCGCTTCAAATCCGCGAAAGTCTGGCTGCCCTCGCCGAAATCCTGGAACTTCTCCGCGGAAGTTCTGCCGCTTTCGATTTCGGAGACGGCGCTGTTGAGTTTTGCCAGGCGTATGCGCGCCGCCTCCGTGGCCGCGACGAGTTGTGCGATGTTGCCCTCGATGGTCACCTGGCCGCTGCCGGAGATGCTGCGGTCCTGCGTGTCGGACTTGCCCACGGCGTTGGCGGCTATCTGCTGGTAGGTGTCCTTGATGCTTTTCTGGATCTGGCCGAGCTGCCGGTCGATGCCCTCGACCAGCGGCTTCATCACCAGGTGGAAATTCTCCTTTTCCTGCTCCAGGCGTTTGTCCACCACGGACTGGAGGAGACGGCGCGCCGTCTCCGGTTTGTCAGCGTCTGCGGAGACATATATGAGCGCCACGTCGGCAGATTTGGCCGAGATGCTTTTGCGCACTCCCTCGGCGGTGAAGGGCGCGCCAAGCTGCTCCGCCACGCGGGCCGCGAGCAGGCTGCTCTTGAAACTGGCCACTGTGGCGACCGAGCGGTATGGCAGCGCACCCGCGTTTTCCTGCATCTCCGCCACGCCTTCCGTGCGGAATTCACGCGAGGTGACCTCGAAGGTGGCGTTGGAGCGGTACTTCACCGGCAGCATGACCCAGGTGCCCGCGCCCGCGCCGCCTCCGAGCATGGTGAAGATCAAAATCGGGAGCATCATTTTCCCCCAAGCGATGGCAGGACGCTGGCCGGACGTGGCCGGAGTGGTTGATTCAGGAGTATTTTTCACAGGCGTGATTCCGGTTTGTCAGGAGATTGCCGCACCAGATCAACTGGATGAGCCAGAGACGCTCGACCGGATTGATGAGGAGCGACTCGTTGCAGGCGGAAAGGAGGATGAAAAACACGGTGAGGAGCGGCCAGCACGCGGCCCAGGTGGCGGCATGAGACACCTGCTGCAAAGCACGTTTGACGGCGGTGAGGAGCATGCCCGCGAACAATATCATGCCGGTGATGCCCAGGCCGAGCATCAACTCGATGTAGCCGTTGTGCGCATGCGGCGTGCGCCAGTTCGTGGACTGCCACACCCAGCCCACCGGTCCGGGATAAACCCAGAACGCATGGTGGCCGTAGCCCAGCATCGGCTGCTGCGAGATGGCGTCGAAGCAGATTCGCCAGATGAAATCACGGCCGGTGATGGAGAGGTTTTTGCCGATTGAATGCGCGGCCGCCTCCGCCATGTCAGTGATGGCGAACAACAGGCTCCCAAAAGCCGCCTCGCAACCGATGCCGACGCCCGCCAGCAGCAGCAGCACGGCCGCGATCCCCCGGAAAACACGCGGCTGCCTTTGCAGCAGCCAAAGCACCGGCAGGACAGTGAGCAGCAGGAGGACGAGCACCAGCGCGGTTTTGGATTGTGACTTCATCACCAGCAGCACACTGAGCGCCACCAGCGCCGCTCCTGCGAGGGGATTGCGCCCGTGCAACACGCTCACAATCCCGCAGACGGCCGCAAAGGACATGGTGCGGCCCAGGACGTTCTTGTGAATGAACAGGCCGCGCCACGCACCCGGGAACTCCACCGACATCACACCGATTCCCGGCAACACCACGCACACCAGCAGGCTGCCGGCCGCCACGACGAGCAGCGCGTAAGTGAATGCCTTCAACTGCCGCTCCACATCCAGATGAACGACGGCCGCAAAGGCGCAGGCGCAGGTGACGGCCAGATTCACGGCTTCCATCAGCGAGGTCTCAGGGGAGACGCTCCAGAGGCAGGACAGCAGTGACAGCAGGCAGAAGGCGACCATCACCTTGTTCTGTCCCAGCACACGGCGGAATCCCGGCAGATCGCGGCACACCAGCAGCAGTACCAGCGGCAGCATGCAAATCAACGGAGCCTTGTTTTTCAGCACCCAGACAGCCGAGTAGCTGATCGGATTCACATTCTGCAGGATTCCGGAGAAGAACACATAGCCAAGGGTGAAGAGTGCCAGCAGCCACGCGGGCGCCTGGCGCGACACGCGTGACGCCGACGACGTGTCAGCACACGAAACGCACGGCGGAGATTCTGCCAGACTCACGCTTGCCATCATCGGCGTGGATCGTAGGAGGCCGCCGTCTTTTAGGCAATGAAAATCGCAGGGTGGCATCCGCGACGGGCGGTCAGGAGCCTCCTGTGTTGACGAAAAGCCTGCTTTTGCGCATGCTTGCCCTGAATATCGCAGGCTCGCGTTTCAACCGCCATCTCATCATGGACAACACGCCCGTCACCGTCATCATCCCCTGCTACAACATGGAGCGCTATCTGGCGCGGACGCTGGACTCGGTCATCGGGCAGACTTGCAATAACCTTGAGATTCTCGTCGTGGACGACGGCTCGAAAGACGGCACGGCGGGCATCGCTCGCGAGTATGAGAAGCGTGATCCGCGGGTGCGGCTGCTCACCCAGACGAACAAGGGAGCCTCCGCGGCGCGCAACCTCGGTCTCGACAATGCCTGCGGCAAATACATCGCCTTCACCGACGGCGATGACTGGTGGGCCCCGACAAAAATCGAGAAACACGTCGCCCACCTGGAACGTGATCCGACCGTCGGCTGCAGCTACTCCGCCACGCAGTTCGTCACGCTCGACGGCAAGCTGCTGCACTGCCGCTTTCCGAAGACGAAAAACCTCAGCGACTACTACCTCTACTGCCGCAATCCCATCACCAACGGCTCCACACCCGTTTTCCGGCGCGAGGTCTTCGACGAGCACCGATTTGACGAGAACAAGCCGCGCAACAACGACGTGGACTGCTGGCTGCGCATCTGCTTCACCCCGCCGCGGAGGTGGAAGCTGGAGGGCATCAACGAGGCGTTGACGTTTTACCGTGTCACACCTGGCAGCCTCTCCGACAAGCTGGACAAGCATTACGACGCCTGCCTGCACACCTGGCAGAAGTCGCATCAATACGCGCCCGACATCGCGAAGAAATTCGCGAAGCTGGCGGAGGCATTCCAGCTTCGCAACTACGCCCGCCGCGCATGGTCCATGCGCCAGGGTGCCGGGTGCCGTCGCTTCATGTGGCAGGCCATGAAGGCGGACATGCGCATGTTCTGGTACGAGCCGGTGATGAGCGGCGTCACACTTGCCGCCGTGGTACTGTCACCGCTGGTCCCTGGAATGAAAAACTCATGAGACACCGCCTCCCCGTCATCCCCATCCTCGACATCCCGGTGGTCCGCGCCTCCGAGGCTGAGGCGATGGCGGAAATCGCCCGGCTGGCGGAAGATGCGCCTTCCGCGCTGCTTGTGTATGTGAATGCCCACACGCTGGAGCTTTCCGCACGGGATGCGGAACTGCGACGGCTGCTGCAAGAGGACGCGGCGATGGTGATGAATGACGGCATCGGCGTCTCCATCGCGGCGAAAATCACCGGTGGAGGTGTCTTCCCCGCCAACCTGAACGGCACGGACCTGACGCCGAAGATTCTCGAGCTGGCCGCCGCGAAGGGCTGGCGCGTGTTTCTCTTGGGCGCGGCTCCAGGCGTGGCGGAGAAGGCGGCGGCGAAGTTTGCCGCGACAGTAGCCGGACTGGTGATGGCGGGCACGCACGACGGATTCTTCACCGCGGAGCAGGAACCCGGCATCATCCGGCAGATTCGCGACGCGGGGACGGACGTGCTCCTCGTCGGCATGGGCAATCCGAGGCAGGAGAAGTGGCTGGCGCGGCATCTCGCCGCCACGGGCGCGAAAATCGGCGTCGGTGTCGGGGCATTCCTGGACTTCTCCGCCGATGTGTTTCCACGAGCACCGGTTTGGATGCAGATGATCAAGCTCGAATGGCTCTACCGCATGTCCCGCGAGCCACGGCGTCTGTGGAAGCGTTATCTGCTCGGTGGTCCGGTGTTTCTGGCCCGCGTGGCTTTGTCCGCTCTTGGAAAAAAGAAGTGAGCTCGGACGCGCCCCCCCCTGGGCGGGCGCGACATCTCCGTTCGCCCGGCGATCCGTCGCTTCAATTCAATCCCACGTCCTCGGGCATCTTCGCCATCACCTTGTACACCGGCCCCATGTCCTCCAGGAGCGCGCCCCACATCTGCGCGGGTTTTTCCACGGTGAGCACGAGCGGATGCGCGCTGGCGGGGATCCATGAGCGCGTCACCAGCTCATTCTCGAGCTGACCGCCGCTCCAGCCGGAGTAGCCGACGAAGCCGCGCACGTCATGCCCCAGGCTCAGCGCGTGCAGCGCGTCGGCCACGGAGAGGTGTGTCTGGCAGCGCAGGGTGCGGCGCTTCTTGTTCCAGTTCAACGCGGCGAAGGCCAGCTTGTCCGTGGCCACCGGGCCGCCGATGAAAACCGGCACGTCGCCGAGCGAGCCGAGATCCTGGTCAGGCAGCAGATCGGACACGCGCTGTTCCAGCGGGCGGTTCAGAATGTAGCCGAACGCGCCGTCCTTCGCGTTGTGCGCGGCCATGAAGATCACCGACCGCGAAAAATTCGGGTCGCGCATCGCCGGGGAGGCCAGCAGAAGGCTCCCGCTGAGGGAGGATGAGGAATCGGGATTCTTGTCTGACGGCATGACAGTGATCTGACGCCAAAACTACGCCAGCCGATCAATCACGCATCGAAAAAATACGCGCCGGTTTTTCCAGCCTGGCGCGCAGATTTTTTGAAAAAGCGGATGACGGTCGTCTTACGCCGCCGCCACCTCGAAGCCTTTGCGATACGTCTTGGTCAGCAGCTTGTCCGCTTCGGGCGCGTTCGTGAAGCGCAGGTTCGCCGCGTCCCACTCCAGCACCTTGTCCGCCTCCTCCATGCGTCCGGTGACCGGGTCGATCTTCGGAATGGCGAGGCGCGTGGCCACGTTGCCGAGCTGCACCGTCTCTGCCAACGGCCCGGCATAGTGGAAGCCGTCGCTGGTCTTTTTCCCGGAGAAACAGGCATCCACCCAGGTGTGCCAGTGGTTGCGGCCTTCCTCCTTCGGATATTTGAAGCCGGTGAACTTGTCCAGCGGGTACAAGCGCGGCCCGGCCACATGCGCGAGCACCATCGTGCCGCCCTCGCCGATGAAAATGGAGCCGCTGCCCGGCAGGTCGATGTCGCCGGGCATCTGCGCGAGCTTGTGGCTCGGCTTCAGGCCGCCGTCCATCCACGTCAGCTTCATCGTCTTGCCAGCGGTGTATTGCGTGCCGGGGAAAACGTAGTGGATGGTCTCGTGTGTCGGCCAGATTTGATTGTTGATGCCGCTGTTCTTCGCCACCACGCTGACCGGCGCTGTCAGGTCCAGCGCGGTGAAGACCGGATCCATGATGTGGCAGCCGAAATCGCCCAGCCCGCCGCCGCCGAAGTCCTGCCAGTCACGCCAGATGAACGGATGATAGGCGTGCGCGTACTCGCGCATCGGCGCCGCGCCGATCCAGAGATCCCAGTTCAAATTCGCCGGCACGGGGGCGGGCGGCGGTGGATTGAACAGGCGCGTGCGCTCATTGCCCGTCACACCGACCCACGAATAGACCTCCTTGATCTTGCCGATCGCGCCTTCTTTGATCAGGCGCGTGCCCATGCGGTACTCGATGGCGGAGTGGATCTGGTTCCCCATCTGGGTGACGACGCCCTTTTTCTCCGCCCAGAGGCGCATCTGCCGCGCCTCCCACACCGTGTGTGCCAGCGGCTTCTGGCAATAGACGTGCTTGCCACGCTGCATCGCGGCGACGGCCACCGGCGCGTGCATGTGGTCGGGGATGCCCACGGTCACCGCGTCGAGTCCGTCTCCCAGCGTGTTGAACATCTCGCGGTAGTCGGCGAAATGCCGCACGCCTGGGAATTCCTTGTCCGCCTTGTCGAAACGGTTCGCGTCCACATCACAGAAGCCGACGAATTTCACCGCCGCATGTGATCCCACATTGTGCAGGTCGCTGTATCCCATGCCGTTCACGCCCACGCAGGCCACCTGCAGCTTGCTGTTGAGGTTCTGGCCGCGCACCAGCGCCGGAAAGGCGGCGGCGGCGGAGACGAGCGTGGAGTTCTTCAGGAAGGAGCGGCGTGAGGCAGTCATGATATGGTGGTTTGAGGGAGTCAAATCCTACGCTCCTCCGGGCGTCATTTGATCACAGCATCCCGCCCAAACCTGTGAATCGCTTCCGGCTCTCCTGCTTGCTCACGGCCAGCGAAAGCGCCCGTTCATCGCCCACCAGCACGCACAGCTTCTTCGCACGCGTGATCGCGGTGTAGATCAGGCTGCGCTCCAGCAGCATGTAATGCTGCGTGCTCACGGGGATGATGACGCAGGGGAACTCGCTGCCCTGGCTTTTGTGAATGGTGAGGGCGTAGGCCGGCTGCAGCTCATCCAGCTCGCCGGGCTCGTATTCAACAAGCCGATCCGCATCGTAGCGCACATGGATTTTGACCGGATCGGCGTCGATGGCGACGATGTGGCCGATGTCGCCGTTGAAGACCTCCTTGTCATAGTTGTTGTGCGTCTGGATGACCTTGTCACCTACGCGGAAGGTCGTGTTGAAACGTTCAATCTCGAATTTCACCTCGTTCGGCGGATTCAGCGCGAGCTGGAGCGAGTGATTGAGCGACGCCGTGCCCAGCAGGTTGCGATTCATCGGCGTGAGCACCTGGATGTCGGTGATGGGGTCGAAGCCATACTTCGCCGGCAGCCGCGTGTGCGCGAGCTGCACGATCAAATCGCGAATCTCATCCGGCTCGCTCGCTTCGAGGAAAAAGAAGTCGCTGCGGCTGAATGGCTTCAAATCCGGCACTTGACCGCGATTGATCGCGTGCGCGCTGGTGATGATGCGGCTGCTGGCGGCCTGACGGAAGATTTCCGTGAGCTTCACGCACGGGACGGAACCGCCCACGATCAAATCATGCAGCACCATGCCGGGGCCGACGGATGGCAACTGATCGGCATCGCCCACGATCAGCAGATGCGCGCCTTCGGGCAATGCGGAGAGGAATTGCGCCATCAGCGGCGCGTCGATCATCGAAGCCTCGTCGATGACGAACAAATCGCCGACGAGCGGCTTGCCGCGATGCCGTCCCCACTGGCCTTCGCCCTGGTATTCGAGCAGGCGGTGCAGCGTTTTGGCCTCCAGCCCGGTGCTTTCGCTCAAACGCTTCGCCGCGCGGCCCGTGGGCGCCGCGAGCACGAGCTTGACCTGCTTACTTTGCAAAATGAGCAGGATGCCGCGCAGAATCGTCGTCTTGCCGACACCGGGGCCGCCCGTGATGATGAGCATGCGATGCCGCAGCGCCTCGCGCACGGCCCGCTGCTGGCTTTCGGCCAGTTCCTTGCCCGTTTTCTTCATCACCCACGCCAGGGCGGCGGCCTCATCAATGGCCGGATACGCGGAAGGCAATGAGGCCGTTGATTTCACATTCGCGGCGATGCTCCGCTCCGCGGCGCGCAAACGAGGAAGATACAAAAACTCCCCGACGCGCTCGATCTGCTCCGTCGTGATGAGTTCTTCGACCTGTGGAGCGATCAATGTCTCCACGCCGAGCAGTTCGACCGCTTTCCCGATCACTTCGGCCTCTGGAAAACAGCAGTGGCCGCTCTGCGCGGCAGTTTCCAGCACATGCAAAATGCCAGCACGAATGCGCTCCGGCGCGTCGTTGGGCACGCCAAGTTGATAAGCGATGTCATCCGCCGTTTTGAAGCCGATGCCACGGATGTCCTGTGCCAGACGATACGGATTCTCCTTCAACACCGTCTGCGCTTCCTCGCCATACGTCTTGTAGATGCGCAAAGCCCGCGAAGAGCTGATGCCGTGCTGATGCAGGAACAGCATGATGCCGTGGATCGACTTCTGCTTCATCCACGACTCGCGGATCTCGATGCGGCGTTTTTTGCCCACGCCCTCGACGTCCTCCAGCTTCTTCGATTCGTTCTCGATGATGTCGAACACCTTCGGCCCGAACTTTTCCACGATGCGCTTCGCGTACTTCGGACCGATGCCCTCGATCAATCCGCTGCCGAGGTAACGTTCGATGCCGTTGAGCGAATCCGGCCTGCGCAGCTTCAACTCATCCGCCTTGAACTGCGGTCCGAAGTCGCGGTTCGGCTCCCACATGCCGCGCGCCTCGAATTCCTCCCCTGCCACCACACGCGGCGCCTTGCCGACCAGGCCCGCCGTCCCGTTTTTGCCTTCCGGCAGGACTTTGAGGATGCAGTAGCCGTTGTCCTCGTTGTGAAACACCACGCGCTCCACAAGTCCGCGCAGGACTTCAGTTCGGGCGTTTTTCCGGGGCGGTGGCATGGAGCCAGGCTAGCCGAGTGTCCGGCGCTTTGAAAGGCGTGGTTGCGGAGCTGCGATTGACCGGCTTCTCTTGCAAGTCATGAAGACGGCCATCCTCCTTTCCTCCCTGATCCTTGTCACTCTCTCGCATGCCGCGCCCGCCAAGGTGCGCCTTTGGCCGGAAGGCGCTCCAGGAGCGAAGGGGAATGAGGACAAGGACCAGCCGTTCGTCTATGTCTGGCCTGCGGCGAAGGAAAAGGCGAATGGAGCGGCGTTCGTAGTATGTCCGGGCGGCGGTTACGGCGGTCTGGCAGCAGATCACGAGGGCGTGCAGGTGGCGAAGTGGTTCAACGGCATCGGCGTGTCTGCGTTCGTGCTGCACTATCGTCTTGGCAGCCAGGGTTATCATTTTCCGACGCAGCTCATCGACGTGCAGCGGGCTATCCGCCATGTGCGCGCGAATGCGAAGCAATACGGCATCGATCCGAACCGTGTCGGCATCATCGGCTTCTCCGCCGGCGGCCATCTCACCTCGATGGCGGCGACGATGTTCGATGAAAAACCGGCGGGCATGACGAACGACGCCGTGGATCAGGTCAGCGCACGACCGGATGTGGCCGCGCCGACGTATCCGGTGATCTCGATGATCCAGGATTTCGGCCACAAGGGTTCGCGCAAGAATCTGCTCGGTCCGAATGACAATGATGAGATGGCGAGGCACGTCAGCACGGAGACGCGTGTGACCGCGCACACGCCGCCGATCTTCATCTTCCAGACGGACGAGGACATCGTGGTGCCTGCCGAGAACGCCGTGAGTTTTTACCTCGCATGCCGCAAGCACAAGGTGCCGGCCGAACTGCACATCTACCGGCCCGGACCTCATGGCGTCGGCCTGTTCCTTGGTGATCCGGTGCTCGGCACCTGGAGCGGCCATCTGCGCGACTGGCTGCGCAACCAGGGCTTCTTCAAGCCGGTGAAGCGCACCGCCATCAGCGGCAAGGTGTCCGTCAACGGCACGCCGGTGAGCTGGGGCAGCGTGATCTTCACCCCGGAGGATCCCTCCGCACCGGTGATTTGCGCCCGCGTGATGCACGGCAGCTTCAAAGTCGGTGAAAATGACGGCCCCGTGGTCGGCAAGGTCAAACTGACCGTCAGCTACAGCGCTGCCGACGTTCCTGGCCTTGAAACGGCCGATGGAACCGTGACCACGAAAGAACAAAAGCCCGGCGCGGGTGACTGGACCTTTGATGTCGTCGAGGGCGCGAAGGACTTGGTGTTGGAAGTCTCGCGGTGAGCTCGGCTGTCATTTGCGCGACCGAGACATCTGCCAGCCTGAATAAGTGAGCACGGCTCCCGCTCCAATGGGGCCATAAACGAGCATGAAATGATGGTATCCTGCCATGTAGGATGCAACCGAGGACACAATCCCAAACACCATCACGATGATGCCGAACTTCATGCGACCTTTGCCTGCCAGCGCCGCGGTGCGGGCCATTTCAGAAGCCTGACGTCGGGCGGGATCAGGCACCGTCATCTCATGTCCGCAGGCACAGCGGATCGGATTGCCCATGTCGATCTTGCGCGAGAGGGTCATCTTTTTGCATTGAGGGCAGGCAAACCGCATTCCCGGCGTCGGTTCTTTGCCAACAAGCTCAAGCGGGCTGTACCAGAAATCCTGATACTCGGAACGCACCAGTGACTTCGCGTCAATCCAGCCCTTTTCGACGCCATCTTGAATGCCCGTCAAAACGATGGGCGATTCAGGTTTGCCGAATTCTTTGATGAAGTAGCGGGGAGGAATCATGAAACGATTGAAGTCGTGTCCTAACTCCCAGGAACTCGGCCTCAGAACTTCTTGATGAGCAGCGCGGCGTTGTGACCGCCGAAGCCGAAGGAGTTGCTCAGCGCGGCGTTCACCTTGGCCTCGCGGGCGGTGTTCGGGACGATATCCACGTCCACTTCAGGGTCGAGGTTTTCGACGTTGATCGTGGGCGGGATGACTTGGTCCTTGATGGCGTAGATGGAGGCGACGAGCTCGATGCCGCCGGCCGCGCCAAGCAGATGGCCGGTCATCGATTTGGTGCCGGAGACGAGCAACCCCTTCGTGGCGTAGTCGCCGAAGGTGCGCTTGATGGCGCGCAGCTCGCAAAGGTCGCCGACGGGTGTCGAGGTGGCATGCGCGTTGATGTATTGAATGTCGGTGGTGTTGAGCTTGGCGTGCCGCAGGGCCATTTCCATGCACTTGCCGGCGCCGAGACCTTCCGGATGCGGGGAGGTGAGGTGGTAGGCGTCTGCCGTGGCGCCGTAACCGGCGAGTTCAGCGTAAATCGTCGCACCGCGCTTCTTGGCGTGTTCGAGCTCTTCGATCACGACTACACCCGCGCCTTCGCCCATGACGAAACCGTCGCGGTCCTTGTCCCAGGGGCGTGATGCCTTTTCCGGGGCGTCATTGCGCAGGCTGAGCGCCTTCATGTTGGCGAAACCGGACAGGCCGCAGGGACGGATGGAGGCTTCAGCACCACCGGCGATCATCACGTCAGCGTCGCCGAATTTGATCATGCGCCAGGCTTCACCAATGTTGTTGTTCGAGGTCGCGCAGGCGGTGACAATGACCATGTTCGGACCCATGAAGCCGTATTCGGCGGCGATCATGCCGCTGGCGATGTTCGTGATCATCATCGGGATCAGGAACGGCGACACGCGGTTCGGCCCCTTGTTCAGAAGAATCTCATACTGCGTTTCGATAGTGCTCAGACCGCCGATGCCGCTGCCGACCATGACGCCGACGCGGTGGGGATCGAGGCTGTCCGGGTTCAAGCCGGAGTCCTTCGCGGCCATCTTGGACGCGGCCATGGCGAGCTGGAAATAGCGGTCGGCGCGGCGGGCGTCCTTGTGGTTGTTGAAATAGCCGGTGGGGTCAAAGTCCACCACCTCGCCCGCGATCTTGCAGTCGTACTTCTCCGTGTCCATCGACTGGATGCGGCGGATGCCGCTCTTGCCGGCCACCAGGTTCTTCCAGAAATCGTCCTTGTTATTGCCGTTCGGAGAGATGACTCCCATGCCGGTGATGACGACGCGACGTTCGCTCATGTGTGTGTGAATTCAGGGGTTGGATTGGGGCTGGAGAGAACACGGTTTGCAGGGTGGGGCAAGGGGAATTCCTGCCGCCACGGCGTTGCGTGCTTGAGCGCGGGACGATTCTGGTGTCTGGCTGGAGCCGTGTTCCGCCTGCCTGTTTTCCTGCTCATGATCCTGCCGGCACTGCCAGCTCGCGCGGCTCCGGAGACCCCCGCCATTCCACCGGTGTTTCGTGACTGGATCGCGGCACAAAAAGGCGGCGGCAGCATCGAGGTGTCATTCACACAGACACGCTCCACGCCTGCTTTGAAGGAGCCTGTGCAATCCAGCGGTCGCTTCTGGCGCATGGCGGACGGGCGTTTCCGCTGGGAGCTGGGTTCGCCCGCGACGATGATCCTCGTCTTCGACAAGGAGGCCGTGCGGCTCAAGGAGCATGTGGCGGCGCCGTGGCAGACGTTGAAGCCTGACGACAGCCGCGTGCGCATGTGGATGAAGTTTCTCAGCGGCCGAGAGATGAACATCGAATCGCTCACGAAAAACTTCACGCTCAAGGTCACGCAGGAGGAGAAGACCTTCGTCACTGTCGCGATGATCCCGCGTCCGCTGCTGATCAAAAAGTATCTCCGGCAGCTCGACATGCAGATCGAGCCCGGTGGCAAACGCCTGCTCGGCTTCCGCATCGTGCAGGGCGACGGATCGACGCTGCTGATGAACTTCGGCCCGCCGGAGAAGCCGGAAGGCGACTTGGAGAAGCTGTTCCAAACCGAAGGTCAATAATCCCGGTTCAGCAGGTAGTCCGCGAGCTGGCGCAAGCGCGCCGCAGAATCCCCGAACACATCCAGCGCGCGATTTGCCGCTTCCGTGAGCTTGTGCGCCTCCGCACGCGAGGCTTCCAGGCCCATCAGCGCCGGATACGTGCTCTTTTCCGCAGCGACGTCCTTTCCGGCGCTCTTGCCGAGTTTCTCGCTCGTCTGTGTGACATCGAGGATGTCGTCGATGATCTGGAAGGCGAGACCCGTGGCCATGCCGAAATCGTGCAGTGCCCTCAATTGCTCCGTGCCCCCGTTCGCGCTCATGCCGCCGAGTTTCACGCTCGTGGTGAGCAGGGCGGCGGTTTTGCCCTCATGGATGAAGCGCAGGTCGTCGAGGGGCAGTTTTTTGCCCTCGCCTTCGAGATCCGCCACCTGACCGCCGACGAGATGCAGGCTGCCGGCCGTGCGCGCGAGTTCCAGCACCATCACCGCGCCCGGATGATTCGCCGCCACCGGCGTTTTCGTCACCAGTTCAAACGCCAGCGCCTGCAACGCATCGCCCGCGAGCAGCGCCATCGCCTCGCCATAGACCTTGTGGCAGGTCGGAACGCCGCGACGCATGTCATCGTCGTCCATGCAGGGCAGGTCATCGTGAATGAGCGAGTAGGTGTGCAGGCATTCAACCGCGCAGGCATTGTAGATCGCGTCCTCCACCCTTCCGCCGCAGGCCTCCGCCGCCGCGAGGCACAGGATGGGCCGCAACCGCTTGCCGCCAGCGAACATGCTGTGCCGCATGGCCTTGTGCAGCGTCTCCGGCCGCGTTCCGCCGCCGGGAATGAGGCGTTCGAGCGCCGCGTCCACGAGCTGGCAGCGTTCAGCGAGGTATTCCCTGAGGTCGGCATTCCCGGAGGCCGGGGATGATGGTGTGGGCGTGGAGGTGGCCGTCATGAATGGGGTTGCTGCGGTTGATGGGATCCTGCGGGCGGGCTTGTTATCACAGGGGGACAGGTGAGGCAAGACCGCCGGGTGCAAAGGCAACGCCGGGAAAATCCTTTTGCAGCACGGTCAGGCTCACGGCATACTCCGCGCCCTGTTGCGCGCTCCCAGACCCCCGCGCGACTTTGACCAGCAGCATCATGCCCACCTACGATTACGAATGCCAGACGTGCGGCCACCAGTTTGAGGCCCGGCAGTCCATGAAGGATCCGCATCTCACCGAATGCCCGCAGGAAAGCTGCGCCGGTCCGGTGAAGCGCAAAATCGGCGTCGGAGCCGGGTTCATCTTCAAAGGCAACGGCTTTTACATCACCGACTACCGCAGCGACTCCTACAAGGCGGCGGCGAAGAAGGACTCCGAGAGCGCCTCGGCCTCCTCCGCGTCTTCTGGCGGCGGCTCCACTACCGCTGCCAGCAGCAGTTCGCCCGCAGCTCCCGCATCCGCCCCCGCAAAGTCGGGTGCGGCGGCATGAGACGCTGACGCATCCTCCCCCCTCACTGTGAAACGCCACCTGCTCCAGTCCCTGCGCCTGCTCGTCATCAGCGGGCTGGCGGGCGCGGCATGGGTGGCGCACCGCCCTGCGGACCTGCCGGACACGCCCCAGGCTGAAGCTGGCAGGAACGACGACCTCATCGACATGCTGCGGCAGACGGCGATCAAACGCGCCGCAGTGGTGGAGGTCAGCGAGGCGGAGATCAACCGCCATCTCGGCGGCGTGCTCGCCGGGCGGCTGGCAGACGTGTTCGGCGGATGGGTGAGCTTTGAGGGGGCGCGGATCGACCTGGAGCCCGGTACTGCGCGGGTCTTCCTCATCTGGAAGCTCCGGGGGCATCTGCGCACCGCCAGTGTCGATCTCGCCATCGACCGCGACGACAGCAACTTCCATGTCGATCTGCTGCGTGGAGCCTACGGGCATCTGCAGATGCCGCGCGGCATGATGCGGCCGCTTTATCCCGCCCTCCGCTCCGTGGCGGACGCGCTCGCCCCTGAAATCCGCGCCTTGTTCCAGATGACGAAGATCACCATCGCCAAGGACAAACTCGTGCTCGATCCCCGCTTCCCACCCGCATGATCCGTCATTCCCTCATTGTTCAGGCGGTCATGGGCATCTTGTTTTACGCCGCCCTGCCAGCCACGGCCCAGACACCGGTGCCTCCGGCTCCGCAGCTCACGAAGGAGCAGAAGGAGGCCGCAGCCGCCGTCGAGGCTCCGAAAGCTCCCGTGCCTCCACCGGTCCCCGGCCAGTTGCAAGGCGGGCCGCCCAAGACAGCCGCGCCTGCTCCCGCCCCGCAGGCACCCGCCGCCAGTTCCGCCAGCAAAATGCAGGCGCTGGAGGCTGTGACCCGGCAGCCAGCGGCGCAGGGGGCGCCCCGTGTGGGCTCTCCCGCAGACAAGATGCCCGTCACCAGCTCCACCAGCGCCAGCAGGCAGTTCATCGTGCATGGGAAGGTGTTCGAGACGCGCAGCGCCATGTCCTCGCGTTGCGACGAGATTTCCCAGGAGCTGCGCAAGGTGCTCAACGACAAGGAGCCTTTCGTGCTCCCCATCGTCGTCGTGCTGAACACCGGCATTGACGCGGAGAAGTCCGCCGGCCCTCCGATCTCAACGGCGATCTCCGAACTCACACACGGCGGTTTTCATCTTCAGGTGACGGTCAATGAGCGGCCCGGCCTCAACGCGGAGGACTTGCGCAAGGAGGTCGTGCGCGCCCTGCTCGCCGAGCGCATCCTGCGCAACCATCAGAAAATCACCGCTCCGCAGCACCGCCTGCTGCTGCCGGACTGGGTCATGACCGGCGTCCTGCAGGCCATGAACCACAAGTCCGGCACACGCTCCAGCGTGACATTTTCCACCATTTTCCGCAGCGGCAAAATCTACGGCATCGAGGAGATCATCACCGCCTCCCCGGTGGAGATGGACGGCCTCTCACGCAGCATCTACGAGACCTCATGCGGCGCGCTCGTGCTCGCGCTGGCCGACCAGCCGGACGGCCCGTCTCATTTCAACAAGTTCCTCAATGCGCTTGCCAGTGACCCGCGTTCCGAACGTGATCTGCTCAACGCCGCCTTCCCGAATTTCGCCGCCACGGCCTCCAGCTTGAACAAGTGGTGGTCACTCCAGCTCGCCACGCTTTCCAAACCCGGCATCGACGAGCCGCTCACGCCCGCCAAGAGCCTCGAAGCCCTCGAAGACGCCATCACCATCCGGTATGAGGTTCCGCCGGCCGACGTGCCGAAGAATGTGAAGCCGCGCCCCTTCGTGCTGCCCGCGCCGCTGCCAGTCGTTCCCGCGCATGAAACCGCGCCGGAGCGGACCGCGGCAGCCGGGGAAATACCGAAACCCAAAACCAAGGCCATCACAGATGCGGACGCGGAAACGGGCGGGCTTGATGGAAAACCCAGGCGCAGCCTCTGGCGCCGCCTGCTTTTCCTGGGCGATCCCGCCGGGGAGAAACCTGAAAACGCTGAAAACAGCCCCGAGGAGGACAAGCCCGGCTTCTTCGACCGCATCTTCGGCCTCGACGCTGACGAGAAAAAAGAAGCGGATGCAGCCAGGGCGGATACAGCGGAAAAAAACAAAAAAGAAGACAAGGACAAGCCGCAGGCCGGTGACGAGGAGAAGAAACCCTCCATGCTCAATCCGCTGAACTGGTTCCGTGGCGGCAAGGAGGAGAAAAGCCCTGATGAGGAAAATGCGGCCAAAGAAGGCGCGCGCACCTCCGCGCTTTCGCCCGGCTCGTTCGACATCACCCGCATGATCTCACCCATGCTCGCGGACGCCTGGCAGATGATCGCTCCCGCAGCCCCGCGCCTCACCGCGCAGCCGTTGTTTGATTTCCGCAAACGCAAATCCCCGCCGGAGGAGGAAAAAAAGAAGGCGGAGCAGCAGGACAAGGCTGCCGCGAAAAAAACGGACAAACCGCGCACCACCAATCCCAACGCCAGACCCGCCTCCAAAACCGCCATGACCCAGCCCGGCAAGCCCAAGGTGACCAATCCCCACGCGCGCCCCGTGCCTGCCGGGATGGCCCCCCCGGTCGCCGGAGCCGCCGCCACGGCGAAACCCGGCCTCGTGCCTGTGGCGCTGCCGTTGGAGGAATACCAGCACATCCTCAAGCACCCGGACCGCGTCAAAATCCTCGCACGGAACATCACCGCCCTGCGCGCGCTGGAGCTGCGTGTCAGCGTGCTCTTTCGTCCCGTCATCTCGGCGTATCTCGCCGTCGTGACCGACCTCCAGGAGGGCAGGACGAAGGACATGCCCAGGCGCCTCGCCACGCTGCGCGAATTCGCCCTCGTCGCGCATCAAAAATCCGTCGCCGTGCGTGATTACCTCGACTGGTTCGAGGCTAGCGAAAGCGGCCGCCTCTCCGGCAAGTTCGACGACTATCTCAACCTGCCGGAGATCATCGAAAAAGAACTCCCCCCGCGCACCGACCCGATCTCGAAATACCTCGATGCCATCGACCAGGAGTTCTCGAAGTAGTCCCGGACTGATGTCTTGAGGTTTCGAAGGTGGCTGATTGGCGCTTTTTTGGGGGGGCATTGCGCCAAGCGCCGCCCGTCCTCGCCGTCACAAATGTCTCTCTATGTTTTCATGGGCAGTTCCGCCAATGAACAGTTTTGACAGCTTCAGGCAAAACAGCGCGGAAAATCAAAATTCGTGCCATGTGCTCTCCGCCCTCTGTCCTCTGTTTTATGAAGCCTGGCGAACGTGTGCCGCGGCCGCTGCTTTCCCGGTTCCGCAGCGTTTCGCACGCGGGATGCTGCTGGGAATGTTTCTCTCCCTGCTGTCACCGGCGCGGGTGAAGGAGATGGGCTCGTATGCAGAACCACCGCCGGCAAATGAGATTTGGTGGGAAGATGATGACGGCGACTGGCTGCCGAACTTCATGGATTTTTACCCGGCTGATCCGGCGAACAACACGGCGTTCTGGAACGGCGCGGATGAGCGGATGGTGTTTGATTCCATGGAGCAGAAAGCGCTGGCGTATGCCGTGGGCACCACGCAGAACTGGACGGCAGCCCCGGCTTCGGCGTGGGGTGGCGCATGGCTTTTGCACAGCAAGGATCGAAATCATCCCTGGGCGGTGAAATTGTTCCGCGCCACCAGACCTTACGAGCGTGAACGCGGCTGCTGCCTGCGTCTGGCCGAACGCAAGGAGGATTCCGCCCGGCGATTCGCCGTTCCCTCATACTTGCATCACGGCATAGTCGCGTCACAAACCGCCTTCTCATCACGTTTGATCTGCCGATGAAACTCACCGCCCTCCTCCCCATCCTCGCGGCCGCGTCGTTGCACGCCGCTCCCGCGCTCATCCTGCATCATGGCAAGATCGTCACCGTCGATGACCGTTTTCGTATCGCCTCGGCCATCGCGATCGAGGCGGATGGAAGAATCACCGCCGTCGGCGAGAACGACGACATCCTCGCACTGAAGGCCGATTCCACGCGGCTCCTCGACCTTGGCGGCAAGACGCTGCTGCCCGGACTCATGGACTCGCATGTGCATCCCGGCGCCGCGATGACGGAGTTCGACCATGAGATTACCACGATGGAGAACATCGCTGGCGTGCTCGCCTACATCGCCGGGCGCGTGAAGGCATCCCGCCCTGGCGAGTTCATCTCCCTGCGCCAGGTTTTCATCACCCGGCTCGATGAAAAGCGCTACCCAACCTGCGCGGAACTCGACCGTGTCGCGCCGGACAATCCCGTCGTCTTCTCCACCGGCCCGGATTCGATGCTCAACAGCCTCGCGCTGAAACTAGGCGGCTACTCCCGTGATTTCAAAGCGCCTGAAGGCAGCGTCGGCAAGATGGAAACCGATCCAGCCACCGGCGAACCCACCGGCTTGCTGCGCAGCCTCAGCCACAACGTCAAAGCGCCCTCATCTTCCACGAAGTCCGCCAGCGCGGGCGACATCTACCGCCGCACCCTCGAGCTGTTTCGCGACTACAACGCCGTCGGCCTCACCACCGTCGCCGATCGCGACTCCAGCCTGAAGAACGTCGAGCTTTACGCCCAGATGCTCGCGAAAGGCGACCTCACCGTGCGCATGCGTCCTTCGCCCGGCATTCCGTCGATGAGCCTGTGGCCCGCGTGTGAAAAAGCCATCGACGAAGTCATCGCGCACCCGCTCACGAAGCCTGACCCGATGCTGCAGATCATCGGCACGAAGGTGTATCTCGACGGCGGCATGCTCACCGGCAGCGCGTGGATGATCGATCCCTGGGGTGTCAGCGAGGCCTACGGCATCAGCGACCCGCAGTATCGCGGAGTGCAGAAGATACCCGCCGACCGCTTGAAGCAGCTCGTCGAAAAAGTCACCGCCGCTGGACTGCAATTCACCGCGCACAGTGTCGGTGACGCCGCCGTGCAGCTTCTCATCGACACCTATGCGGACGTGAACCAGCGCCACAGCATCCGCGCCGCGCGCAGCAGCATCACGCATTGCAACTTCATGCACCCCGAATCCATCGCCAAGGCCGCGAAGCTCGGCGTGTGCATCGACCTGCAGCCCATCTGGCTGCACATGGACGGCCGCACGCTCACCCAGCATTTCGGCGACGGGCGCATGGCGCGTTTCCAGCCATTGCGCGCCTGTTTCGACCAAAAAATCATTGTTGGCGGCGGCAGCGACCACATGCAGAAAATCGGCTCCTTCCGCAGTGTGAACCCCTACAATCCATGGCTTGGCATGTGGACCGCCATCACCCGCAAGGCACGCAAGCTCGAAAACCCCGTCCACATCGAGAACGCCATCACACGCGAGGAGGCGCTGCGTCTCTACACCATCAACAACGCCTTCCTCCTCAAAAATGAGCAGCACACCGGCAGCCTCGAAAAAGGCAAGCTCGCCGACATGATCCTCGTCGATCGCGATCCCCTCACCTGCCCCATCGACGACCTCGTGCAAACCCGGGTGCTCAAAACCTGGCTCGGCGGGAAGGTGGTCTTCGAGAAGAAATGAGCATGTCCGCCTTTAAGCTCAACCCCGGATTCCATCCGCGCGGCGACCAGGCGCAGGCTATCGCGAAGCTGGTGAAGTCCCTGCGCGCGGGGAACCGGCACCAGACGCTGCTGGGCGTCACCGGCTCGGGCAAGACGTTCACGATGGCGAATGTCATCGCCGAGATCGGCAGGCCGGCGCTCGTCTTTTCGCACAACAAGACGCTCGCCGCGCAGCTCTATTCGGAGTTCAAGAACTTCTTCCCGAACAACGCGGTCGAGTACTTCGTGAGCTACTTCGACTATTACCAGCCCGAGGCATACATCGCCCGCACGGACACCTACATCGAGAAAGACAGTGCGGTGAACGACGAGATCGAGCGTCTGCGCCTCTCCAGCATGGGCGCGCTGCTCACACGGCCGGACACAATCGTCGTCGCAAGCGTGAGCTGCATCTACGGCCTCGGCTCGCCGGAGGATTACGAGGGCATGATGGTGCCCCTGCACACCGGTCAGCAGATCACGCGCGAGACGCTGCTCACGCGGCTGGTGGACATGCTTTACGAACGCAACGACTATCAGCTCCAGCGCGGGAAATTCCGTGCGCGTGGTGATGTGATCGAGGTCGTGCCCGCTTATCTCGAAAACGAGGCCATCCGCATCGAGTTCTTCGGCGACGAGATCGACCGCATCAGCGCCGTGGACGTGCTCACGGGCAATGTGACGCTGAAACTGCCCAGCTACACGATTTTCCCCGCCAAGCAGTTCGTCACGCCCGGCGACAAGCTGCGCAAGGCCATCGTGGCCATCCGTGCGGAGATGGAGGAGCGCGTGGCGTGGTTTGAAAAGGAAGGAAAGCTCCTCGAAGCGCAACGCATCAAGATGCGCACGCAGTATGACATCGAGATGATGCAGGAGATGGGATTCTGCCAGGGCATCGAGAACTACAGCCGCCACCTCACCGGCCGCGCGCCGGGCTCCACGCCAGGCACGTTGCTCGATTTCTTCAAGGAGCCGCCGCTGATGTTCATCGACGAAAGCCACGCCACCATCCCGCAGATCGGCGGCATGTATGAGGGCGACAAGTCGCGCAAAACCGTGCTCGTGGAGCACGGCTTCCGCCTTCCCAGCGCGCTGGACAACCGCCCGCTGCGTTTCGAGGAGTTCATGGGCAAGGTGGGCCAGCTCGTCTATGTCAGCGCCACGCCCGCGCGCTTCGAGATGATGAACAGCGTCGTCGGCAACGAGCAGTTCATCCCCAACAAGAAACCCGAAGACGGCATTCCTGCCGCGTTGCCCGGAAAAACCGTGCGCGTCAGCGGCAGTGCCGAATCGCTCGAAAAATTCGATGTCACCACCAAGGGGCGGGCGCTCGTCGTCGAGCAAATCATCCGCCCGACCGGATTGCTCGATCCCACCATCACGATCAAGCCGCTCAAAGGCCAGATCGACGAAACGATCGAGCTTTGCCGCCAGCGCATCGAAAAAGGCGAGCGCGTGCTCGTCACCACGCTGACAAAGCGCACCGCGGAGGACCTGACTGACTACCTGCGCAATCTCGAGCTCAAGGTGCGCTACCTGCACAGCGACATCGGTGCCATCGAGCGCGTTGAAATCCTGCGCAGCCTGCGCGCGGGAGATTGCGACGTGCTCGTTGGCATCAACCTGCTGCGCGAAGGCCTCGATCTGCCCGAAGTCAGCCTCGTCTGCATCCTTGATGCCGACAAGGAAGGCTTCCTGCGCAGCGAGACCTCCCTCATCCAGACCGCAGGCCGCGCCGCGCGCCATGTCGCCGGTGAAGTCGTGCTGTTCGCCGATCTGCAGACGCAGAGCATCCAGGCGCTCACCCGCATCAGTCAATATCGCCGCCAAGTGCAGAACGAGCACAACGAGAGGCACGGCATCACCCCGCAGACCGTGCGCCGCGCCGTTCAGGAAAGCCTGCACATTCTCGGCAAAGCCCGCGAGCTTGAGGAAAGCGTCGTACGCGAGGGCGGCGGCGATTACGCCATCACCGAAACCATCCGCGAACTCGAACAAGAAATGGCCGAGGCCGCCATGAAGCTGGAATACGAACGCGCCGCCCTGCTGCGCGACCAGATTCGCGAATTGAAGAAACGCGCCGGTTTGAACACCGACGACAGCGGCGCCGTCCCGCCGCGTCAGGAAGTCAGCTACGGCAAACCGAAGCGTGGCGGCGGCAAGAAGCGGAGGTTTTGAGACGCTCACAGAATCTCATGAAACGACGTTCATTCCTCCTCGCCTGCGGTACGGCCGCTTTCGCCGCCGACAGTCGTTCCAGGCTGCGCATCGGCCAGATCGGCGTCGAGCATGCGCATGCAGCGGGCAAAATGGCGGCGATGCGTTCGCTCCCGGACCTGTGGGAGGTCGTCGGCGTGGCTGCGTCAAAGGGTTATGATGGCGTGAAGACGATGACGGTCGAGGAGCTGCTCGCCACGCCCGATTTGAAGGCGGTGGCGGTTGAGACGCGTGTCGAGGACTCCTGCGCGATCGCATTGCGCTGCATCCAGGCTGGCAAGCATGTGCATCTCGACAAACCGGGTGCTCTCAATCACGACGAATTCAAAGCCATGCGCCTGGAGGCCGAGAAACGCGGCCTGACCGTGCAGATGGGCTACATGCTGCGCTACAACCCGGCGTTTGAACTCCTGTTCCAGGCCGTGCGTGAAGGCTGGCTCGGGGAGATCACCGAGATCGACGCGGCGATGGGAAAACTGGCTGATGGCGGCACACGCGCTGGCATCAGGCAGCTCGAGGGCGGTGGCATGTTCGAGCTCGCCTGCCACATCATCGACGCGACGCTCACGATCATGGGCAGGCCAGGCTCGGTGACGAGTTTTTCGACCCCGACACAAGATGACAGCACGAAGGACAATCAAATGGCCGTGTTGCAGTATCCGAAGGCCACGGCGGTCATCCGCTGCAATCATGCCGATCCATTCGGCGGAACGCGCCGTCGTTTCAACGTGACGGGAACCGGGGGAACCTTCGAGATCGTGCCGCTGGAGGGCGGGAAGGTGAATCTGTCGCTCACGAAGGCACGCGGTAACTACAAGAAGGGCACGCAGTCGTTCCAGCTCGACGTGCCGAAGGATCGCTATGCAGGGGAATTCATCGACCTCGCCAAGGTGGTGCGCGGAGAGAAGAAATTCGCATGGGATGCGGCGCACGACATCGCCGTGCATGAGACGGTGCTGCGGGCGTCGGGAATTTGGAAGTGAAGTAGAACGAGTTTTCCAACTCGTTTGGTTTGATGCGGCTGGAGCAACGAGTTGGAAAACTCGTTCTACTGCGTCGCGAATTTCGTCAGCAGGCCGCGTTTGCGCGTGAGATTGAGCACCCAGGCGAACAGCCAGCCGGCGAGGGCGAGGTAGATCACGTTCAGACCGCCGGCAAGCCAGAGATGATTCCAGCTCATGACACCAGTGACCATCACTTCACGCATGCCTTCAAAAATGGGTGTGGCTGGGAAACACCAAGCAATGGGCTGCGCCCACGCCGGCATGTCCTCGACACGATAGAATACGCACACGACCGGCTGGATGAAGAACGGCACGGCCCAGGCGAGCGACTCGGCGGCCTGTCCCCAGCGCAGGATGAGCGCGGTGGAGATCATGCCCAGCGCCCAGCCGAAGACCATGAGGTTCAGGAAGAAGGGCAGCAGCCACCACTGAAGCTGGAAGATGTTGAAGGAGTAACCGATCCACGAGACGAGGCTCATCACCACGACGGTGACGAGAATGCGCAGGAAGCCGACTGCAAAGGTCGCGCTGAGGTATTCCGCCGTGCGCACCGGGGCGACGAAGACATTGAGCAGGTTCCGCGTCCACACGTCCTCCAGAAACGAGATCGCCACGCCCTGCTGCGCACGGAACAGGATGTCCCACAGGATCATCGCGCCGAGGAAGAAGAGGATAAAGCCGCCAAACTGTGCGTCGCTGTTCTTTTGGATGAAAACGGTGACGTTCCCCCACACGACCAGATCGACGAGCGGCCAGAACACGAGCTCCACGAGGCGCATGGGCGTGCGGGTGTAGAGAAACAGGTAGCGCAAAACGAGAGCGCTGATGATGCGGAAGCTCATGATGCTTTCTCCTTCTCGGGTTCGTCCACGATCTCGCCATCGCGGGCGATTTTGATGAACACGTCCTCCAGCGAATTGCTGCTGGATCGCGCCATGATCTGCGCGGGCGTGCCTTCACACACGATCTTCCCCTTGTGCAGGAAGATGACGCGGTCGCAGACCTCCTCGATGTCGCGCATGTTGTGGGAGGTGTAGAGGATGCCGATGCTGCGCTCGCGCTGCACCTTGCGCACGACTTTGCGCACCTTGTCGGCGATGTCGGGGTCTAGCGAGGCGGTCGGCTCGTCGAGCATGAGCAGCTCGGGATCGTTGAGGAAGGCTTTGACGAGGTTCACCCGCGTCGATTCGCCGGCGGAGAGCTGGCCGGTGACGCGCTTGTCGAGATGCGGGATCTCGAGGAGGTCGAGCAGCTCGGCGATCTTCTGCTTCGGGTTCGGCACGCCGTAGATGCGCGCGAACACGAGCAGGTTCTGCCACACGAGCAGATTGCCGGGCAATGCGGTGTAGGCGGAGGAAAAGTTCGCGCGACGCAGAATCTCGATGCGGTGCGCATGCAGCGGCTTGCCGAAGGCTTCCAGCTCGCCCGAAGTCGGCAGCGTGAGGCCGAGCAGGCAGTTCATCGCTGTCGTTTTGCCCGCGCCGTTCGCACCGAGCAGGCCGAGGACCTCGCCGCGATGCAGCTTGAAGCTGAAACGGTCGAGCGCCTTCACGCCGTCGAACTCACGCGTGAGTTCGCGGGCTTCGAGGATGACTTCACGGGTGTCGGCGGCGGCCATGCGATTTAGAGGGACGCTTCGATGGGCAGTTTGCCGTTCCACGCACAGATGAACATGGTGCCGGGTTTTGTGGTGCTCGGCTTGAGCATCACCTTGCCGCCGCCTTCCTCGACCATGAGCTGGCCGGCGGCGATGTCCCACAGGCTGATCTGCTCCTCGACATACGCGTCGAGGCGGCCGCAGGCGATGTAGGCCATGGCGAGCGCGGCACTGCCGAGCATGCGCGTCTTGCGCACTTCATACGCGATGCGCTTGTAGCGTGCGAAGCCGAAATCGAGCGCCTCCTTGCTCTTCGAGAAGCCGACGGTGACGACCGCCTCGGCCATCTCGCCGCGATTGCTCACGCTGATGGTTTTGCCGTTGAGCTTCGGCTTTTCACCACGCACGACGGTCCACGTTTCGTTCTGGTTGGGGTCGAAAATCACGCCGATGAGCAGCTCCTTAGACTCGCGTTTCCGAGCGGCGATGGACACACAGTAATGCGGGATGCCGAAGAAGAAATTCACCGTACCGTCGATGGGATCGACGATCCATTCGATGTCTCCATTGCCGCCGGTTTCGCCGCCTTCCTCGCCGAGGATCGCGTGCTCGGGGAAGCGGGCGAGGATCATATCGGTGATGAGCTTCTGGCTGCGCACGTCGAGCTCCAGCTTGATGTCGTGGCGTTGCATTTCGTTCACCGTGAGCTCGGAGCCGAAGTTGTCTTTGATCATTTTGCCCGCGGCGTGCGCGGCTTCGGTGGCGGTGGCGAGGAGTTCTTTCACTTCGGGTCGTTAGGGGCTGAGAGCTGGGTGATGTGCGCGATCAATTCACGCGCGAGAGCGGCCTTCGATTGTCGGGGGAGTGACATCGTGCGGCCACCGGGGAGGCAGAGGGTGACTTCGTTTTCCGCGCTGTCAAACCCGATGCCCGCCTGCGACACGTCGTTTGCCACAATCATGTCACAGCCTTTGCGCTCCAGTTTCTCCTTCGCGTGGGCGATCACGTTCTCCGTCTCGGCCGCGAAACCGACGAGAATGCCTGTGAAGCCGAGTTTCAAGCGCGCGGAGCCGAGAATGTCCTCCGTGCGCTCGAGTTCGAGTGTGAGCTTGTCTGCGGTCTTCTTCATCTTCTGCGCCACGACATGCACCGGCCGGTAATCCGCCACGGCGGCGCTGAAAATGGCCGCGTCGCAACCGCTAAGGTAGATTTGCACCGCGTCGAACATCTCGCGCGCGGTTTCCACCTTGATCAAAGTCACGCCTTCCGGCGCCGGGATCGTCACCGGGCCGGAGATGAGCACGACCTCGTGCCCCGCCTCGCACGCGGCCTCGGCGAGCGCGTAACCCATGCGCCCGGAAGAGCGGTTCGAGAGGAACCGCACCGGGTCAATCGGCTCGCGCGTCGGGCCGGCGGTGATGAGGAGGCGCATGGCCGAACGTCCAGAGTCAAAGGACGGCGGTCAAGCGGCAGTCAGCCGCCGGGAACGGTCATCTGCCTGCCGTTGTCCTTCGGACCGAGTTTGATGAAGAATGGCACCGCACGTTTCGCCCAGTCGTCGGCATCCGGGAATCCGCCTGCGCTGCCGCCGAAGGTGCTGCGGAGCATGTCGGTGTCGATGATGCCGGGATTCATCGGAATGACGGCCACCTTGCCGCCGGTGTCCTGCGCCGTGGCCATGCTCAGACCTTCGATGGCGTATTTCGTAGCACAATACGGCGCCACGTCCTCCGCCGTGCAGCGCCCCCAGCCGGAGGAAAAGTTCACGATCACGCCGCCGCCACGTTTTAGCATCGCGGGCAGCAGACAGCGCATCATGGCGGCGGGGCCTTTGATGTTGATGTCGATGATGCGGCTGAACTCCTCCGCGCTCGTCTCCCACAGCGGCGCGTTCGGATTGATGATGGCCGCATTGTTCAACACGAGGTCCGGCGGGCCGGATTGCTTCAAAATGGCCGCGCAAAATACGGCGACATCGTCCTCACGCGACACGTCGCAGGTTTGGAAAAAGTGCGGCGCGGGCCATTTCCGTCCCAATTCGGCGATTTGAGCCTCATTCCGCCCACAACCGGCGATCTGCCATCCTGCATCGATGAATCGCGGAATCATCGCGCGGCCAAGTCCGCGTGTGCAGCCGGTGATGACGACGGTTTTGAATTTCATCGGGCGGAGAAAATGGACGGACAGGCCGGTGGCCGGGTATGGGGCACAGCTCGTTGTTCACCAGTCAAAGCCTGTGAAAAATGGCGGAGAGGGAGGGATTCGAACCCTCGGTGGAGTTACCCCCACGTCTGATTTCGAGTCAGGTGCCTTCAACCACTCAGCCACCTCTCCTTGGAATCACGAGCGCGGCGAGACTAGCCCCCTGCGGGCGGAATGCAAGGCGCGGCTTACAATGACCGGGAGGAATTCCAGTTGAGATCGCGCGTGGCTGGCGATCTTTGCCGCCGTCATGAAAACCATCTGTCAAATCATCTCCGTGCTCATCGGCCTGTTCGCGGCGGTCTGCATGGTGATCGGCATCATCCCGCTGCTGGGAGCCATCCAATGGCCCGTGCTCGTCTTCTGCGTGTTCGGCATCATCTTCGGCGTGTTTCCCCAGCGGAAAATCGGCCTCACGATCAATATCGCCGTCGGCGTCGTGGCGCTGGTGCGACTGTTCATCGGCGGCGGCCTGGCTTGAGCGCGGGCACCTTCACACCCTGCCGCGCCCCACGCTCACATGGGGACTGTGGGTCGCGAGAAACCGCCAGGGAAAGCCCACCGCCCGCCTGATGCCGGCACGGGTGTCCGTGAGTCCATGACTCACAAACCGGTCGGGTGATCGACAAATTCCCACGAGATGCCGAATTTTTGCTGGATGTGCGCGGCGAGCGCCTTCACGCCGAAGGTCTCGGTCGCGTAGTGACCGCCGTAGAGGATGTTGATGCCGAGTTCCTCAGCCAGCGTGTAACTCCAATGCGGGCCTTCACCGGTGATGAAGGTGTCGATGCCCGCCTTCGCCGCTGCGGCGACTTCCGACCCCGATCCGCCGGAGGAAATGCCGATCTTTTTCGTGATCTTCGGGCCTCCGGCGCAGACATGCACCGCGCTGCCACCGAGCGAGGTTTTGAACATCGTCACCAGCTCATCCAACGGCATCGCATGATCCACCGTCACGCCGATGGAGCTGCCTTTGTATTCCAAAAAGCCGCCGGTGGGCGTCAAACCGAGCGCCATGGCGATCTGCGCGTTGTTGCCGAGCGTCGGATGCACGTCGAGTGGCAGATGCACGCTGTAGATCGCGAGCCCGTTGTCGTGACAAAGCCGCATCTTCTGAAACACCGGCCCTGTCCAGGGTTGCAGTCCGCTCCAGAACATGCCGTGGTGCACGAGGAGCAGATCCGCACGCATGGCGGCGGCCTTGTGCATCACCGGCAGCGTCGCATCGACTGCGGCAACGATTTTAGTGACTTTGCCCTCACGGTTTTCGAGCTGGAGACCGTTCAAGGCGTTGCCGTAGTCCGCGATCTCCGCGATGCGCAGTTCGGTGTCGAGGTGGGAGACGAGGTCGGCGAGATTCATGCTGGACAGAAGATGTGGGGATTCGTTAGCATGCGCATCATGTGCTGCTTCACTGGAAAAGTCGAGGAGGTCAAAAACACGCGCATCTTCGCGCGGCTGGGCGAACGCGGAAACCAGGTGCTGATCTATCAGATGGCGCTGAAAGCCGCCACGGATCTGGCGATGGTGCTGCCGATTCCGGTCAAAGCGGGCACGAGCGAGGACTCGGTGAAGTTTTTCGACTTCTCAAAGTATGACAGCGTCTTCGACGACTTGTGGGAGCTATTTCCAGTCACCAACAGGTCAGCCGACCCCTTTGCTTTTACACATCCCGCTGCCGTTTCTGTGGAACGACGTTTGAAAGTCGTCTCCGTCGGCGCTTACGACGCGAGTTTTGTGCCGACGATCGCCGACTTCAGCCGGCTGGACGCGCGTTTCCGGCTGCCCGATGACTGCTGGAAGAAACTCCCAGGCTATGCGGACTTCGGCTTCGCCGTGTTCAAGCTGAAGCCGGGCAACGCGCAGGTGCATCCGATGGCGTTTTCATTTCCATCGGCACTGTCGGATACGGTGTTCTTCCCGACGCTGCACATTCATGATGGTGAAGTGCATCCGAAGGAGACCTTTGATCACACGCTGTATCTGCAAGCTCCGGCGTCCAATCTATCGCGGGGTGGTTGGACTGAATCGCCCGCGCTGGCGGTCACCAAGGTCAAATGTGGCCTCACGCATGGCATGATCCGGCCGGAGTTGCATGTTTATCGTCAATCCATGCTCGGTATCTTCGACAACGGCGATGTCGTGGCGAAAGTGCGCGCCGCCTGAATCCGACACGCATGCCTGAACTCACCCGTTTCGCCCCGAGTCCCACCGGATGGTTGCATCTGGGACATGCGTATGCGGCGTTGTTTGCGCACGAACAAGCCGCAAGGGGGCGCTTCTTGATCCGCCTCGAAGACATCGACGGCACTCGCGCACGCACCGAATACGAGGAGGCGATTTTTGAAGATCTCGCGTGGTTGGGATTAAATTGGGAGACGCCGGTGCGGCGGCAAAGCGATCACTTTGACGATTACCGCGCCGCTTTGGCGAAGTTGGAGGCGCTCGACGTGCTCTATCCGTGCTTCTGCACGCGACGTGAGATTCAGGACGAAATCGCACGAGCTGGAAACGCGCCGCAGGGCCCGGACGGGCCGTTGTATCCCGGAATCTGCCGGAATCGCAGTGCGGCCGAGCGCGCGGAGCGCATCGCCGCCGGGGAGACGTATGCGCTGCGGCTGGACGTGGCGAAGGGGACAAAATTGGTGTGCAGCGAGCTTTTCTGGACGGATCGCGGGCGCGGCCGTTTCAAGGCGCAACCTGCGGTGTTTGGCGATGTCGTGCTCGCACGAAAGGACACGCCGGCGAGCTACCATCTCGCTGTTGTCGTGGACGACGCGCTGCAAGGCATCACGCTCGTGACACGCGGCGAGGATTTGCTGGAGGCGACGCATCTGCACCGCCTGCTTCAAGAGCTGCTCGTTCTGCCGGTGCCTGAATGGCATCACCACCGACTGATCACGGATGAAACCGGCAAACGCCTGGCGAAACGTGATGACGCGCGCTCGTTGCGCAGCCTGCGCGCCGCAAGATGGACGCCGGAGCGGGTGAGAAAGGCGCTGCTATGATCAAAACACAAACGGCGGCGGCACGACCTGCACGCCGCCTCCGCCGAGGGGATTGCCCTTGGTTTCCTCGATCTCGGAGACGACGCCCTCTTTGAAACTGACGCTGAGAGTGCCCACTTCGACCTTCACATAGATCACCGTCTGCACGAGCTGGCCAAAGGCGTTCGTCGTGGTCGTCGTCTGCGGCACCCGGTCGTAAATGCTGAACTCCAACCTCTCCTCGTTGCCTTGCGCGTTGACTTTCGCGCTGCTGCGCGAGGGTTTGCCGAGGGATGCCCTCACCTCCTGGCTGGTCATGCCGAGGGCGACCTGGCGCCTGTCGATCAACTCCGCGACTTTCTGCGCGCGCTCATGAAGTTTTTTGAGGTTCGCGGCGAGATTCGGATCGGCGGAGATCACATCCGACTGACGGACCCAACCGGCGACATCGCCATGACGCGCCCTGCCACGCACACGGTAGGCAGTATCTGACATCGCAACCAGCGTGACCAGGGTGCCAGGCGCAAAAGAGCCGAGCGCCCCCTGCAGCTTGCTATTGGGATAAACCGGCGCCTCGAGCCGCACCTTGACCACGACCGGCTTTGGCGTCATGCCCTCCACGGAGAACGACCCTGGGTCGAGGCTCTGAAGCGACGATTTGTTGCGGGGCGACGGGGTGACCAACTGCGCTTGCGACGCGTGCGTCACAAGCAGGATGAGTAGTATCGAGCGGATCGCTTTCATTGTCAGTGTGCCGGTTGGGATGAGGATACGCGACTCCGACGCCTCCGGGCAACCTTTTGTTCGACGGTCCCGCCCTCCCGCGTATTCCTTTTCATCTCAACCATGCCCAACGGACCCTTTTCCACCAAGCTCTTCGACCTCGCCAAACAATACATCCCTGGCGGCGTGAATTCGCCCGTGCGCGCCTTCCGTAATGTCGGCGGCGATCCGTTTTTTGTGAAGCGCGCCAAGGGCTGCCGCATCTACGACGTCGATGACCGCTGCATGATCGACTACATCGGCACCTGGGGGCCGGCGATCCTCGGCCATGCGCCGATTCCGGTCATCGAGGCCATTCACCGCGCCGCGAAGGAAGGGGTCAGCTTTGGCATCCCGAATTTGTATGAGGTCGAGATGGCCAAAACGATCTGCGAATGGGTGCCGAGCATCCAGAAGGTCCGCATGGTCAGCAGCGGCACGGAGGCGACGATGAGCGCCATCCGCCTGGCGCGTGGTTTCACGAAGCGCGACCGGCTTGTGAAGTTCGACGGCTGCTACCACGGCCACAGCGACAGCCTGCTCGTCGCCGCAGGCAGCGGAGCGCTCACGCATGGCAATCCGGACAGCGCCGGCGTGCCGAAGAACTTCGCGGAACTCACCAGCGTGCTGCCTTTCAACGACGAGGCCGCGCTGGAGGGGTTGTTTGAGAAACAAGGCAACGAAATCGCCTGCGTGATCGTCGAGCCGTATCCGGCGAATGCGGGCCTCATCCTGCCAAAGCCAGGCTTCTTGCAAAAACTACGCGACATCACGACGAAGTACGGCGCGTTGCTCATTTTCGATGAGGTGATGACCGGATTCCGCCTCGCCAAGGGCGGCGTGCAAGAGCTGGAGAAGATCACGCCGGATCTGACCTGCCTCGGCAAGGTCATAGGCGGTGGTTTGCCCGTCGGTGCCTTTGGTGGCCGCGTCGACATCATGGACTACCTCGCGCCGCTCGGTCCGGTGTATCAGGCGGGCACGCTGAGCGGCAGCCCCGTGGCGCTCGCCGCCGGTCTCGCACAACTGCGCGAACTGGAAAAGCTCAACGGCTATGCGTTGCTCGAAAATCTCGGCCAGATCATGGAAACCGCCGTGCTCGACGTGCTGAAGAAGAAGGGCCTCAACTACCGCTGGTATCGCAAAGGCAGCATGTTCTGCCTGTTCTTCACCGAAACGGAGGTTCACAGCCTGCAAGACGCCAAAACGTCCGATCTCACCGCCTTCCGCAAGTTCTTCCACCACTGCCTCGACAACGGCGTGTACTTCGCGCCCAGCCAGTTCGAGACCGGCTTCATCAGCATGGCCCACAGCAAGGAAGACCTCGAACAAACCGCCGAAGTCGCTGCTGCGGCGCTGGCGGCTCTTTAATTCGCCTTTATGTCCTCGCCTCGCTTCGCCGTCGCCCAGCTCGATGAAATCACGCCCACGCCCTGTCCCTGCGGCCAGGCGCGGCGCGCGTTCAAGGAAGACTGGAACACCCTGGCCACCGTGCATCTCACCGACATCCACGCGGATTCGAAGGCGCATTGGCACGAGAAGATGACGGAGATTTACATCGTCCTTGAAGGCGAAGGCCATTTGGAGGCCGACGGCCAGATCATTCCGCTCAAGCCGATGACCACCGTCATGATCCGGCCCGGTTGTGTGCATCGCGCGGTCGGCAAACTGAAGATCATCAACGTGCCCATGCCGCCGTTCGATCCGGCGGATGAGTTCGAGATGTGATGAGGTCGTGACACGGGCTGCCAGCCTGTGTCACATCGGACGGCTAAATGCTCGCTTTCAGCGACGTTCATGATTTGATCTCCGCCATGAAGACGCTGCCCATCCTGCTCACCGCCCTTTTGCCGGCACTTCTGCTGGCTGAAACGCCCGCGAAGCCGAAAAAGCCAGCCTCGTCGCAGCCGGAAGGCTTTCACGAGATGAAGATTGGTGACCCGGCGCCGGATTTCGATCTGACCGGCATCGACGAGGAGAAACACACACTGAAGGACTACGCGGACGCCGATCTGCTCATGATAGCCTTTCTCAGCAACCACTGCCCGACCTCGCAGGCGGTGGAAGGGCGCATCAAGAAGCTGGTGAAGGGGTTCAAAGGCAAAGGACTCAAGGTGGTGGCGATCAATCCAAACGATCCGGCGGCTCTGCGGCCCGATGAGCTCGGTTATTCGAAGTACAACGACAGCTTCCCCGAAATGAAGAGCCACGCGAAGGAGCAGGATTTCAATTTCCCTTATCTCTACGACGGCGACACGCAGAAAACGGCTCTCGCCTACGGCTGCCTGGCCACGCCCCATGTATTCATCTTCGACAAGGAGCGCAAACTTCGCTATCAGGGTCGTCTCGATGATTCTCGTTATGCTGACGAAGCCACGGTGACCGCGCCCGATGCGCGCAACGCGATTCTGGCCCTGTTGGAAGGCAAACCGGTGCCTGTGGCCGAAACGAAGCCGCATGGCTGCTCGACGAAGTGGATCGACAAGCGCGGAGCGATCGCCGCCGACAACGAAAAATGGGAGAAGGGCGAGGTGGAGGTCGAAGTGATCGACGCGAAGGGCATCGCCGCGTTGCGGAAGAACAACACGAAGAAAGTCCGCCTCTTCAACGTCTGGGCCACATGGTGCGGTCCGTGTGTGAAGGAATTCCCCGAACTTGTCGCCACGCAGCGGAAGTTCGGCCTGCGTGATTTTGAACTGATCACCATCAGCATGGACGATCCGAAGGAAATGGCCGCGGTGAGAGCCTTCCTCGAAAAGCACAACGCCATCGTGCCGGACAAACTGAAGCCTTCTTTGAAAGCCGAGGGCCGCAAAGGCAACGCCTACATTTTCAACGAAGCCAGCAGCGAGGCGCTGATGCAGGCGCTCGACTCCGAATGGCCCGGACCGATCCCGCACACGCTCGTCGTCGCCCCCGACGGCGAGGTCATCTTCCGCCACAACGGTGAAATCGACGGCGACGAGTTACGCGCGAAGATTCTGGAGCACATGGGCCGGTTCTATGTGCCGGGGCAGTAGCCGGACGTGTCGCTTGCAACGCATCCATCAGAGCAAGCGGGACGTTCGTGCCGCGGTCAAAACAGGCCGCACGCCAGCTTGATGAACCGCAATCCTTCAGTCGTCAGCTTGCCCGTGCTGCCACTGCCGGTCACGCAACCGCGGGTGTGCGTGTAATGCGGGATGCCGGCGTCTTTCACCCACGTCACCACGGGCTGTGAGACGGGCGAGTTCGACGCTTTGACAGCCAGCGGCAGCCCCCAGCGACTGAAGGTGACCTCCCAGGCGGCCGGTTTGCCCGCCGGACGTTCGCCATCGAGCAGCCAGGGGTAATTTTTGAGGATTTCCATCTCCGCGACACCTGGCACGGCCACGCGATAACCGCTCTCTGTCGCACGCACGATACCGGCGCCGTTGACGGCCGGATTTCTCCGCTGCGCGAGGTAGAACGCCTGCAAATCGAGGCCGATGAGGTTCAGGCCGTTGAACACGCCGTGAGGATTGGGCGTGGCAAAATTCGCCGCATGCCACACATCGAAGCGGCTGGAGAGAAAAAGATTCAGCTCCACATGCACATGCGCACGGCGCTGGTCGATGCCGCTGCCGGTGTGGCCAAGGAGGCCAAGCACCGAACCTGCCTTGAGCTGCTGCCCGGACGAGACACGCGACTCCCGCAGGTGCGCGTAGAGGGAGTAAAACGAGCCCTGGCCCCAGTCGTGCCGCACGACGACGTAGCGGCCGTAGTTGCTCAGATTCGGTGCGGCGGTGGAATATGCCACGACACCATCGGCGATGGCTCGCACCTCGTCGAGCGGACCGCCCTGGGCATCCCGTCTCAGCGGCTTGATGTCCAGCCCCTCGTGGAACCGCGCATAGGCGATGCTTTTCCCGAAGCGCCGCGGATCGCGCACGAAGCCGAACTGCCCGCCCTCCCAGGGTGTGGTCTTCTCACCCTCGAAGTTGCGGTCAACGAACTGAAAAAACGCGGACGGCTGGTCAAAGAGCGCCTGGTTGTCCGTCGGCAGCACGAGATTTTGCGCGTGAGCCGCGAAGGAGGCCAGCAAAAGCGGGGTGAGGAGGAGACGTTTCATCGGGCGCCGGGCGTTTTGAAGCCTTCCAGCGGGATGTCGCGGGTCCTCGGCACCGGGCGGACAATGCCGCGCTCCAGGTCGCGCTGCGCGGCCTTCTCCGCAGCCTCGGCTTCCTTCGCGACGCGACGGGCGTTGAGTTTCTCCTTGTCCGTGGAGGGCAGCATGTCCATCCAGCGGGAGGAGGACTTCAGGCGGTTGAGGCGCGGATAAAACTTGTCCATCTCCTTGATGGTCTCATCCGAGACACCGCGCCAGATGGTGAAGCGTCCGTCGGTCACGGGCTGGTCCAGTTCCACCATGTCCACCGGCACCGCGTTGATCATCGTCAGGATGATCATTCCCTGATTCAGACGGGAGGCGGCCTCCAGGTAGTTTTTTCCCTTGGCATCGAGTTGAAGGAGCAGGCCGTTGCCCTGGCCGTCCTCGGCGGGAAAGGGCTGGAAAGCGGCGATGCTGCGCTGGCTGAACTCCGGCACTTTTTTGAAGGTCATCTCCTGCCCGCCGATGGGCAGGCGCATGATCTCGGCGGGATGTTCGATCGCGTCGGTCTGCACATGGCAAGTGATCAGCACCTTGTTCTCCCGGAATATCTCGCAGCCGGTCAGCAGGGCGCAGACCGCGATCATCGGCAGGAGGTGCGAAAGTTTTCTCATGCGCGCATCAAACCAAAGCCGCGCCCGCTTTGCAACCCTGGAGGCGTGAACCGCCGCAAAACCTGCGCGGAGGCAGATTTGACAAGGCCGCGAATCACCGGACTGTCCGCGCACGATTTCCCGCCATGCCCGCAGACGAACGCACCCTCCTCACCAAGGCCCGGATGGCCGAAGGGGTCGCCGCTTTGGCAAAAAGCATCTGCTCGGCGAACGCGGGCGCGGCCAGCATCGCGCTCGTCGGCATCCACACCCGCGGCGTGCCGCTGGCAAAACGGATCGCCGCCGAGATGGGAAAGAATGGCGGCGTGAAGGCCCTCATCGGCACCATCGACATCACGCAGTATCGCGATGACCTGGACACTTTCCAGATGGTGCCGAAGCTCGAAGGCTCCGACATCCCCTTCGACATCGACGACCTCACCGTGGTGCTCTGCGACGAGGTCATCTTTACCGGTCGCAGTGTGCGCGCCGCGCTGGATGAACTGCTGAATTTCGGCCGCCCGAAACGCGTGCAGCTCGCCGTGCTCGTCGATCGCTGTGGCCGCGAGCTGCCGGTGCAGCCGGATTTTTCAGCCCTCAAGATCACCCTGGCTCCCGGCGAGCGTGTCGCCGTCCGTTTTGAAGAAGTGGACGGCCAGGACTCCTGCACCGTGCAAACTCAGGCTCCCACCCGATGACTCCGCGCAAAGACCTCCTCGACATCGCATCGCTCACGGATGAAGAAATCGCGTTCGTGCTCGACAACGCCGTGCCGTTCAAGGAGCTCTTCAAGCGCAGTGTGAAGAAGGTGCCCACGCTCAAGGGCCGGACGATGCTCACACTGTTCTACGAGCCTTCCACACGCACGCGCTCCAGCTTTGAAGTCGCCGCCAGCCGTCTCTCCGCCGACGTCACACACTTTGACATCGAATCGAGCAGCGTCGTGAAAGGCGAGTCCGTCCTGGACACGGTCGAGACTCTGGAGGCCATGCGCGTCGATTACATCGTCGTGCGACACAAACAGGCTGGCACGCCGAACCTCATCGCCAAAAACACCCGCGCCAGCGTCATCAACGCCGGTGATGGCTGGCACGCACATCCCACGCAGGCGCTGCTGGACGCCTTCACGCTGCGGGAGATCCACAAGGACCTGCGCGGCTGCCGCGCCCTCATCGTCGGCGACATCCAGCACTCACGCGTCGCCCGCAGCACCAGCCTCATCTTCCGTCGCCTCGGCATGAACGTGGCCTATCTCGCGCCCGGCTCCATGATGCCGCGTGAGGTGCCGGAGGAAATCCCACAGTTAGGCAACTGGCGCGACGCCTTCGAGTGGCGGCCTGATGTGATCTACCTCCTCCGCGTGCAAGGCGAACGCATTGACGAACCTTTCATCCCCAGCTCCGCCGAGTATCACAAGAACTACGGCCTCACCAACGAGCGCGTCGAAATCGTGCGTGAACGCGGTCTGCACATCATGCATCCCGGCCCCGTGAACCGCGGCGTCGAAATCACCGACGCCGGCATGAACTACGAGAAGTGCCTCATCAACCAGCAGGTCGAAAACGGCATCGCCGTGCGCATGAGCGTGCTCTACTGGCTCAGGCCCGGCGCGGAGGAATGAGCCGCGCGGCTTATTGCTCTGAATGCAGGGTGGGCGGCCGGCACATGGCGGACACGCCGCGGCTCACTTCCCCGCCGCCTTGAAAACATCCGGATGATCCAGCAGCACCTTTTTGAGGCGCTCCACATCTGCGAACACACACTCGCCGGTCCACGTTGATTTCTCGATGGCCGTTCGCCCGCCGATGGTGCCGACGATGACGAGCGCGCTGAGCATGGTGCCCAGCACGTCCGGGGGGCTGCCGTCCTCCGCATGGAGCGGCATCGCTGGATAAACATCCTGCGCGAGCCGCCAGAAATCCCCCACCGGGCTGATGAGGATGTTCGCACCCGGATTTTTCTCCAACGCGGCCTTCACCACGTCCGCGTTCGCCCGCCGGATACGCGCATGCGCCTCGTCCGCGCTGGTGCCGGAGGAGAGCGCGTCAGGGGAGTTCTTTTTCCAAAGGCTCTCATGGCGCGCCCAGACCTGGAAATCGACAACCAGCATCTTGGGATTCACCTCGCGGGCGAGCGTCACAAGCCGGGAGAGGCCGTCATTCATCATCTGCCGCGCCTCCGGCTGCACGGCGGCCACAGCGGAGAGAAGGCTCTGCTCCTGCACCACGAGCACATCCCAAGGCTTTCCGTCATCCGCGCCTTGCCTCAGCAGCTTCAACGCCTCGGGATCGGCCGCATGCTGGCCCAGCTTGCGGCCACCCTGCAAGTAGCTGCCGATGTGCGGTGCCAGCACGCCGGAGGACAGCATCAGCTCCCCCACGAACGCCGGAAGGCCATGGAGCGCCATGTAGCTGTTGCCCAAAAAAAGAATGCGCACATGCGGCGGCCCCTCCGTCGCCAGCATGCGCCCGCCACACGCGGCGAGCGCCGCCAGCAGCAACCGGCGTCTGGAACAGCAGGAGGGGGGCGAAAAATCGAACCTCATGGGAACAGCAAGCCACAGGGCGGCCTGCCCCGCACCGTCAAATAACGAAATCCTTCCGCCTGCGGACGTCACTCCGCCACGGCAGGAACGGAGATTGGAAAATGAGGAAGTCATGCCATGTTCGGCAGCATGGAACTTCCCGGCCTCATCATGCTGCTGGTCATGCTCGTGCTGATTGGCGCCGGCATCGCCGTGGGTTTGTTTGCGTGCGTCCTCGCCGTTGTGCTGGTCACCCTGGGTGTGGTTTCGAGCTCGGTGGCTCTGGGATTCTTCACAAAACGTCCGGCGACGGCAGTACGCGCGTTTTTGCTGCAATGCGGCACTCTCGCAGGCATCCCGGCCGGCGCGGTGACGGCATGGATCGCCCGGGCCATCATGGAGAAGGCGGATGCGAGCTGGATGATCGCTGTTTATGGCGGCATCACCGGCGCGTTCGCGGGAGCATTGCTGGCGCTGCTGCTCGATTTCATCTTCCGCCGCACGCATGCGTGGATCGAAGCGCGGGCGAAACGCGACACGCCGCCGGATTGAGCGAGAAGAGCACGCCTGTTGAATGTTTGGACCAGCCAAAGAGCGCAGGTCGGTCGAAAATGGCAAGGTGAGTTCATTCACCGTCGCCATCCGCATCCCCGCCGCCGAACTCGCCGTCAGCGCCGGACTCCACGCCAGGTGGCGGCGCGAGGGCCACCTCCTGCGCCAGGTGCTCCCGCAATCCCGGAGTCCATTTCGCCAGGCGTAGCTTCTGCAAGAGGCCGCTTGGGATGACCTCTTTCTCCAGTGCGGTTTCGGATGGCTCGTTCATGCGATGAATCAAAAAATATCCGGCTCCGGCACGGGCGGGCCGTGCTGGAGGAAGTCGAAGTCGGCGCCTTGGTCGGCCTGCGTGACGTGCTCGACGAAAAGTTTCGCGTAGCCACGGTGATACCGCTGCGCAGCCGGTTTCCAGGCGGCGCAGCGTTTTTCGAGCTCTTCGTCGCTGACGTGGAGGTGGAGTTTGCGATTCGGCACGTCGAGCTCGATGAGGTCGCCGTTTTTCACCAACGCGAGCGGGCCGCCGACGGCGCTTTCAGGCGCGATGTGCAGCGCGCAGGCCCCGTAACTCGTGCCGCTCATGCGGCAGTCGCTCAGGCGCACCATGTCGCGGATGCCCTGCAGGATGAGCTTCTTCGGAATCGGGAGCTGGCCCCACTCCGGCATGCCGGGAGCGCCGACAGGACCGGCGTTGCGCAGGATGAGCACGGTGTCCTTCGTCACGTCGAGGTTCATGTCCTCGATAGCGGCCTTCATCGCCGGATAGCTGTCGAAGACGAGCGCCGGCCCTTTGTGCGTGCAGAGTTCCTTGGTGGCGGCGGCGTGTTTGATGACCGCCCCGTTGGGACAAAGGTTGCCGCGCAGGATGGCGGTGCCGCCATCGGGCTGGAGCGGGTTTTTCGGCGTGCGGATGACGTCTTCGTTGTGAATGATCGCATCGGCGATGTCCTCGCCGAGTGTCTGGCCGGTGATCGTCGGCACATCGGTGTGCAGCAGCTCGCGCATGCCGTTGAGCAGCGCCTGCAAACCACCGGCGAGGAAGAACTCCTCCATCAAATACTTGCCCGCAGGCCGCAGATTCGCCAGCAGCGGCACTTTGCGGCTGATCTCGTCGAATTTTTCCAGCGGCAGCGGAATACCGAGGCGTCCGGCCATCGCGATGAGATGCACGATCGCGTTCGTGCTGCCGCCGAGGGCCATATCGACCGCGATGGCGTTTTCAAACGAGCGTTCGCTGACGATGCCGGACGGTTTGCGGTCCAGCCACACGTTCTCGACGATCTGACGGCCCGCGGCGGCCGCCATGCGCGTGTGAGCGCTGTCCACGGCCGGAATCGACGACGCGCCAGGCATCACGAGACCCAGCGTCTCCGCCAGCGCAGTCAAAGTGCTCGCGGTGCCCATCGTCATGCAATGACCGGGGCTGCGGGCGATGCCGTCCTCGATCTCGCACCACTCGTCCCAGCTCAGGTTGCCCGCGCGTTTTTCGTCCCAGTATTTCCACACGTCGCTGCCGCTGCCGAGCGTGTCGCCGCGCCAGTTGCCCTTCATCATCGGGCCGCAGGGCATGTAGATGATCGGGATGTCCATGCTGAACGCGCCCATGAGCAGCCCTGGAGTGGATTTGTCGCAACCGCCGAGCAACACCGCGCCGTCGATCGGGTTCGCGCGCAGCATTTCCTCGGTCTCCATTGCGAGGAAGTTGCGATGAAACATCGCCGTCGGCTTCGTCAGCATCTCCCCCACGGACATGACCGGGATTTCCATCGGATGACCGCCCGCCTGGAACACGCCGCGCTTCACCGCATCCGCCGTCAGGCGCAGGTGCATGTGACAGGAGTTCAGATCGCTCCAGGTGTTCAGGATGCCGATGATCGGCTTGCCCACGATGTCTTCGTTGCCCCAGCCGTTTTGTTTGGCGCGTGAACGATGGCCGAAGGAGCGCAGCTCATCGCGGCCATACCAGCGCCAGGAGCGGAGTTGTTCAGGAGTCTTGCGGGGCGGAGTGGTTGAGGAGGCCATTGTGACAGGATGAACGGGATTTCGGAGGATTAACAGGATGGATTGACTCTGGTCAAATCGTCCTCGTCCTCGATCAAAACGCTGCACAGCTCCAATACGGCCTATACGAGATCCTCCGGCTCCAATTCCGTCTGGTTCAAAATCTTGCGCAGCAGACCCGGCCCGATGATTTCTCCGGCATGCACCGGCACCACCGTCTGCCGACCATCAAGATGCTGCATCACATGATGGCTGCCATGCACGCGCACCAAGAGAAAACCATGCCCCTTCAGGCACTTCATCAGCTCTTTCCCGGTGAGTCGTGGCAGACGAGGCATGAGCTACACCATCACACGTTGGACGCCCACAAACTCCGATTTCTCCGGCTCCACACCAGCGACACCCAAACACGCCTCAATCGCCTCACGGACACGCTTCATCAGCGTGTCGTAGGTCCTGGCCTGTGTGTGGCAGCCGGGAAGTTGAGGCACGCTGGCGACGAGCCATCCGTCCTCGTCACGTTCGATGACGACATGGAAATCGCGGGGCTTCTTTTTCATGTTCGCAGTCTAGGGCGAAGGCAGAACCTGGCAAGTGCGCTGGTGATTTCGTCCGATTCCGCCCAAACCGTGTCCGACATCGTTCTTGCCGCCCAAACGTAGTTCCTGCTAGAAAACGATTCCCGACCATGCGCACGTTCCTTTCCCTCTCGTTCCTCCTTTTCACCACGCATCTCCTCGCCGCGGGCAAAGAAATCGAGGGAGAACGTGCCGCCGCGACCACGGTTTGCCCCACCCCCGAGGAGGCGCGGGCTAAAATGAGCGTGCCGGAGGGCTACGCGGTGCGCTGCTTTGCGCATGAGCCGATGGTGCAGAATCCAGTCGCCATGACCTGGGATCATCGCGGACGCTTGTGGGTCGTGGAGGCGTACGAGTATCCGGAAGGCTCCAAACATCCCGCGCCCTTCGGCGGCGAGGCGAAGGATGATCAATACCATCCGATGCCGGGCCTCGGCGGCAAGATTCCGCGTGACCGCGTCGTCATCCTCGAAGACACCGATAACAATGGCGAGGCCGACAAGCGCACCGTCTTCGTCGAAGGCCTGAATCTCGCCAGCGCCATCCTTTGCGGCGACAACGGCATCTACATCGGCCAGCAGCCGCATTTGCTGCACTTCCGCGATGACAACGGCGACGACAAACCGGACGCGTGGCGCGTGGTACTCACTGGATTTGGCCGCGAGGACACGCACGAGCTGCTGAACTCGTTCTGCTGGGGTCCCGACGGCTGGCTCTACATGACGCACGGCGTCTTCACCCACAGCAAGGTCCGCCGTCCCGGCCAGCCAGAGAGCGAAGGCTTCAAGTTTGACGCGGGCATCGGTCGCGCGAGGCCGATGGGAGTGCGGACGCCCTCGTCCGCCAGCAAAGAGGAGCGGGCGGGGGCGCTCGCGCTCCCCTGGGAGTTCGAAGTCTTCGCCGACGGCACCAGCAATCCCTGGGGCTGCGATTTCGATGCCGCAGGCAATTTCTTCGTCAGCGCCTGCGTCATCGACCACTTCTTCCACATGGCCCCCGGCGGCATCTACGTCCGCCAGGGCGGCGCGCCGGAGAATCCGTATGCCTACGAGCAGCTTCCCAGCATCGTGAAGCACAAACACTTCCGCGCCGCGTATGCCGGCGTGCAGATTTATCAAGGCGGACGCTATCCCGCCGACACGCACGGCCACGCCTTCATCGGCAACATCCACGACAACGCCATCCACGAGGAAATCCTCACGCCCGTCGGCGCCACCTTCAAATGCGAGCCGCGTCGCGACTTCCTCCGTGCCAACGACGGCTGGGTCCGCCCCGTCAGCACCCAAACCGGCCCCGACGGCTTCCTCTGGATCA
>JAEUHJ010000154.1 GCA_016795375.1 Verrucomicrobiaceae bacterium
ATCCGGCAGGTGGACCGGCCCATCGCGGCTCTCATCATGGATTTGAAGCAGCGCGGGCTGCTGGAGGACACGCTGGTCGTGTGGTGCGGCGAATTCGGACGCACGCCGGACAATGGCGTGCGCGGCGGCACCGCGTACGGCCGCGACCACAACCCGAAGGCGATGACGATCTGGCTCGCCGGCGGCGGATGCAAAGCGGGGCATACCATCGGCGCGACGGACGATCGCGGCATGGAGGCCATCCAGGATGTGCATCATGTGCGCGACCTGCATGTCACCCTGCTGCGCCTGCTGGGTCTTGACGACAACAAGCTGACCTTCTACCACGGCGGGCGGTTCAAGCAGCTCTCCCAGATCGGCGGCCGGGTGATCGACAAATTGATCGCCTGAATTGCGCGATGGCGTCCACTCGGGACGTTCTCCCTTGCTCATGATGAAAAAGACCCTGCTCCTCCTCTGTCTGGCCGCCCTTGCCGGGGCCGCCTGGGTGACCTTGAAGCCGAAACAGGCGGCGGCCGCGCCGCTCACGGTGTTTTGCGCCGCAGGCGTGAAGAAGCCGGTGGAGGAGATCGCGGCGGCCTATCAAAAGGAGACCGGCACCGAGGTGCGTCTGCAGTTCGGCGGCACGGGAACCCTGCTGAGCCAGCTCAAAATCGCCCGGCAGGGGGATCTTTTCATCGCCGCCGATGACGGGGCGCTGGCGGACGCCCGCAAACTGGGAGTGACCAAGGAGGAGTTCCGCCTCGTGAAGCAGACGCCTGTCATCGCGGTAGAGAAAGGCAACCCGAAACAGGTGGATGGCATCGCCGCGCTGAAAAAACCCGGGATCAAGATCGCGCTGGCCAATCCCGAGGCGGCGAGCATCGGGCGTGTGACAAAAAAACTGCTGGGCGCCAGGTGGGACGCGCTGGCGGGCAAGGCGGCGGTGATGAAGCCGACGGTGACGGAGATCGCGGCAGATTTGTCCCTCGGCGCGGTGGACGCGGCGATTGTGTGGGATTCGGTGGTGCCGCAGTTCAAAGGACTTGAGGCCGTTGACACACCGGAACTGGCCGGGCATGCGGAACATGCCACGGCGGCGGTGCTGGAGTCCAGCGCACGCCCTGCGGAGGCGCTGCGTTTCGCGCGCTACCTCACCGCGCCGGAAAAAGGCGGGGAGGTTTTTCAGAAGCATGGCTTCAAGCCCGTCCCTGGAGACTCCTGGGCGGCGAAACCGGATCTGATCCTCTACATCGGCAGCGTGAACCGGCGCGGCATCGAGGACGTGCTGCGGCAGTTCGCCGGGCGTGAGGGCATCTCGGTCACGACGACCTACAACGGCTGCGGCATCCTCTGCGCGGCGATGAAGACGATGGCTGACGCGGACAATCCCAAGTTCCCGGACGTGTATTACGCCTGCGACGTGTGCTTCGTGCCGCCGGTGGCGGAGCAGTTCCCCGAGGCGGTGATCCTGACCGAGGCGGAGATCGTGATCGCGACGCCAAAGGGCAACCCGCACGGCATCCACACGCTGGCGGACCTGGCGAAGCCCGGCCTGCGCGTGGGACTCTGCAACGCGGAGCAGTCCACGCTGGGATTTCTGACGCATTCGATGCTGAAGTCGATGAACCTGCTGGAGAGCGTGGGCAAGAACGCGTCGTCACAGGTGCCGACCGGGGATTTCCTGGTCAATCAAATGCGCACCGGCTCGCTGGACGCGGTGGTGGTTTACCGCATCAACCTGCAATCGAAGCCGGATGAGTTCGAGGCCATCCCGCTGCCCGCGGACAAGTCGAAGGCGCTGCAGCCTTACTCCGTGCGGAAGGATTCGCCGAACCAGCAGCTCGGGCACCGCCTGCTGGCCTTCCTGCGCGGACATCGCAAAAGTTTCGAGGACGCGGGCTTTGTCTGGAAGGGCGACTCCACGCCGATCAAGAGCGCGGAGATCGTGCTGCCGGAATGGCTGCGGCAGAAGTGAGGGCGGGCGGCCGTTTTTCTCACGCCGTGTGCAGCGCCTGCCGCAGTCCTTCGGCCAGCAGATCGTGCTGCCAGGTCATCAGATGCTCCGCAGGGTTTCCTGAAACCACCAGCTCCTCCAGGGTGCCGCGTGATCCGAGGAGGGATGCCTCGATCTCGAGTCCCTGGGCGATTTTTTCGCGATGGGCGCAGAGCTTTTCGATCTGATCCCGCTGGGCGTCACTGAGGCGGCCCTTGGTTTTCTTCGGGCGCGCAGGCCATGAGGAAGGGTCGGAGGTGGTGGACGCGGTGATGATGTCGTGAAAATCTTTTTTCCATCGAGGACGCCAGCCGTTGGGCGGATTGAGCGGCTGCCCCGCCTCGAACTGCTCGGCATAGGCGGTCATCTGCTTGTTGGACATGATTTTGAAGCACGGCAGGTCGCGCTCCCTGGCGATGCCTTCGCGCCATTCCCACATGGCCTTCAAAAGAGCCAGGCCGCGCGAGTGCAAACGCCCACAGCCCTGCACGCGCCAGGGATCCTCGCGTCCGGCGCTGTCACGGGCGGCGACATCCTGCTGCAAGGCGAGGCAGCTTTGATGAAACCAGCCCTCCCTGCCCTTCCCGCGAAGCTGCGCGACAAATTTGTCGGCGATCGGCAGCAGGTAACGCACATCATCCACCGCGTAGGAGAGCATGTTGGGCGGCAGCGGCCGGCGGCTCCAGTCGGCTTTTTGCGAGGCTTTGCACAGCTCGAGGTCGAAGGTGTCCTTCACGAGCGCGGCGAGGCCGAAGTGGCGCGCGCCGAGAAGGCGCGCGGCGATCTGCGTGTCACGCACGACTTTCGGACCCCAGCCGTAGGTGCGCCGGAGCATCGTCAGGTCGTAATCCGCGCCGTGAAACCACAACTCATGGTCGTCGAGCAGTTGCAGCAGGGCCGACACATCGGCGACGGCCAGCGGATCGACCAGGGCGTAACGCCCGGCGCAGTTCACCTGGAGGAGGCAGAGTTTCTCGTGGTAATGATGCAGGCTGTCGGCCTCGGTGTCGAGGCAGCAGCGTTTGTCCGGGCTTTCCGCCAGCCAGCGGCGCATCTGGCCGAGCCAGCGGTCGAGGTGCGCTGGCGTGTCGATGAACTCGTAGTCCGCCGTGGTTGGTGCTGCCGCGGTCATTTCAAGCCGGTCAGGAGGATTTCAGCGTTGTTGCCGGTGCGGTGGATGTTGCGGATGAGCAGTTCGAGCGCCTCCACGGCCGGGACCGCAGCCAGTTGCTTGCGCACCTGGCTGACGCGGCGGAACTCGTCCGGGTGGTAGAGCAGGTCGTCACGACGCGTGCCGGATTTGAGCAGGTGCAGGGCCGGAAAGATGCGGCGTTCGGAAATCTCCCGGTCGAGCGTGGCCTCCATGTTGCCGGTGCCTTTGAACTCCTCGAAGATGACCTCGTCCATGCGGCTTTCCGTCTCGATGAGCGCGGTGGCGATGATGGTGAGGCTGCCGCCCTCCTCGACATTGCGGGCGGCGCCGAAGAATTTCTTCGGCTTCTGCAGGGCCTTCGTGCCGACGCCGCCGGACATGACGGCGCCTTTGCCGCCCTGCATGGCATTGTAGCCGCGGGCGAGCCGCGTGATGCTGTCGAGCAGGATGACGACATCTTTTTTCATCTCCACGAGGCGGCAGGCGCGTTCGCGGACGATCTCGGCCACCTGGCTGTGGCGTTTCGGACTTTCGTCAAAGGTGGAGCTGTAAATCTCGCAGCCCTGGACCGTCTCCTCGAAATCCGTGACCTCCTCCGGCCGCTCGTCGAGCAGCAGGACGATGAGATTGATCTCCTTGTGATTGTTCGCGATGGATTTGGCGATGTCCTTGAGGATCACCGTTTTGCCGGAGCGTGGCGGGGCGCAGATGAGGCCGCGCTGGCCTTTGCCCAGCGGGGCGACGAGATCGAGGATGCGGGAGCTGAGGGCGCAGGGCTTCGGGGTCTCAAGGATGATGCGCTGGTTGGGAAAGGTGGCTGTCAGCTTGTCAAATTCCGCAGGCGGCTCCCACTGCTCCACCGGCAGGCCCTCGACCTCGGTGATGCGGTCGATGGCGAGGTACTTGTCCTTGTCCTTCGGCGCCTTGGCCAGCCCGGTGATTTTCTGGCTGGGGCGCAGGTTGAATTTCCTGACCAGGAACAAGGGGACGAAAACATCCTCCGGCAGCGGCGCGAAGCTGTACTTCGGATAACGGATGAGGCCGAAGTTGTCCGTGCCGATCTCCAGCACGCCTTCGACCTTGAGGCGGGTGCGGTGCTCGGCCAGCCAGGAGCAGAGATCATAGATCAACTGATGCTTGGAACGGCTGGCATTGAGGCGGAAGCCGACACTGTCAGCCAGCTCCTGCAGCTCCGCGAGGGAGGCTGCCTGAAGGTCGTTGATGGAGACTTCCTGGGGGAATGGCGGCTGCGCGCCTTCGGCCCTCGCCCCGGCGGCGGTCAGGCCGTTTTCCTGGGCGGTGGATGGCTCCCCGGCGGCAGGAGAGGGGGCGGGGGCGTCCGCAACAACGGTGGCGGAGGAGGATTCGTTGAGTTCTTCGTTCATGCGTGCAAGAGCGGGCTTGCCAGCGTCAGCACCTGGGCTTCGAGAGAGGCCAGACTGCCGTCATTCCAGATGACCGCGTCCGCTCTTTCCACCTTGGCTTCGATGGGCCATTGGGCCTCCAGGAACTTGTGAACGGTCGGTTCGTCGAGCCCCCGGGTTTCCATCATCCGCCGGACCTGCACCGACCGGCTGGAAGCCACCACGATGACAAGGTCCGCTGAAACTGTGGCCCCAATCTCATAGTGCAGCGGGACTTCCGCAAGGAAAAGATTCGCCCCGGAGCGGTGCGTCTGCTCGCGCGCGGCCTCCAACGCCTCCAGCACCGGAGGATGCAGGATGCCTTCCAGCCGGGCGCGCAGGGCGGGGTCGGGCAGCACGACTTCCCGCAACCAGGGGCGGTTCACCTGGCCGGGGCCGCTCTGTGCCTCGGTACCAAAGCAGTCCACGAGCCTCTCCCGGATCTCCTCGCGGCCCAATGCCTCGGCGACCGCCAGGTCGGCGGAAAACACGCCGGCGGCGGGCAGGAGAGCGCGCAGAAATGCCAGCAGCGCGCTTTTGCCGCAGCCCGCGCCGCCGGTGATCACCCAGGATTTCATGTCGGGCTGTCCCATAGCCACGATGATGGCCTCCACAAATGAATCAGGCAGGAATGTCACCATTCCTGCCTGATCGTGTCAAAAAAGCGCCGGAAGCCAGGTCAATTCGCAGGAGCCACCGGAGGCAGCAGCGTACCCACCGAACCCGTGACCGCAGCTGGATCAGCGGCGCCGGTACTGGCCTTGGAAATGCGCTGGCCGGATGGATCGATGAGGTGGGCGGTGACGAAGATCATGAGGTTGCGCTTGAAGTGCTGCTCCGCCTCGGATTTGAACAGACGGCCGACAAAAGGAAGGTCTCCGAGGACCGGAATCTTGTCTTCCACATCCTGCACATCCTCACGGATGAGGCCGCCGAGACCGACGGTCTGCCCGTCCCAGATCGAAACCGCGGTTGACACCTTGCGAACGGAGAAGATGGGCTGGTTGATGACGTTCGGCGTGAGCAGGCGTTCGGTGCTGACAATCGGCACGATGGTCTGCCCACCCGCACCAAGGGTCAGGAGCTGGAAATTCGAACCCGCAGGGGAGTTGATGGGGCTGCCGTAGTTGATGAAGCCGTCAAACTCGACCACTTCAGGCGCGAGGGTGAGCTCGATGGTGTTTCCATCCGCTCCGACGGTCGGCTCGGCTTCCAAACGCACGCCGGTCTGGCGCATTTCGAAGGCCGTGGGCGTGGTCGGAGTGGCGATCAAGGCCGAGGTGCCACCACCACCGATGCCACCACCGCCAGTCTGCGGAAGCTGCGGCGGATCGAATTCCGTGGGGTAGATGAACTCGCGTGTCACTTCCATGGTGGCCCGCGTACCGCTCTTGGTGGTCACGCTGGGGGCACTCATCAGATCCACACCTTTTTTCTGGCTGAGCCCACGAATGACGGTCTGGAACTGCGGGTCGGTGAACACGCCGGCGACGGAGAAAATGCCCGGTGCCACCGTGGCAGCTCCAGTCGTGGAACCGGTGCTGATCAGGTTGTCAATGCTGTTGTTGGTCAGCGCGAGGCTGCCAGAACGAAGTCCCGAAGAAATCGGGCCGCCGCCCCCTCCCAAGACACCGTTAATCGGCGCCACTCCCTGCACATTCGGGCCGGCCAAGGCGTTGTTGATGATCTGTGCGGGAAAAACCTGCTGAGCTCCAGCAAGTATAGGCGGGATCGTCTGGACACCGCCGAAAGGATAGTTCTGGAAGTTGTAAGGATTGCCATTACCCGAGGAGCCACCACCGGCGAAGACGTTATTGCCGTTGAAGCCCACACCGCCGAGCAGCCAGTCAAAGCCAAGCTCCTCGGTGTTCTTCTGGGTGACTTCGACGAACTTGGAGGTGATGACGACCATCTTCGGCGCGTTTTTGGTGATGGTGTCCACGAAAGCCTCGACCAGGTCCAGGTTCGGCTGGGTGTTGCGCACCACGAGCTGGGAGGTGGCGGGATTGAAACTGGCGGAGGAGCCGTCCGGGAAAGTGATGCCCTGGGCCTCCAGAATCTGCTTGGCCGATTTTCTGGCGATCAACCCGCTGGCAGCGGCCGCTCCGCCGCCACCACCTGCGGCGAAGGGATCCGCAGGTGCGGCCGCAGGCGCGGGGGCGCCGCTGTCCCCGCCGCCGATGCTCAGGAAATCCGGCGGCACACGGTAGGTGCGGGTGTACTGCTGGCTGGCGTCCTCGGAGAGCGGCACGACGAGCACGGCATGCGCCTCGACTTTGAATTTCATCTGGGCCAGCTCGGTGACATAGCGCAGCGCCTCGGACATGGGCACGTCCTTGAGGTCGAGACTGATGGAGGCATTGCTGGGGGCGTCGCCGGTGCGGAGGATGATGTTCACGCCCTTGACGCCGGAGGCGTCCGTGAAGGTGTCCAAGTCACGGCTCTTGACGCGGAGGTATTCGATGGCCTCATCGATGGTGGCTCCCTGGAAGCTCACGATGGGGAAGATGATCTTGTTCATCTTTTCCGTGAGATAGGCTCCCGGGCTGCGGCCGACTCCGTAGTCAAATGCCACGGCACTGCCCTGGACGGGCACCTTGTCCTCCCAGCTTTCGTCCACGGCGGCGAGCATCTTGGCGCGCTGGTGGTCGTAAGCGGCACGGAAGTAGTCCATGCGCTTGCGCTCGGCATTCTCCATGCCGCGGCGGGCGGCGCTGTTGTAGGGGTCGGTGCGCAACACATCCTGATATTGGGAGATGGCGTTGTCGTAGTTGCCAAGCTCGACCGAGCTGTTGGCGAGCAGGAGCCCCTTCTGCACCTTGCCGACGTTTTCGACATGCTTCGCCGTCAGGGCCGGGGGCCAGCGGTCAGGGTCGTCCAGTTCCTTCTGGAAGGCCAGCGCGTCCTTGTGCCCCGGGATGGAGGCGACCGCCCCTTCGAGCAACTGCCGTGCCTCGTCATAACTGCCGACACGCGCCTTTTCACGTGCCACGACGACGCTGCAATCAGCGTGCTTGAGTTTGGCCAGCTCCAGCCAGTCCTGGGTGAGCGGGGCGTTGGGCAGCGCGTCGATGGCCGCCTTGTAGGAACCCAGGGAGCTTTCGTAATCCCCCTCGCTGAAGAGCTTGTCACCACGATCCATGGCGGTGCGCGCGTCTTCGATGCGGGCGTAGCGGCGGGCGATTTCGCGATTCGCCATTCCGGAAACGGAGCTTTGCGCCATGATTTGCGGGGAAACCGCGGTCAAGGCGACGAGGGAAAGGTTGAGCACCAGACGGGAGGGATGGGTCATAAGGCGGACGAACGGCATTTTTTGAGGTGAAGATGTGACTTCTAGCAGAGAGGTGGGAACTTTGGCGAGATATTTTTCGCGGGCCGGGAAAAAAGGAGAAGGGATCAACCCTGCGGAATCTCAAGCGTCGCCGCCGCGGGCTTGCCGTCCTTGCCGAGGGGGGCGATGACCGCCTTGGTCTCCTCCAGCTTCAGGATGTGGTAGCTCACGCCGAGGCCAGGAAGCTGGAAGGTCTTCCCTTCCTTGACACCAGGGATGATCTGACGGCGCTTCCAGCGGAACTCCAGCTCAGCCTCGTATTCGGCGAGGTTGATCTCCTTGCCCTGCACGAGCTCGAACTCCTTCTTGGTGGAAAGATCGAGCACTTTCAGGATGGCAGCCTCCATGGGGCCGAGCGTCGGATGCTGGATGGTTTCTTTTTTTGAGGAGAGCAGCTTGAAACGGACCACGCCCTTCTCGAAACCGAACTCCTCGTTCATGGCGACGAACTTGCTGGCCTTCGGCTCCGGCTTGAGGCGCTGGATCTGGAAGGTCGCGCCGTCACCGCTGACGAGCTTCATGATGTAGTCATGACTGATGCGCTGGCGCAGGAACAGCTTGTTGGTGACAGGCGGCAGGCTGGCGGCGTCGCGCGGATTGGTCTTCGCATTGAACTCCTCCAGATTGGAGAAACCGTCCTCGTCCGCGTCCAAGTCACCGACATTCGGAGAAAACAGGCCCGGCAACTGGGACTCAGGCGGGTTTTTCGTGAGGTCGCCGGTGAGGAAGACGTTGGTCATCGGCTCGCGGAACTTCGGTTCCGGCAGCAGCAGGTCGAAGAGCTGGTTTTCCTTCATCACCAGAAGGACGGATTTGTTGAGGGGTACCGCCTTGCCGTTGCGGGCGGGGGAGGTCCATGAGTATTTTTTGGAGATGATCTCCCTGGCTTCGACCACCCTGGCCTTGTCCGGCGGATTCATGCCGCTTTGGGGGGCAGGCTGCGCCAGGGCAAGACTTTCCTCGAAGCCTTGCGATTCGAGAACCAGCCAAGCCGCGACGCCGATGGCGAGGAGGGCGGAGATGGTCAGGATGACTTTTTCGTAGTTTCCCTGGCTGTTTTGCATGGTGTGCTTGGAAAGGCTGGCGGTGGGTTTGAAAAAATGGCGTGAAAAATCAGCGGGCGGCGGCGCCCTTGGCGGCTTCCAGGAACTTCACCAGATCCAGCTCCATGCGCACCTTCAACCGTTCCTCTCCGAGCACCGGCACCGAGTCCACGGGGGCCGCTGCAGGCGGCTTGATTTCATCCGAGGCCGGCTTGGCCTGGCCCGGCGCGGCAGGGACGGCAGCATCACCACCCGGAGCGGGCGCGGCCTCAGGCAGCCTGACTTCCGCGCGCAAAGGGCCTTCCTGCTTTTCGTTTTCAATGCGCAGCAGGCGCAGGCTGGTGAAGAAGGTAATGTCCGACGGATTGGCGAGGCGGCTGATAAGAAGCTGCAAGGAGCCCTGGTCCAGGGTCAAAATGAGGGAAATCTGGCGCTTCTCCAGGATGGCCGGCGCGGCCGCGCCGCCCTGCACCGTGTTTGTTGCCGCGGCGGCAGCCTGCTCCTGGGGGAGTTTGGAACGCTCCAGCAGATCGACGGACTGGACACCGCATTTCATGAACAAGCGCACCAGCTCGTCCACGGCATCCAGGAACCTGGAAAGCTCGGTGGCGGCCTCGGCGGACTTGGGCAGGGCGCTGGTGTATTCGTCGAATCCGAAGGCGAAATCCTGCGGCAGGCTCATCTTGGCAAGAGCCGCGGCCTTGCGCGCGTCGGCGATCTTGCTCTTGAGCCTGGACTGGAACTCGATGTCTTTGACCGGCTGGGAGGGAGGCTGCAGGATGACCAGGGCGCCGCCGAGCTGGTTGACCAGCGCGCCGTACTCATCCACCAACGCCTTCTTGGCCTTGAGATTGTCCTCCGTGGGGGCAAGCCGTGCGCTCTTGAGTCCGGCGATCTGGCCGCCGACCCCCTGGTAGGTTTCCCGCGTCTCCGAATAAGCGCTCCAAGCGTCAAAGAGCAGGTAGCCCAGCCCCAAGGTGGCCGCGATGATCACACCAAGGATGGTGGCGAGGGGTTTGTTTTCACGAATCCAGTCCATGATCTTTATTTGAATTG
>JAEUHJ010000192.1 GCA_016795375.1 Verrucomicrobiaceae bacterium
CTCCGCGCCGCTGCAAGTCATGAAGATCGGCGATCTGCACGTCTCCGCGATTCCCGCCGAGGTGTTCGTCGAGATCGGCCTGGAGTTGAAAAAACGCCACGCGCCCACTTTCACCGTCTCCCTGGCAAACGCCTATCACGGTTACCTGCCCACGCCGGAGCAGCACGCGCTCGGCGGCTACGAAACCTGGCGCGCTCGCTCAAGCTGCCTCGAAGTCGATGCCTCCACGAAGATCGTCGCGGGGCTGGAGGAGCTGTTTACTAGACTCAAATAAAGACCACTCCTCATGAAGAACCTCTTTCTCCTCCTCCTCGCCACCACAGTCATTGCTGCTGACCCGGTCCGCACGGAGCATGATGTCGATTACCTCGGAGGTGGTCGCCCAGAGAAGGCGGATCTTTATCTGCCGACGAATCCGCAACTGGGACAAAAGTTCCCCGCCGTGGTCATCATTCACGGCGGCGGCTGGGCCGGAGGCGAGAAGCGTGCCTCGCGGGAGATCAACATCGGCACCACACTGGCGCAGCATGGCTACGTCGGCATGAGCATTGATTACGTCCTGGCCAATGCGGAGCATCCGGGGGCGACGTGGCCGCAAAATCTGCACGACTGCAAAACAGCGGTGCGCTGGCTGCGGGCGAACGCGGAGCGGCTGCACGTCGATCCCGCGCACATCGGCGTCATCGGCGGCAGCGCGGGCGGGCATCTCGCCGCCATGGTCGGCCTCTGCGGCGGCGAGCTCGATCCGCCCGGTGCTGGCGACACGCGCGTGCAATGCGCGGTCGATCTCTACGGCCCGGTGCTGTGGTTTGAGAACCAGGACATCTCCATGTTCCGCAAAACGCGCGCCGAAGCCCCGGAACTCTACAAGCAGGCCGATCCGCGCACCCACATCGACAAAAATGATCCCCCGCTGCTCATTCTGCATGGCACGGCGGACAAAACCGTGCCTGTGGCCGATTCCGAGGCGCTCGCCGCCGCGATGAAGGCCGCCGGAGCCAGCCATCAGCTCGAAATCATCCCTGACGCGGCGCATAGTTTCCACCTTCAGCCCAAACAGCGGGACCTGCGCCCGCTTGTGCTCGGTTTCTTCGACAAACACCTCAAAACCCGCTGACCGTCCGGCAAGAAGCGCCTTCCACCCTTCCTTATGACCACGTTTGGGTTCGTGACTATGGGCGCGTTCAAATCGTCCAGGGGCCGCGCATCGGGCGGGTGAGCATGGCATTGGCGGCATCGCTGCCGTCAAAGCGCTCGGTCTTCGGATCGAACTTCAGCGGCTGGCCGATCTTGGTCGCGATGGATCCCATGTGGCAGATGACGGCGGCGCGCTGGGCGATCTCCGCCGGAGCGGCGGTCTGGCCGCGTGAGAGCACGGCGTCGATGAAGTTGCGGTGGTGATTTTTCGAAGCGAACAGCCGGGTGTCGCCGTCCTTCATCTTGATGCGCAGGATGTCCATGGAGCTGGCTTTGAGCTGTTCGGCCTCGGTGAAAATCCAGCCTTTGCTGCCGATGAAGCGTGTGCCGTAGGTGGCCTTGTCCGTGGTGCTGAACATCGTCAGCTTCACGCCATTGGCGTAGCGGTACTCCAGCCGGAACTCCTCGGGCGCGTCGTAGAGTCCTTTGTCACGGCGTTTGACCTGCGTGGCGCTGACTTCGACGGGCGTGGTGTCATCCATGCCGGCGCCCCATTGGGCCACATCGACGAAATGCGCGCCCCAGTCGGTGATGTAGCCGGGGGCGTAATCGTCGATCCAGCGGAAGTTGAAGTGGCAGCGCGCGGCCGTGTAAGGTTTCTCCGGCGCGCTGCCCAGCCACATCGCGTAATCGAGATGAGCCGGCGCAGGTTCGGCACCCTCCATGCCGGTGAAGCCGCCACGAATGGCAAAGACACCCGGCACGCCAACCTCGATCTCCTTCAATTCGCCGATGTGGCCGTTGCGCACGAGCTCGCAGGCCATGCGTACTTTCAGCCCTGAGCGCCGCCAGGTGCCGCATTGCAGCACGCGCTGGTTTTGTTTCACCGCCTCGCAGATGGCCCGGCCCTCGCCGATGCTGGCCCCCAGCGGCTTCTCTGAATACATGTCCTTGCCCGCCTTTGCCGCCGCGACGGCGATGTGCGCGTGCCAGTGGTCCGGCGTGGCGTTCATGATGGCATCCACATCGCTGCGGGCCAGCACCTCGCGGAAGTCATTGTGACAATCCGCCTTCGTCAGCTTCGCCATCGCCATCGCCCGGTCGCGATGCTGGCCATCGACATCGCAGATGGCCACGACCTGCACGCGCTCGTCCCCGAGAAAGGCGTGCAGATTGCCCGTGCCCTGCCCGCCGACACCGATGCAGGCGAGGCGGATTTTTCCATTTGGCGAAACAGCGCCCGCGCGTCCGAGCACAGCGGCAGGAAGGATCAAAGGAGCGGCGGACTGGAGGAACTGGCGGCGTGTGGTCTTCATGAGCAGATTTATCAACGTCGAAGCAGACGATAATCCATCACCGCCCCAACGCGGCGGGGTTTCTCCCCAATTCAGGCTGGTGAAGCATGCCTGGCCTGGTGTCGAGGCGGCCCCTTCGTCCCGATGGCGGGATCATCCATGGCGTCGCAATTTTGTCTTGAGCGCTAACTGCCGGATAAGGAAAATGCAGTCATGAAAAGGCGGCGCCGCCATCGAGCGTGTCGCCCTGCCTCAATCCTCCTGTGCCACCGGGTCCTTCGGCTTCAGCGCTGCGTAGAGCACGAGGCCGGTCAGGATGATGGCTCCGGAGATCAACGGAGCGGTGTGCTGTGCAGGGTCGTGGCTGGTGATGGCGGCTTGGATGCGCACAAAGATGAGCGACGCGCAGACGAGCGCCCCAAGCGCCGGAATGATGACCGGCGGCTCGAATCCGCAGCGCGGCTCGTCAGGGCGGTGCTTCAAAATGATCAGTGCGATGTTCACAATGGTGAAGACGGTGAGCAGCAGCAGCACGGTGGATTCCGCGAGCTGCTTCACGCCTCCGCTGAGGATGAGCGTGGCGACGATGCCGAAGAGGACATGGACGGCGATATGCGGCGTGTGGCGTGTGGGATGGATTTTGCCGAGAACGGCGGGCAGCAGCCCCTGGCGGCTCATGCCGTAGAGCAGGCGTGAGCCCATGAGGTAGTTGAGCAGCGCGGTGTTGCCGATGGCGAAGATGGTGATGAAGGCATACACGCCTTTGATGCCGGTGAACCACGGCGCGGCACGCTGCGCGACTTCCATGAGCGGCCCCTTGGCCTCCGCCAGCTCCTTCCAAGGCACGACGGAAACGGCGGTGATCGCGACGGCCATGTAGATGCAGGTGGCGAGAATCATCGCGCCGATGAGGCCCGCCGGCACGTTTTTGGAGGGGTTCTTCACCTCCTCGCTCACATTGAGGATGTCCTCAAAACCGATGAATGAGTAAAACGTGAGCACCGCGCCCTGCATGACGAGCATCAAGGTGATGCCGGAACCCGCGCCGCCTGTCACCGTGTCGCCAGGCGATTCGAGATAGTTCACGCCGCCCCAGTAGCGCATGCCGATGGCGATGATGAAGATCAGTCCGCCGGCTTCGACGACGGTGCAGAGCACGTTCAGCCACATGCTTTCGCGAATGCCGCGATAGATGACGCAGCCGACGAGAAACACGACGCCGATGGATGCGAGCTTCACGGTGAAGGCGCCGGGATGCCACTCCAGCATGGCGCTGACCTGGTCGATGATGGCCTGCGAGCCGGTGGCCATGCTGGTGAGACCGCTCATCATCACGGCGATGCCGACGATGTAGCTCAGCAGCGGTTTGCCAATGCCGCGCTGTGTGACATAGGCCGCGCCGCCCGCCTTGGCATAACGTCCGCCGACGCATGCGTAGGACAGTCCGGTGAGCATCGCACCGATCATCGCCATCAAAAAAGCCAGCCACACCGCGTTGCCGAGGCCGGCCGCCGCCTTGCCGATCAGCGCGTAAATGCCGGCTCCCAGCATCGAACCGAGACCGTAGAACATGAGCTGCCACGGGCCGATGGTTTGAGTGAGCTTGGGCGGCGAGGACGGGGCTTCAGACATGCCCCGCTACTAGCCGAGATCGTGGCGTGCGGGAAGATAAAATGCAGCCGCCCGCATCACCATGATCGGCAATGCGGGCGGCGTGGAGGCGTTTCGCGCGACGCGGGATCACTGGATGGCGATCTGGCGCGGCTTCGCGGCCTGCTTGAGCGGCAGGGCGATGGTGAGCACGCCATCTTCGAGCTTCGCGACCAATTTCTCCTCTTCGACAGGCGCGTTGAGGCGCAGGCGGAGGAGGTAGCTGAGCGGTGAGAGCTCGCGATGGAGCGTCCTCATGCCTTCCGGCACGGAGATGTTGCGTTCGCCACGAACGGTGAGGATGTTGTCGTCGAAATCGAGCTTCACGCCGTTCTTTGGCACGCCCGGCAGCTCGACGCGGACTTCATAGGCGTCGGTGCCGCCGTGGACGTTGTAGAGAGGCTTGCGGAGCGACTCGGTGACACCGGAGGTGGCTGACGGTGCGCAGCAGGTGGGGGTATGGCAGGTGGTGTTCATGAGATGAGGATGAATGAATGGTTGGTTGAATTGATCAGTTCAGCGCGATGGAGCGTGGTTTGCGGTGCTCGGCCTTCGGCAGCGTCACGCGGAGGACGCCGTCTTCGAGCCTGGCGGAGATCGCTTCAGCGTTGACGCCATCGGACACGGAGACAGAGCGGCTGAGTCTGAGGCTGCTTTCGTTGTCGCCGTTCTTCTCGCGTTTCTCGGCGCTGACGGTGAGCATGCCTTCGTTCAGCTCGATTTTGACATCCTCCTTTTTCACGCCGGGCACCTCAAAGCTGGCGTGGAAGGCGTCCTTGTCCTCGTGGACATCGACGGCGAGCCTGTCACCGGTCACGCCGGGGAACACCTCGCTGAGGTTGTTGAAGAAATGTCCGAGCGAAGGAAGCCCGGCGAAGGGATGACGGAACCACTCGTCGAAGCCGGAGACACGGGCGAGGGCGGAGGGGTTGGTGCGGATGAGTTTCATGATGGGATGGTGGGGTGTTTGGGGTTGGAATGAGTTCCGCCTCTATCCCCGCATCAACCATGCCAGACATGTCATGCACGCCTGAAAGCCTTGATTTCACATGCGTGCGGCACTTGCCCACCTTCTGGCGTGCGGAACCGGGACGCGGTGAACTGTGCCAGAAAGCGCCACATTCCGGCACAATGCTGTGCCAGTTCTGCCGGATGGCTCAGTTCGCGGCTTTGGCCGCCGCTTTCTTCTTCATCCGGATGTTCAGCGTCTCGACGAAGACGGAGAAGGCCATCGCGAAATAGACGTAGTTCTTCGAGAAGTGAACCTGGAAGCCTTCCGCGACGAGCGTGGTGCCGATGAGAAGCAGGAAGGACAGCGCCAGCATCTTCACCGTCGGATGCTCGCTGATGAAATCGCTCACCGCACCCGCGCACAGCATCATGAATCCCACGGAGATCAGCACCGCGGCCACCATGACGGTGATGTGATCCACCATGCCCACGGCGGTGATGACGGAGTCGAGCGAGAAGACGATGTCGAGAATGGCGATCTGCATGAGGATGGCGCCGAGGGCGGCCTTCACGGAGGATTTCTTCTCCTCCTCGACGCGGCCCTCGACCTTGTGATGAATTTCCACCGTGGCCTTGTAGAGAAGAAACAGGCCGCCGAGGATGAGCACGAGATCCTTGCCTGAAATCTCATGATCGAAGAGGGCGAAGAGCGGATCCTTGAGCTGGATCACCCACGAGATGCAGAAGAGCAGCAGGATGCGCGTGAGCATCGCAAATCCAAGGCCCAGCAACCTCGCCCGAGGCCGGTCCGGCTCCGGCAGCTTGTCCACGAGGATGGAGATGAACACGATGTTGTCGATGCCGAGCACGATCTCCATCACTGTGAGCGTCAGCATGGCCACCCAGGCCTCCGGGCTGCTGACCCAGGAGAAGTCGAGGAAATTGACGGCGGCGAGAGACGGGATGAAGTCGGAATTCATGGGCGGCGCGGAGAGTAGCGGATAATGCTGCGGCGGCAAATGCCGGTGAAAGGTTCCCGCCCACCCGCGTAGTGTTTCCCCACGATGAACCGCCGACAGTTCCTCCAAGCCGCTTCTGCCACCACGCTGGCCTCCTGCGCAAGCTCTGCTGCGCCTGATTCACTGATCATCGACACGCACCAGCACCTGTGGGACCGGCGTGTTGTGAATCCGCCCTGGATCAAAGGCGCGCCGGAAGTGCTGCGGCGCGATTTTTTGAGTGCCGATTATCAAGCCGCTTTCGCAGGCTTGAAGGTGAAGGCCGTTTACATGGAGGTCGATGTCGCGACGAACGATCACATCAAGGAAGCCGACGGCATCGTGGCCCAATGCCGCTCCGGAAACACACCGACCATCGCCGCCACCATCGGAGGGCGGCCAGCGGCGGCGGATTTCGAGGGTTATGTGAGGCGTTACGCGCACAACGGCATCGTCAAAGGCCTGCGCCAGGTGCTGCATGGTGACTCCACACCACAAGGCTTCTGCCTGGGCGGCGACTTCGTGCGCGGTGTGCGGACGCTCGGCAATCACGGCCTCAATTTCGAGCTCACCATGCGCCCGATGGAGTTGGAAGATGGCGTTAAGCTCATCAAACAGTGCCCCGACACACGTTTCGTGCTCGATCACTGCGGCAATGGCGACCCGAAGGCGTTCAATCCGAAACTCGGCCCTGACTTGAAGCGCAGTTGCAGTACGGACGGCTGGAAGCGCGGCATCGACGCCGTCGCCACCGTGCGCGCCGATGTCATGTGCAAGATCAGCGGCATCGTCGCCTTTGTGCCGCCGGGGAAATGGCATGCGGAAGACCTCGCCCCCGTCGTGAACCACTGCCTCGACGCCTTCGGGTCCGACCGCGTCTTCTTTGGCGGGGACTGGCCGGTGTGCCTGCTCGGCAGCCCGGCGCGCGGCTGGGTGGATGCGTTGCGGCAGATCATCTCCTCACGCCCTGCCAGCGAGCAACGCAAACTGTGGAGCGGCAACGCGATCCGGTTTTACGGGTTGAAGGCGTGAGCCGCGAAACCATGCGCCAGCGTGACGGGCGGTCTGGTTTTTTCGTTTGCCGCGCAGGCCTGACGCCGGACATTCGCGACCAATGATTTCCCAGCTCCTCGATTTCATATTCCACATCGACAAACACCTGCAAACGTTCGCGCTGGAGCACGGCGCTTTGATTTACGGCCTGTTGTTTGCGATCATTTTTTGCGAGACCGGACTGGTGGTGATGCCTTTCCTGCCGGGTGACTCCCTGTTGTTTGCCGTGGGGGCTCTTGCTGCGCAGGGTCTGATGCGCATCGAATTGGTCATTCCGCTGCTGATGTGCGCGGCGATCATCGGCGACAACCTGAACTACTGGATCGGGCGAAAGGCCGGGGGGTGGATCGTGAACCAGCGTTGGTTCAAGCGGGATTACCTCGCGAAGACAGAGGCATTCTTCGTGAAGCATGGGGGGAAGGCCATCATTCTGGCGCGTTTTGTGCCGATCGTCCGGACGTTCGCCCCATTCACGGCCGGGTTTGGCCGCATGGACTACCGGCGCTTCCTTTGTTACAGCCTCGGTGGTGGTCTGTTCTGGGTGCTGAGCTTCAGCATCGCCGGTTATTTTCTCGGCAGCATCCCGATCATCAAAAACAACATCAAGCTCGTGTTCCTGCTCATCATCATCGTCTCCATCCTCCCGATCGTGATCGAGGTGATCAAGCACAGGGCGGAGGCGAGGCGTGGAAGACAGGGCGGCGCTGACTAAGGCCGCACCCAGGCTCCGGTGCGAGGATCCAGGAAGTAGCCGGGATTTGCGTTGGAGCCGGGCAAGTGTGTGGGTTGCATTTGCCTTGAGGCAGGTGCTCCCAGGTAGGGCTGGTTCGGGATGTAGCCCGGCACACCCGCGCCGGGATAGATCGGCACACCGCCAATGGTCTGGTAGCTCTGCACATTGCCGGATGATTGGATCACAGTGCTCGTGCTGCGGGAGCCAAAGGGGCCGGACACCTTCTGTTGGCACATGAACTGACTGTCTCGTGGCATGGCCGTGGGTCCGGAACCAGGCGCATAACCATCGCGCGACAGAGGCGCGTCATTTCCGGCTCGTGACCGTGGCAGATTTGAGGCGGCAGGGGCAGAGGACGCGTAGTAATAGCTCGATCCGTCCTGCGCGGGAGGCAATTCGCAGGCGGTCAGCAGCAGCGAGGCAAGGGCGGGCAGGTGGAATCGCGCTTTCATGGAGGCAGTGTATCACAACCCGACCGGGCTGCGGAAAACTTTGCCAGACGAATCAAACGCAGCACAATGAACCGCATGGACCCCGTCGTCGTAAGGCACCCGTTGGCGCAATGTCATCTCGCCGCCATCCGCGCGAAGGAAACGCCTCCGGATCAGTTCCGCCGCCACTTAAACCTGCTCGCGCGCCTGCTGTTTATCGAGGCGACGAAAGACCTGTCCTTGGACGTGGTGGTCGTGGAGACGCCGATCAAGCAGACATTGGGCGCGAGACTCGCGCGGCCGCTGGTGTTTGCCCCCATTCTGCGCGCGGGACTCGGCATGCTTGACGGCATCCTGCCGTTGATGCCGGATGCCGTCGTGGCACATGTGGGCATCAAACGAAACGAAGAGACAGCGCTGCCGCAGTCATACTATGCCAGCCTGCCGGCGAACCTGGCCGCCGCAGATGTTTTTCTGCTCGATCCGATGCTGGCCACGGGTGGCAGCGCGTGCGAGGCCGCGCGCCAGTTGAAGACTGCAGGAGCCGCGCGTATCCGCATGATTTGTGTCGTGAGCTGTCCTGCGGGACTTCTCGCGATGGAACGCGCGCATCCGGATGTGCAGATCATCACCGCTGCCATCGACGAAGGACTCAACGACAAGTGCTATATCGTTCCCGGCCTGGGAGATGCGGGTGATCGCTACTTTGGCACTTGAACCTCAACTCATCGAAACGCGGAGGAGTGAGGAGTCAGTCCATCTCCATTACTTCCACGGTGCGCGTTCGTGATGTGCGTGAGCACCTGCGCAAATCATGGCGGTTCCAGCGGAGAGTTTCTGCGCATTGTCAAGGCGGCAAGCCGCGCATTTTTGAAAAGTTTGAGGGCGCGTCTGAAGTTTTGAAGAAAAAAATTCAAAATCATGTTGCGGGGATTCAGAGTTGTACTAATCTCTCCGTCCCGCAGCGAAAAACGCGGGCTGAAAAAAGGAAAAGCGAGAGGCAAAAGCGGCTCACATTTCCCGAAATTCAGAAACGATCTTTCAGAAAACAGAAGCGACGATTGCGAAGTGAAAACCAAGCAACGTTGCTAGAAAGCAGAAGGCTAAATTGTGCGCTGCGCGCGAAAGTGCGCAGGCTCCTGTGGTTTAAACAGGAGCAGTCAATTTGGCTGGCTTGAATGCCAGCAAAATATTTTTTGGAGAGTTTGATTCTGGCTCAGAACGAACGCTGGCGGCGTGGATAAGACATGCAAGTCGAACGGGACATCACGAGTAGCAATATGAGTGATGTCTAGTGGCGAACGGGTGCGTAACACGTGGATACATTCCGGGAAGCGGGGGATAGCCCAGGGAAACTTGGATTAATACCGCATGTGATCGAGAGATCAAAGACGGGGACCGCAAGGCCTGTCACTTCCCGATTGGTCCGCGGCCTATCAGCTAGTTGGCGGGGTAAAAGCCCACCAAGGCTACGACGGGTAGCTGGTCTTAGAGGACGACCAGCCACACTGGAACTGAGACACGGTCCAGACACCTACGGGTGGCAGCAGTCGAGAATCTTTCACAATGGGGGCAACCCTGATGGAGCGACGCCGCGTGGAGGATAAGGTCTTCGGATTGTAAACTCCTGT
>JAEUHJ010000208.1 GCA_016795375.1 Verrucomicrobiaceae bacterium
TCGGCGCGCCGCCGCGGGCGAAGGTGAGGAGCTGCTGGACGAGATTCTGCGCCTGGAGCGTGGCCTGCTTGGCGGTGTGCAGCTCCGGCAGGGTGATGGCATTGCGCAGCCGCATCTCGGCCAGGGAGATGTTGCCGAGCAAGACGGTGAGGAGATTGTTGAAGTCGTGCGCGAATCCGCGGGCGAGCAGGCCGAGGGATTCGAGGCGGTCGATGCGGCTGCGGCGCTCAGCCTCCTCACGACGCGCGGTGACATCCTGCACGAGCAGGAGCAGCCCCTCGGCGAAGGGATAGCCGCGCAGTTCGAGCCAGATCTGTTTCTCATCGAGGTACAGCTCCCGGTTCACCGCCTCACGATGCAGCATGGCGCGGGTGAAGGCCTCGTGGTGCTGCTCCCGCGTGGCGGCGGGCAGGATGTCCCACAGCGATAGGCCGAGCAGGCCCTGAGTGCCGCTGCGGTCGAAGAGCTTCAGGGCGCTGGCATTCGCATAGGTGACATGCCAGCGGGCATCGAGCGCCAGCAGCGGATCAGAGATGCTTTCGACGACATCGACGAGCGGCGCGGAGCTGCGGTTTGCCCCGACCACGGGTGCCGGTGTGGCGGAAACAGCACGGAAAAGGATGATGACGCCGGTGAGCTGCCCCTGCGCGTCACGCAAAGGCGCGGCGCGGTCTTGAACCGGCACGCGTTCACCGGAGCGGGTGGTGAGATAGACCGTGCGCTCGCTTGGGGAAGAACCTTCGGCGGGAAGCATCTCGGCGGGTTCGCCCGTGCCTTGGTAGATGCGGAAAACTTCGTTCAAGGAGCACCCCACGGCCTCCTGCGCGCTCCATCCGGTGGTGCGGGCGGCGGAGGGGTTCATGAACACCACGCCGCCGGACAAGTCGGCGGCGATCACCCCATCCGCGAGGCTTTGAAATGCCTCGAAGTAGCTGTGTTCACGGCGCTGGCGTTCGCTTTCCTCGAAATGCCGTTGGGCGGCGACTTCGACGGCGAGGCGGAGCTCGTCGTGGTTGAAGGGTTTCAAGAGATAGCCCTGCGGGTGCGTCTGGCGCGCGCGGGCGACGGTTTCGAGGTCGGCGCAGCCGGTGACGTAAACGATCGCCACATGGCTGCGGCGTTGCAGTTCACGAGCGGTGTCGATGCCATCGAGCTGGCCGGCGAGGTGAACATCCAGCAGAACAAGATCCGGGCGCAGTTCATCGAAGCATTCCAGCGCCTCCTCCCCGGAAGCGCAGATGCCGACGACCAGATGATCGAGCTTGCCGAGGGAGGTGGCCATGTCGCAGCCCACGAGGCCCTCGTTTTCGACGATCAAGATGCGGATGCGCTCTGAGTGGGTCATTTCCTGATGAGGAAACTATTTTAATCGAGATGATCTAGAAACGCCATAAAAATTCGTGAGGAGTTGCTCAGCCCTGCGGCGCGTCGTTCGCCCGTAGTTATGACTGCTTTCTGGACATCAGAAGGCGCTCTGCCAAATCTGAAACAACCCACTCCTCGACGATGAGACCGTCTGCGAGACGCGAGGTGACCATGTCTCGCCAGATAATCTCACGACCGCTGGCTGGAAAGCCGTGAAATGCGCCAGTCAGAGTTCCCCGGAAGACCCGCAGCCAAGCCACCCTGTCTGACTGCTCGGCAAGAATATCCACATCCAACTTCAGGCCAGAAAACGCACTCGCATACTTCGCAGCCACGGTGCGGACCAAATCCCGACCACCGTTCATTTTCCGTTCCGTCAGATGAACGGTGTAGTCTGCCGAGAAGAACTGTGAAATCCGGTCACCCCCGCCGTTGACGAGCGAAAGGTAGGCTGCGTTGGCGTCTCGTATGACATTGGCTGCGGACGTGCTTATGCGGCTGAATCTGCTGGCAATGGTCTTTGTTTCTTGGGCGATCAATTGGAGGAGGACGCCGCGCCGTTTTTGCCCGGCGGGAAGAACGCAATGTCGATGCCCTCTTTGCGCAGGGCTTTTTTCACATCGTCCGCGAGCTGGGCGTAGGTGCGCTCGCGCAGGAGGTGGGCTTTCATGGCGGCCTGCTCCTCCTCGTTGGTCTTCGCGTTTTCGACCTGGCGCAGGAAGGCGATGATGTTTGCCGCGTCGCCGTTGCCGTCGAGGTGGTAGAAGTAATAAGTCAGCAGGCCGGCGGAACCGTAGTTTTCATTCGCAGAGCCGCCTTTGCCCAGGGCTTCTGCCCACCTGCGACCATCGATGGTCATGAGCTCCTCCAGGTCGATCATGGTGAAGCTCTTGCCACCGCCCGCATAATTACGGCCTCTGGCAAAGCCTTGCACCAGACGGTTCAGGCCGATGAGACTGAAACCGCCATTGCGCTTGTATTCGAGCATTCTCACATATTCAGCGGCACCCTCGATGTACCAGGTCGGCAAGCGGCCCAGCCAGTGGTTCATCATTTGATGCGTGATCTCATGGATGAGCGTGCCCATCTCCTCATCACTGTTGTTTTCCAGCGAGACACGGCTGCCGACCATCTTCACGCCGAGGCTCTGCAGCGGCACCATGAGCGCTTTTTTCCCGCTCATGTAGATGCCGGCGGAGCCCTCGATGCCGCCTTCCTTCATGTAGTCCTCCTTGTTGGTGAAGAGACGGGCCAGGAAGATCTCCCGCAGCTTTTCCGGCTGCGGCTTCAAGTCGAGCGGGAGCATGCAGTTCAGCATCCAGGTGGACTCGAAGATGCGCCCGAACTCGCGCACCACGTTCGCGCCGAGCTTTGAATCACATTGGAACTCGTAGTGCGGGGAGCGGTAAACATACTCGTTCGCGCCCGCATCTTCCTTTACGACGGTCACTTCAGGACGGTCCGGCAGGGAAAGGGTGCGCGGCCAGGTCTTGCTGGCGGCGGGAGTGCCGGGAGAGGTGGCCGCCGTGCCGGCCGGGGCCGTGGCGGGTGCTGAGGTCTGGCCTTTGGCGTAGGTTTGATCCTCGGGCGAAAGGCGTGCCAGCGGCACTGCGAAGGTGCTGCCGTTCGCCATGCGGATCTTCACCGCGTCTCCTTCCAGTGCCACAAACGCCGCCTCTATCTTGCGCCCGTCCGTGCTGGTCCAAGTGCGCAGGGAAGGGGTGGTTTGCGCGATCGCGCCGGAGGCGAGAAGCAACAGCGCAAAGCGGGGAAAGGCCGGCAGTTTCATGGTGGGGAAAGAGAAAGTCTGCCAGGCAAAGCCCCGGCTTGTCGAGGCATTAGCGGCATGTTTTATCAAAAAAACGCGGATGCGGGCCATTTTTGACTCGCGTTTGCCCACGTCACCGAAATAGCCTCACCTCCTTGTTTTGCCCTACCATGCTCATGAAACCATTCATCACCCTCCTCTCCGCCCTCCTGCTGGGCCTGTCCTTGAACGCCGCTGAGGCGCCCGCCAAGAAGAAAGCCGCGCCGAAAAAAGCCCCTGCCACCGAGGCGGCCAGACCCTCCGCCAAAATCGAGGCCATCGCCAAGACGCTCACCTCCGCCCAGCGCACCAAACTGCTCAAAATCCTCAATGAAGGCGACGAAAAGGCGCTCCTGGCCATCCCGGGTGTGGGCGAGACACGCGCTGCCGCGATCAAGAAAGCCCGGCCTTTTGCCGATGTGACTGGTGTGATGAAAGTCGAGGGCGTCGGCGACACCACCTTTGCCGAGATGGTCGCGCATGCGAAGGCCGGCTTCCCGGATCAAAAAGAGGCCGCCAAGCCCGGAGCAACGGCTGAAAAGGAAAAAGCCCCAACAAAGAAAAAAGCCCCGGCAAAGAAAAAAGGAGCCACGAAGTGATCTGACACCTGTGGCGGACCCGCGCCGATTCTCTGCCAGACGCGTCCTCCTCATGGAAAGGGCGGCTGGCAGGGGCATTCAGCCGCGGTGCTGACGGAGTTATCGCACCACGTCACTTCCTGACGCCTATCTTCTCCACCGGGATCGCTTTGAAACCGAGCTTGAAGGCAGGGGATTCCGGCTTGAGGCGGAAGTCGTCGTTTTTCCAGTCCACAAACTGCGGATCGGCGATGCGGCTGTGCTTGTCCCAGCCCTCCGCCTGCCAGGAGGTCCATTCGTCGAGCGGCTCGCATTCGACGATGCGCACGTCGTCGATGAAGACCTGCCCCTCCGGCTCGTGGCAATCCACGCGCAGCCAGAAATGTTTCATCCACGGTTTCCAGGCGGCTTCATCTTCGCGCGGCACGCGTCCGGTGGCTTCGACTTCGCTCCATTCACGCGTGGCGGTGAGGCTGGTGCTCACGGTCTGCCAGTAGCCTTCGCGGTTTTTGAAACTGGCGAAGGCGAGACTCAGCTTCGCGCCGGGTCCGGTGGTTTTGACGCGCAAACGCACACGGCAGGCCGCGCCAGGTTTGATGGCGATGTCAGGGCCGTGGAAGACAGTTTTAGGATTGCCAGGATCGCTGCCGAGAGCGCAGTCGGCGCGCAATGCGCCGTCGCTGACGACGAGCTGCACATCCTTGTTCGGGCGGTGGTTGAAGCCCCAGCCCTTCGGCGTTTTGCCGGGTTCGACATTGTCGAATGTTTCGCTGAGCAGTGGCGCTCCGGGCTTGTCGGGGCCGCTCTTGTTGATGCCGGTGCGGATGGTGTGGCCAGCACCCGCCCAGGCGAGGTTTTGGTCAATGACGTTCCATTTCGCGGAGCAGTGGCGCAGATCGCCGTATTGCACGCCGGGGGGATCGCTGAACATGATGTTCCGCCGCACGACATTGCCGCTCATCATCGTGCCGTCCTCGCGGATGGCGTCCTTCGGATGCAATGCCATGCCGCGCATGTTTTTCCACGCCGGCTGACCGATGACGGACTCGTAGCCTTTGATCATGGTGTCGATGTGGCTCGTGTAGAAGCGCTGCTCCTTGACCCAGCCGTGCAGATCGAACTGAAACTTCCCGGCGAGGGCGAAGATGTTGTTCTCCACGACGCAATCACGCGCGTTGTGCATGTGGATGCCGGCGTAGGCGCAGCGGAAGACGATGTTGCCGGTGATGTCGAGGCCGCCGGTGTTGTCGTCCGGGTAGAGGCCGAAGGTGAACCACGGATGCTTCAGCCCGCCGGACTCCTGGCCGCAGCCGATGACATCATGGATCAAATTGTAACGCCACTTGCTGCCGCGGCTGCTGATCCAGTCCCGCCCGCCGGTGTAAACCGCGCCACCGTCCTGCGTTTCGAGACAAAGATGGTGCATGTGGTTGTATTCGACGGCCAGATTGTTCCCGCTCATCTGCACGCCCATGCGCGGGCCATCATGGATGTGGTTGTGCCGCACCGCATTGTCCACGCCATACAGACCGACCCCGCAGGCGTTCTTGTTGAAGACGCCCATGTGATGGATGTGGCAGTCCTCGACGACATGGCCTGGACCGGTGAGTGTTTTGCGGTCGCCACCGCTGAGGCTGACGCCGTTGCTGCCGGTGAAGCTGATCTCGCAGCGCGAGATGCGCACGTTTTTCCCATCGCTGGCGCTGACGCCGCTGCCGTGAAAGGCTCCGGCCTTCGTGATGACGCACTTTTCGACGAGGCAGTCCTCCGCACGCTCGAAGATGATCGTCGAGCCGTGGCAGCCGGTGAGCGTGAGGCCACGAATCGTGATGTTTTTGGCGTTCTTGATTTTGAAGAAGGAATCGGTGAGCGGCAGCCGCACCTCACACTGCTCAAGGGGCTTCACCGGCCAGAAATACAGCGTGCCGCTGTGCCGGTCATAAAACCACTCGCCGGGCGCATCGAGCTCTTCGAGGGCGTTTTGAAAATGGTAACGGTTGTGCGGATGCAGATCGTAGGCGCAGTCTTTCTTCAGCGTGAGCAGTCTCGTGGCGGGATCGAGCGCGGCGACGGGTTCGATGAAATTCCACCAGCCGTATTGCGCGAAGATGTCGATCTCCACCTCCTCGGGATGTGCCCACTTCCGCACATCCTCCGGCTTCACATAGAGCGTGCGTTTCCAAAGATGCCCTTCCGGCGCACCGGCGGGCGGAAACGCCGCGACGAAGGCCCAGCCGCCATAGAGCGGATCCTTCGCGTCGAAGTTCGGATAACGTGCCAGAATCTGCCGTTCGCCGTCGCAGAGCAGTTGGCGCGGAAGAAAACCCTTCGGCAGCAGCTTCGAGACATCCGCCTTCACGATCCCGCCTTCATGTTTCCCCCAGCCGGTGACGACCGGGCCGCCGATGAGCGTGCTGTTGGCGCCGATGAACGTGAGGTTTGAGTCCTGCGCTTCGAGGATGAGCGGCTGTAGCAGCTCGGTGATGCCTTCGGGGAATAAAATCGTCGCTGGAGAGTTGTCTCCGGCCTTGCGGGCCTCACGCAGCTTTTGCAGCGCAGCCTGCGGCGGGAGATCGGCGCTGATGCGGATGTCGAGGGCAGGTGCGAGGGGCACTGTGGACAAAAACGACAGAAGAGTGGCAAGGCGGAGCATGTGTCACAAACCTTAGCGGAGACCCAGGTGCGGGGCAAAGGCGGGCTGTGATCCGATCTTGGCAAAAATGGAGAACGCCGCCATCAAGGCGCCGGCAGGCGCGCGTGAAATCTTCATGGAGACCTTGAAACGCATGCCTGCGCCGTGATCTTCGGCACATGCGCCGGATGTTTGCCCTTATGTTTGCGGTTGTGTTCCTTGTGAACACCCTGACCGCCCGTCAAACTCACGAGCTGGCCGAGCAAGCACGGCAGCATGCGCCTTCAAAGAACACCTTTGCGGGAAAACTTGTGCACGCGGCGCTGGATCGCACGCATCAGGCGGTGCGGTATGATCCGGCGTATGTGAGGCTGGCCTATCCCGGCGGTGATGTGCCGGCGGAGACCGGAGTGTGCACGGACGAGGTGATCCGCAGCTACCGCACACTGGGCTTTGATCTGCAAAAGCTCGTGCATGAGGACATGCGGCGGAACTTCAGCAGCTATCCGGGGAATTGGAGGCTGACGCGGCCGGACACCAACATCGACCACCGCCGCGTGCCGAATCTGCAGATGTTTTTCAAGCGTCAGGGCGCGGCATTGCCGGTGACGCGGCACGCGGCGGACTACAAGCCGGGTGATCTGATCACCTGCACGGTGGCAGGACGGCTGCCGCACATCGCGATCGTTGTTCCCGCGCCGGACGGCGGTGAGAGGCCGTGGATCATTCACAACATCGGCGAAGGGCCGCAGATGGAGGACCGCTTGTTCGAGTTTTCACTGACAGGGCACTACCGATGGCATCCGCAGCGGTGAGGACGCCGACGCTTCTTTCTGCGTGAGCAAAAAAGCGGCCCGGAATCGCTTCCGGGCCGCGTGGGGGTTTGGGTTTTGACTCGTGAGACGGATTGAGGCCGCCCGCGATCAAAGGGTCATCACATCATGCCGCCGTGGTCGTGGCTGTGGCCGGCGTCGGCTTTCTCTTCCTTCGGAATGTCCGCGATGAGGCATTCGGTGGTGAGGAGCAGGCCGGAGATGGAGGCGGCGTTCTGCAGAGCGCTGCGGGTCACCTTGGCAGGGTCAACGACGCCAGCCTTGATGAGGTCCACATATTCGCCGGTGGCGACGTTGTAGCCGTTGTTGCCTTTGCCCTTCTTGACTTCGGACACGATCAGCGCGCCTTCGACGCCAGCGTTGGCGGCGAGCTGACGGAGCGGAGCTTCAATGGCACGGGCCACGATGTCGGCGCCGGTGGCTTCGTCGCCGGTGAGGCCGAGCTTGCCGATAGCAGCCTGGGCGCGGATCAGAGCGACACCGCCGCCAGGGACGATGCCTTCTTCAACGGCCGCACGGGTGGCGTGCAGGGCGTCTTCGACACGGGCTTTCTTTTCCTTCATCTCGGTTTCGGTGGCAGCACCGACGTTGATGACGGCCACGCCGCCGGCGAGCTTCGCAAGGCGCTCCTGGAGCTTCTCGCGGTCGTAGTCGCTGGTGGTCTCGGCGATCTGGTTCTTGATCTGGGAAACACGGCCCTGGATGGCGTCGGAGGAGCCTTCGCCCTCGACGATGACGGTGTTTTCTTTGCCGATGGTGATGCGCTTCGCACGGCCGAGGTCGGTAAGCTCGATGTTTTCGAGCTTGATGCCGAGGTCTTCGGTGATGCAGCGGCCGCCGGTGAGGATGGCGATGTCTTCGAGCATGGCCTTGCGGCGATCGCCGAAGCCAGGGGCCTTGACGGCGACGATGTTGAGCGTGCCGCGCAGCTTGTTCACCACGAGGGTGGCGAGGGCTTCACCTTCGACGTCTTCAGCGATGATGAGGAGGGGCTTGCCGGAGCGGGCGACCTTCTCAAGCAGGGGCAGCATGTCCTTGAGGTTGCTGACCTTCTTCTCGTTGATGAGGATGTAGGCGTTCTCGAGGTTGCACTCCATCGTCTCCGGATTGGTGAC
>JAEUHJ010000239.1 GCA_016795375.1 Verrucomicrobiaceae bacterium
CGGGCGAGCGGATGCACGTCGCGTGTGCTGGAGGAGAGGAATGCCTCGTCGCAGGTTTGCAGGATGGAAAGCGGCAGGGTGGTTTCTTCGACAGGAATGCCAGACGCCAGGCAAGCCTCGATGGTGAGCGCACGCGTGACACCGGCGAGGCAGCCGGAGGACAGCGGCGGCGTTTGCACGCGGCCGCCGACCACAACAAAGATGTTCGTACCAGTGCCTTCGCAAAGCTCGTCGCGGGTGTTGGCGAAGATGGCCTCGCCCGCGCCTTGCGCATGCGCGAGCGCGAGGGCGCGCACGTTGCCGGCATAGGAGGTGGATTTGATGCCGGTGAGCGCGTCGCGTTCGTTCCGCGTCCACGGCACGGTGATGACGGTCTCGGTGGGAGGCCAGGGTTTGAGCGACGTGGCTGCCACGGTCATCGTGGCTGGCGAGCCACCACGGTCAGAGCCGAGCGGCCCATCGCCGCTGGTGAGCGTGACGCGCACGCGGGCATCAGGCAGGTTGTTGGCGTCCATCACATCGCGGATCGCCTTCAAATAGACCTCGAAGGCGGGCGGCGTGATGCCCATCGACTCGCACGAATTCACCAGTCGCCTCCAATGCCGCGTGGGCGTGAAGGGCCGGCCGCTCCGGGCCACCAAGGTCTCAAAAACGCCATCGCCGACGAGGAAACCATGATCAAAAGGAGAGAGACGGGCCGAGCCGGTGCTGACGATGCCGCCGTTGAGCCAGATGTGTGCGGGGAGGTTCACGCGCGCACCATGCCCGGCCATGAAGGATTCTCAACCGTCGCAACTTTACGCTTGCACGCGCGGGAGGATGCGCCACTATCGCGGCCCAACGTTTTGCGGGTGTAGCTCAGTGGTAGAGCACTTCCTTGCCAAGGAAGATGTCGCGCGTTCGAATCGCGTCACCCGCTCCATCTCCCCCAGGGAGATTTATTCAAGCATGTTTGTCTGGTCCAAACTCTCCGCGTCGAAGAATTCCGACCTCTGGGAGCAGCGGTTTGCCACCATTCAGGACGCGACGTTGGTCATCACGAGCGCTCCCGGCCGCGCCCGCATCCTGGTGGAGGTTTACTGCCCCACGCGAAAGCAGGCGTGGCACATTCAGAAGGGGCACGGCGGGCGCGTGCGTCATTTGAAGCCGCAGAACTGGGCCGCGCTGTCATCGAAGACCCCGCCGCCGGTCAAGGTGCGCGAGACCTTTGTCATCTGCGCCGCCCGCACACCGGCGGAACTCGCCAAGGCGCGGAAGGCTTTTCCAAATCGTGAAATCATCGCCGTGCCTGCCGACATGGCCTTTGGCACCGGCCACCACGCCACGACGGCGACCGTGCTGCGCCTGATCGTGGACATGGCGGAGGGGCTGAATCAACGCGGCCGCCGTTGGAGCCTGGCGGACATCGGCTGCGGAAGCGGCATCCTGGCCATCGCGGCGGAAAGGCTGGGAGCCAGCCGCGTGTGGGGCTGCGACTTTGACCCCGCTGCCGTGCGTATTTCGAAGGAGAATGCCGTGCGCAATGGCACGCCGAAGGCACGCTTCACCAAGGTCGATGTGTTGAAATGGCAGCCGAAGCAGCAGTGGGACATCGTGGCCGCGAACATCTTCCATGACGTGCTGGAGGCGGCGTTCCCGCAGCTCGTGCGCTCCATCGCGCCCGGCGGCGTGTTGATGCTCTCCGGTATCCTGCGCAGCCAGGCCAGAGGCTGCCTCGCGGCGGGGGAGCAGGCGGGACTGAGGATCGAAAAGGTGGTCGCCCGGGGCAAATGGGTGACGGCGGTGGCACGGCTGAATTAAGCCTTGAGTTTGAGGCATTTGATCCCTAAGCTCCCCACGTCATTCCCCTGCATGATCGCTGATCCCGCGTCTTCCGCTGACGGAGCTGCCACCAGCCCGGCCAGAAAGCGTCGGCGGTTTTTAAAAACTGCCACGGAGGGAAACCGCATCGGCCTGCTGCCCACGGAAGGCTGGCGGAAGCGGAACATGCAATTCCTCAACGAAGTGCTGATTCCCACGCTGCTCGCGTCGCGTGAGCCGGGGATGGACTTTGGACACCTGCCAGTCGCGGCTGCGGCTGAGATCGGCGTGACGTGGCTGGGCCACGCGGGTTTTTTTGCCCAGGTTGGCGGGGTGAACATCGCCATCGACCCGAACTGGGCGCTGTGGCACGGCCCTGTGAAGCGCGTGCGGCATCCCAGCGTCTGGGCGCACGATCTGCCGCTCATCGACCTCGTGCTGGTGACGCATGCGCACTACGACCACCTGCATCTGCCGAGTTTGAGAAAACTGGCCGCCGCGCAGCCGATCATCGTGCCGGAGGGCGTCGGCAGCTTGGTGAAAAACTGCGGCTTCGGCCACATCGTGGAACTGAAAACCTGGCAGAGCGCCACCTTCCGCGATCTGCGCATCACGCTCACTCCGGCGCGTCACTGGGGCGCGCGCATGATCCACGACACGCATCGCGGTTTCGGCGGCTACTTGATCAAATCCCCCGACCGCTGCCTTTTCCACTGCGGTGACAGCGCGATCTTCGACGGCTTTCGCGAGATTGGCAGGCGTGCCAGCATCGACCTCGCCCTGATGCCAATCGGTGCTTACGACGCCCCCAGCGGCCGACCGGTGCATATGAATCCCGAGGAGGCGCTGGATGCCTTCGAGATGCTGGGGGCCAGCTCGATGGTGCCGATGCACCACGACACCTTCCCGTTGGGTGGGGAACCCATCCACGAGCCCGCCGAACGCCTGGTCAGAGCCGCGCTCGAACGCCAGATGGGGCATCGCGTGCGTCTGCTGCGCGAGGGTGAATCCGCGATTTACTGAGTGAAATCGCGGCCCACCCTGACGCTGATCGCCGCCATCTCGAAGGACGGCTTCATTTCTCAAGGCCAGGGCGTGCCGTGGAATCTGCCGCGTGACAAAGCGCACTTCCGCCGCGTCACAGCGGGTCAATGGCTGCTTCTCGGCCGCCGAACTTATGAGGAAATGCTCGGCTGGTTCCGGGATCATCATCCGCTGGTGCTCACGCGCGATCCGAATTTCGTACCGTTTGTGGGAAAGGCCGTCTCCAGCGTTGGGGAGGCGCTCCAGGTCGCCGGAGAGCAGGGAGCGCGGGGATTGTTCATCTGTGGTGGCAGTGGCGCGTATGCTGCCGCCATGCCGCTGGCAGACCGGCTTCTTCTGACCCATGTGGACTTGGTTTTGGGCGGTGGGGTCCCTTTCCCGGATTTTCAGGCCGGGGACTGGCATCAGGCTGGCTGGGAGGCATTCCCCGCCGATGTTGAAAATCCACATGCGATGGTTATCGCCGCCTACGAACGCCTTCGGGACCGTGTTCCGGCCTGATCATCGGCATTTCTGAAAAAATGGTGTGAGCAGATTCGTGTTTGGTGTATCTAAAGTTCGCTGATGAGCTGTCCCCCACGGTTTTTGACCGCCTTCGCCGCGCCTGCTGCGGTGTTGGTTCTTCTTTGCGCCGGTTGCAGCAACTTGAGCACCACCGCTCCGGCCCCGACCTCAGCCTCCAAACCAGAAAACAAGGATGCCGTGCTGGTGAAGGCGCCGCTGGATCTCAGTTTTCTGCTCAGCATGAGCTTCGTCGAGGCCAAAAGCATCTCCACGCAGCAGCTCGAATTTCCGCCCTATCTGAAAATTGCCGCTGACTCCATCGAGGTCTTCAAGTACACCGCTGACGGCAAGCCGCGCAAGGCCCGCGCCCGCGGGAAGGTTTTCATCGAGATGAATTTCAGCGAGTCCGCCAAGGCGCTCTGCCAGGAAGCCTTCATCACCGAGGACGAGATCATCCTGCGCGGCACCCCCATTCTCCAGCGTGGCGGCAGCATGGTCGAGGGGCTCGATGAAAGCACCATTTTCTACATGTTCGGCACCTCGCTGCGTGTGATCGGCCTCCACAAGGTCACCAATCAGACTGAGATGGCCTCGCTGCTTCCCGCTTTGGGCACCTGGGCGCAGGGGCCGAACCCCCTCCTTCCGCCGCTCACGGAAAGCGCGGTGCCTTCCAGCATCCGTGATGCCATGCAGCGCGCCGCCGAGGCGGAGATGCTGCATCAAAAAACCCGCGAAATCTACGGCCCTGCCACGCCGCCGTCTGCCGACAGTCCGTCGGCGACACCTCCGGCCGCGCCGGAAAAAGCGTCGGGCAAGCCGAAAGACACGCCCCCGCAAACCGCCACGCCGAAAAAGCCATCGATGGTGGAAATACGCAGGGCGGTGCCGAGCAAACCTTCTTTCTGGGGCCGCTTTCGCAAGGACAAGACACAGGCTTGACCCGTGACCGGCGAGTTTCAGCCCACGACGGCTTTGGGCACGCGTCCATGCACGTCAGTGAGCCGGTAATCGCGCCCCGCATAGCGATACGTCAGCCGTTCGTGGTCGAGTCCCAGCAGATGCAGGATCGTCGCGTGGATGTCGTGGACGTGCATCTTGTCCACCGCCGCCTTGAAACCGAACTCATCGCTCTGTCCGTAGGCCGTGCCGCCCCGCGCCCCGCCACCGGCGAAGAACATGCAGAAGCCATGCGGGTTGTGATCGCGGCCGTTGCCATTCTCGCTCACCGGCGTGCGGCCGAACTCCCCGCCCCACACGATCAGCGTGTCATCCAGCATGCCGCGCTGCTTTAGATCACTCATCAGCGCCGCGATCGGCCGGTCGATGTCCGCCGCCAGCTTGCGCGTCTGCTCGTCATGCTTCGAGTGAGTGTCCCACGGCTGGCCGTTGCCATAATACAACTGCACAAACCTCACGCCACGCTCCACCAATCGCCGCGCCATGAGGCAGCCGTTGGAAAAATGGCTCGTGCCATACATCTCGCGCACTTTTGGCGGCTCCAGATTCACGTCGAAGGCATCCGTCGCCGCCAACTGCATGCGGAAGGCCGTCTCCATCGACTGGATGCGCCCGTTCAACGCCACATCAGCCCCGCCACGCGCCGCCAGATGCTTCGCGTTTAACGCCTGCATCAAATCAAGCTGCCGCCGCTGATCTGCCTGCGCCAGACGGCCGTTCGTCAGCCACGGAATCATCTGCCTCGGATCGAGGTTCGAGTGATTGATGTAAACGCCCTGATGTTGCGCCGGCAGAAACGCGCTGCTCCACAGAATCGAAAACCGCACCGGCTTTCCCGGACACAGCACCACGAACGACGGCAGGTTCGCGTTCTCATTGCCCAGACCGTAGCTCAGCCACGAACCCATGCTTGGCACGCGCTCCGTCATCGTGCCGTTGTTCATCAGCAGCAACGCCGGGCCGTGATTCGGATTGTCCGTGTGGCAGGAACGCAGCACGCACAGGTCATCCGCATGACGCGCCAGATTCGGCAGCAGCTCGCTGATCTCTAGCCCACTTTGCCCATGCTTAGAAAACGCATACGGCGACGCCAGCAACCCGCCCGTGGGCCGTTCCGTGCGCAAATCGGCTCCCGCAGGCTTCTGACCCGCAAACTTCTTCAAACCCGGCTTCGGATCGAAAAAATCCGGCCCGAACGGCCCGCCGTTCATGAACAGATGAATCACCCGCTTCGCCTTCGGCGCGAAATGCGACCGCAGAGCCGCGTCCATCGCCGAAGCAAGTCCAAGCGCCCCCAACCCGCCTCCCATGCGGGCCAGCAGTTCACGGCGTGAAAAAAAATCGTGCATCACCGGAAATACGATCGAGAGCCATCTTCCTTGCGCCCCCCTATTTCGATAGATGCCTCATATACCAAGTCAAAAGCCTGATAATGAAAGCGTGGTTGTTGCGAAAAAGGAAAAATGATATGGACAAAGCCGCACAAAATTGCTTCTATGACCGTTTAATTCCCGACCGCTTACTCTCCCAGTCATGCTGATCAAATACTCCCGAAATTCTTCCGTCAGTTCTTTTGTTCTGATGATGGTTTTGTCCGTGCTGTGCTTGACACCTGTGTTGGTGTCGGCGCAATTCGGGGTATCCCCATCCCAAACAAGCAATTTTTTCAATGATTTCCGCAATCGCTCCGGGCAGATGAAGAAAACCGCCCAGGCAGCGCGCAGCGGGGATGTGGTTTACGATTATGAGCAGGGGGCCTATGTCAGCCAGGCGGATCAAGAAGGTTTCCAGAGCCTTCAACACCTCCTGCGCTCAGATCGTGAGATTTCGCAACCGTCCGTCAGAAGCGGTAGCTCTGCATTTGCTGCTCGATCGGTTGGTGATTACACCAGTTACTCGGGCCAATATGCGCAGGGGCTGAGCTATTTTGCGCCTACCTATACGTCTGATCCATTTCTCTCAGGCAAGCGGAACATGAAACTTGGCCCCGTGAACATTGGACTGGGCCTGTATCAAGGGTTCGAGTATAACAGCAATATCCAAAGGACGCCTATCGCTGTTTCGGATTTCATTAGCAGCACATTACTTAATGTGAATGTTAATTATCGACTGACACAGAATAATGTTCTGAGCTTCACGGCCGGTATTGGTGTTGATCACTATTTTGATCACCCTGAACTCGCGGCCTATGGAAGTGGTGGCACGATGCTGAATCTGCTCCCGGGCAGCACCCTGGCCTTCGACATGAAGGCGGGTCCGGTTTACATTACCATTTATGACCGAATGTCCATGCGGCCCGCTGTCAACAATGCGTTCCTCGGGGCCAATAACACGCAAAGTTTCGGGGTGTTCCAAAATGATTTCGGAATTGCAGCGAATTGGCAGATTAATTCGGCATGGGCGCTAGTGCTGAATTTCACCAATACCATATCGAATGTTCTGGGCTCAGGTAACCAGCAGTTCAACAGGACGATGAATTCAATTCATGCGTCACTGACGTATAGTCCGACAGCGACATGGATACTGGGAACTGAAGGCGGGGTTTCATTCCTGGATTATGAGCAGCCTGCATTGAACGATGCCACGATGTTCAATTGGGGCCTTTTTGTCAGTGTTCCTGTTGGCAAATCAACAACGGCAAAAATGGCCGGAGGTGTGCAGATTTTCGACTTTACGGCACCCACTGTGTTTGCCCCCCTTGGGACGGGAGATTCGTCAGATTTGCAGGGATATTATTACACATTTAGCCTGACCAATCAATTGAATCCACGGTTCAGCCACACACTGTCAGTCGGACACGAATCATCGATCAATTTGGCATCCAATTTTGTCACTGCGGATTTCGTGAATTATGGGCTGGCGATGATTGCTTGGAAGGGGGGGAGATTTTCGCTTTCCGGGTATTTTGAAAGAGCGAGCCCGTCGATCCAAAGCGCCACGCAATCAGACTCCATGCAATATGGTGCCGATTTTTACTACTCGCACAAAATCACTGCCAAACTTTCATCGGGTATTGGCTACCACTTCGGCCGTGCTGATTTCAAGGCTGCGGGCTTTGAATCGGACCAGCATGGTTTTTCATTTGATATGAATTATGTCTTGAACGCGAAGGCGGCATTGAATTTCAGTTACAAACACTGGATAACGGATTCGAGAGGTGCCAACGCAGATTCGACGCAAGATCGCGTTACCATCGGAGTGAACTACAATTTTTAACGATTTGGCTTTCAACGCTGCGGCGCGGACCTTGTCTCAGACAGAGTATGCTTAATAAGAGTTTATGTTTCATCTTCATCGGGGCTAGTCTGGCAAATGTTTTTGCGCAAGAACCCGGCTTCCGCGTGCCCGAAGCGCCCGCAAATCCGTCAAAGCAAAGTGCTGCACATCAGACGGGTTCGGTGAATGCCGGAGCCTCAGTCTTGACGTCCATGGATGTGCTGGATGATCACCAGCAAATTGCATCAGGCGACACGATCAGCATTCGAATTTTGGAAGACCGAAGGGAGGCTTTGCAGCAAGTGGTGGCGGTTACCGGTGAAGTGCAAGCACCTTATGTGGGGCTGGTCAATGCGCGCGGAAAGACGTGCCGGAGCTTGGCTTTTACCTTGAAAAGGGAGCTGGAAAAAAACTTCTTCAAGAATGCGACGGTTGTCATTGCGATTGATCGCATCAACCCGGAGGACCAGATCCGTTTGCGCACTGTGGATTTGGAATTTTATGTCATGTTTGGCTTTGTCGCAAAGCAGGGGAAATACGACCTGCCGTCGAATGAGGACATATCAATCAGCCAGGCAATATTGCGCGCAGGCGGATTTGCCCAGTTTGCAAATAAAGAAAAAGTTAAGATAATTCGCAAAACACCCAGAGGGAACAAGACTGTTCTGGTCAATGTCGACGGGATTATGCGCCGAGGCGACTTGGACAAGGATGTCTATATTCGCAAAGACGATGTGATTATCGTCGAGGAATTAAATTGGAATTTTTGAAGCCTTCAAAGGCGGACAAGTGCCCCATGCCTGATTTCACATCAGCATAACAAGTATGGAACAAACTCTCAACCTTCCTGCTGCGGGGCATTCCAGCACCTTGAACCGCATACACGAGGCATCGGCCAAGTTTCAACGCTATAAAATTCTATTGCGTCGGCGCTGGTGGTTTTTGCTGCTAACTGCCAGCATCGGTGTCTGTGTGCAGGCGTTGAGAATCACCGGGCGTCCGCAGGAGTTCCGCTCGTTGGCAAAACTTGTCGCCGGTGGACAGATGGTCATGAACGACAGCGTTTCCTGGCATGAGCAGCAGGCTGACTTTTACGGCACGATTATTGAAACCGTGGAGAGTGCGGAGATGAAGCGGCGCGCTCTGGAACGCGTACGCGCAATGAATCCAGATTTGAAAGACTCCGAAGTGGAAATCCGCGTCGCTCAAACAAAGGGATCGGCAATCTTCAACATACTGGCAACGGGCTCAGAGCCTAAATACACCAAGGTTTTCCTCGATGCCTTGCTTGCCGAATTTATTTCTTTCAGGCAGAGCATTCGAGAACAGGCTCAAGGGAAGGTTCTTCAACAGTTTCTGCAAGAAGTCCTTTCCAAGCAAAAGCTGATGGAAGACAGCCTGGACCGCCTGACCAAGTTTCGAGCTGCCAATAACATCATCACCATCACGAATGGAAATAATGCGGCGGCGCTTTTCCTGAACAATCTTCTGGCACAGCGTGAATCTCAACGCACAACATTTGAAGAGCTGAAACTGGAGATTGCCAATGTTAACGCGGCCATGGAGGCGAGAGAGCGAATGCTTAATGCTGCAACGGGCAATGCTAAAACGGCGGAATCAGCGCAGGCGACGACCGTGAAGGTGGAAACTTCGTCAGGTGGCAATGGCATGACCATGGCGGAGCAGGATTTCCTGCGGACGAAGTCAAAAATCACGGAGCTGAAGACCAGGCTGGATTCATTGCTGCTGCAGTTCAAAAGTCAGCACCCGCAGGTTCAAGATGTGTCCGAGCAGCTGGCGGCGCAGAGGGCGCTCCTTGGTTCTTATTCTGAACAGATAGGCCAGGAGAAGCATTCACAAATGGAAGAGGTTCAGCGCCGGATTCAAGTTCTGGATGTGCAGATCAAAGAGAAGCAAAAAGAGGCGCTTGAATTAGGGGCTAAAATTGCAGAAGACAATCAACTGGAAAAGGCTGCCGAGTCGTCAAAATTGGCCTACGAAAAATTGTTCGAGAAATTCGAGCGTTTGCAGAGTGTTTTTAACACTCAAGCAGATTATGTCGCCATACAAGAGCGGGCGACCCCGGCTTCTGAAAATGTTGAAGATTGGGTCATGCCGATTGTCATCGGGTTGATTGCTGGAGTTGGTGTTGGTGTTGGCATATTGCTGTTGTTCGATCGTTTGGACGACCGGGTTAACTCATTTAGTGAGTTCCAGGCTTTGTTTCCAGGCGAGGCAGTGCTCGGACAGATACCTGACCAGAGAAGCCGTGGTGATGTCGCCTTGTTGCGTCCTAATGATGACAGGCATCTCTACGCGGAAGCCTTTAGAAATATTCGTTCTTCCATTTTATTCAAGAACTGGCAGGGCAAGCCTCCGAAGACTATTCTTGTGACAAGCGCTGTTCCCAATGAAGGTAAAACGACAGTAACCTCAAACCTGGCTGTGACTATGGCTCTGGCTGGAGCGCGGGTGCTGCTTGCTGATTGTGACCTTCGGCGAGGTGGAGTTAGTGAACTGTTCAAGCTGCCTTCATCACCTGGCTTTAGTGATGTTTTGCGCGGGAAGCTCTCTTGGAGGGATGCTGTCCAGGAAACCAGCATTCGAAATCTTGATTTGCTGTCGCGCGGCGACGTCTTCGACCAGACGTCGGAAATGCTTCTCTCAAAAAATGCGGAAGAGATGCTGGATGAAATGTCCGCAGAGTACGATTATGTGATATTCGACAGTGCCCCAATGCTTGTCGCCGACGACACCGCCAGTTTTGCGCCCAAGTTGGATGCGGTGTTATTTGTTGTAAGAATGTGTTCAACGATGGCAAGGCTTTCTGGTAAAGCCCTCGATTTGCTATACGAGCGGCAAGTTAACATCGGGGGGGTAATACTTAACAGGTCGAGTTCCAGCCTGAAAGAATACACTTATTACAATTACGCTAGTTATTACTATGCACCTGCAAAGGCAGCTAATCAAGTTGAGCAGCCGCCCGCCGCTTGAGGTGCCACGGATTTATTGACCAAAAGAGAGTTAGTTGGCGAGGGCAAGAGCGGCCTCGAAGTGGTGATGGGTTCGGTAGTTGAGTGGCCTGTCCTCTGAGAAGAGGAGAGTTGTAAAATGTAGTTCTGGCGTATCCGTGTATGCGTCATTTGTAGCCCCGTAGGGATGAAGCACTACAACGAGTGGCGACCGCATCAGCCCTGGGAAACGAGACACCTGCGGTTAAGGATCGCCCCAAGAAACCGCTCACGGCGACCAAGAAGGAGGTGCTGGGAATGGCCGCCTGACCACCTCCCCTCCCACGACGGCGACCGCATTTTGAGCTGTTGTGAACAACTCAAAATGCGGAGCAAAGCCCTTGCGCAGCCGCTCCCAGAGAGCGAAGCCCAATCCCAACCCCGGCATGACTGCCATCGCTTAATTTCCAGCAACACTGGCCTGACGCCGGGACTCACTTTGCATGTCATCAAGGGTCCTTGATGCCCGGCGGCCGTCTTCATGGATCGGCTCCGGCGCCCCAGAGTTTCCTAAGCAGCTCAAACATCCCGGGGTCGTGCCGCTTCAACTCCGCGCGCGTGAACGGGAAAAAGTCATTCCTCGAAAAATAAGCCTCGGAGCACTCCGCGAAGTATTCCTTCGCGTTCGTCATCGCATAGGCCTTGTCCAGCCGCTTGCGGCCCTCGGAATCCTGGCGCTGCACCTGGTCATATTTGCCCGCCGCCTTCGCCTTCTCGAAAACCGCCTCGATCTCCGCGTTCTCAAAGCCCAGCACGCGGTCATGAAACGCGTGCGCCAGCTCGTGCAGCGCAAAGTTCGGCATCCGGCGCGTCTCCGCCTCGAAAATGCGCACATTGGTGAACTCCACCGCCTTCTCCATCACCGGATCGCGGCCGTTGCCACGCAACCAGCCCGCGCCGGGATGATACTCGGCACGCGGGCGCACCCCCGTATACTCCGGATTGATCCACAGCGGCACCTTGCGCAGTTCCGTCACGGATTTCGCAGGCACGACACGCGCGATTTCATCGAGCTGCATCCGCAGCAGCCCCAGCGCCTTCTCCAGCGCCTCCGCATCCGCGAAGAGCGCCGGATGAATCCTCACCGTCCAGCCCGCGATGAGGCGCAGGTCATGCTCCTTCGTGCCCGTGGCTTTTTCAAAACGCCTCCGCTGATCCTGCTTGATGAGTCCGCGCGCTTTCATGAGCCGGTCCGGCCACACAAACTTCGGCGCTTTCGCCGGATCGTAGCCAGCGAGATGACCCGTGAGCCGCGTCTGCGGCTTTGTGTATTTCAAAACAGTGCCGCCAAACACCTCGCGGCACAGCGCGGCGAGTTTCGGATCGTAGGCGAGCAGTTCGTCACGCGTATCGACATGATTGTGCTGCGCGTCGTTCTGCCGGTTGTTGTCGAACCAGCTCTGCACGCCCTCCGCCCAGTATTCGTGATGATTTGATGACGCGTAGGCCCCCTTCCACAGCCCCGCCTTCATCGCGTCGTCAAAAGCCGCCTTCAGTCGCGTGTCGAAGGTCGGATCGACGTTCGTCAGCCCGCGCAGGTGCAGATTGTGCGCGAACTCGTGGATGAGGATGTTCTCCGTGTCATACGGATCGCCGTCGTAGGCCAGCAGGTTCTCCTCCGCACACGAACAAAACGGATCCGTCTCGCTGCCGCCCAGCCCGCGTGCCCGCGCATCCCAGTATTCCTTCGCCGTCAGCGCCTCAAAACCCTTCACCGGCCCCAAGCGTGCGAACTCCGGCAAATCCATCGTGAACTCGTCATGCGCCATGATGCACAGCCGTGCTCCGCTCGCCGTCATCGCCTCCCGCACATCCGGCCGCTTCGCCAGCATCAGATCGACGAGATAAACCGCCTCCTTCACCGCAAACGGACTCACCCGCGCCGACGCCACGATGGGGAAGCCGCCCGCGCTCGCCCGCTGCGTGTAAAACGCAGGCACACCATCCTTCGCCGCCGGATCATAGCGAAAGCCCTGGATGCGCACCTGGCTCACCACATCCGTCTCTTTTTTGCCATCCACGATCACAAACCGATGCCCCAGCCTCGTCCCGATGATTTGATCCTTCCCCGGCTCGATCTTGCCGTTCGAGACGCGATGACCATCATTCATCTCCCAAAACACCTCGATGGCATCCGGCCCCGCGTTGATGATTTGCAGCTTCGGGCGGTCGAGGGCGAATGCGGATGCCGCAAAGAGAGCGAGGACGAGAAGCGAGGTTTTCATGAGTAGATTCGATTGTGAATCGAATGGTTTGGAGACGCGCGGATTCGGTTGCCAACCGAAGCTACGCAAAACGGTCGGGTGACATCAAATCGAGCTTCACGGGCGAATTCTCGCCGCTGAGCACGTCCGCGATGATTTTGCCCGTCGCAGGCGCGAGGCTCAAGCCCATCATCGCATGACCGGTGGCCACGGTGAGGTTTTTCCAGCGCTGCGTGCGGCCGATGTAAGGCATGCCATCCGGTGAGACAGGGCGCAGGCCGCTCCAGGGGTTGACTTCGGCAAAGTCACGCTCATTGAAGGCGGGGAAATACTGCGGAAAGGCCCGCGTGATGCCGCGCACACGACACTGGGTGATGGATTCGTCGATTCCCGCGATCTCCATCGTGCCGCCGACGCGCAACGCGCCATTCATCGGTGTCACGGCGAGACGTGCCTCGGTGCAGATGCTGCACAGCTCGGGAAGCTGCCTCGGATTTGCCAGCGTGAGGCTGTAGCCCTTGCCCGCCTGCATCGGAATCTTCAAACCGAGCCCCTGCGCCAGCTCCGCCGACCACACACCGCCGCAGAGCACGAATTCATCGCTTTCGATGTCGCCGTGTGTTGTTTGAACGGCGCGGAGTTTTCCGGCTTCCGTCATGAAACCGCTCACTTCTGTCTCCCACATGAAATCCACTCCCAGGCGGCTCAATTCGGCCTCCAAGGCCGCGATGAAGCGTCCCGGCGTGAGATGGCAGTCCTTCGGGAAATACACACTGCCGCAGACATCCATCGTCACCGCCGGATCGATCGCCGCAGTCGCCTTCACATCGAGAACCTCCGCCGGAATGCCCAGCTCGCGCGCCTTTTGCGCCATGTGGGCTTCTTCATCGAGCGTCTGCTGTTTTTTGCACAGCATGAGCAGCCCGCGTTTCACCAGACCGAAGTCCAGGCCCATCTCCTCGAAGCATTGACGGCTCAGCAGGCTCAAATCACGCAACACGGGCGCGGCGGCATCGACTCGCGCCTTGGTCGCAGCCTGCCAGAACCTCACGCCCCAGTTCATCAGGCCGAAATCGAGCCTCGGCTTGATGTAGAAGGGCGATTCGGGATTCCACATCCATTTCAGGCCCAGCATCACCATTCCCGGCGCGGCGAGCGGGATGAAATGACTCGGCACGATCATGCCCGCATTGCCAAACGAGCATCCATCGCGCTGACGTGCCTTCTTTTCGATCACCGTGACCTTCATGCCACGTCGAGCGCAATAAAGCGCTGTGCAGAGGCCGATGACGCCCGCGCCGAGGATGGTGACTTCTGATGGCATGCCTTTCTGTAACTCGCACGTCACCTGAAATCTTGAGCAAATAACCCAGCGCAGTCCTTTAAAGCAGACAAGCGCCGCGAAATCTCCAAGTGACAGGGGGGGGGCGGCGTTGCTATGGCTCACGCAATGAGCCGCTCCCGCATCTATTTTTTTCATCTGGTCTCCCTGGTGTCCGCAGTTTGTCTGTGCAGGCCAATCCTTGCAGCAGATCCTGCGCCCGTGCCGTTGCGGGAGCTGATGGCGGGGGAGCCGTCGCGTGCTGATCTCGCCCGCGCTCGCAGCAGACTGGATGAATGGGAAACCACCGCGCCGGAGAAGGCGCGGCGTGTCATGCGCGTCTGCTACTGGTCGCCCGCGGACCGCGAGCCGCAGCCGCGGCATCGTGAGCGGCTCACCGGTGTGATGCGCAGCGTGCAGGCTTTTTACCTGCGCGAGATGGCCGCCTGGGGCTTCCCCGGCCGCACCATCCAGCTCGAAGACGATGCCGACGGCCTGGTGCGGCTGCACATGGTCAAGGGCACGCTGAAGTCCGAGGAGTGCAGTGAGACGGATGGCAGCGATGGCCGCGCGATCCGCGCAGACTGCCTCGAGGTGCTGCGGGCGGCGGGAGTGGATGGAGACGCGGAGACGATGGTCATCTTCTGCAATCTGGCGGATTGGAATCCAGAGACGCGTGAGATGGGCCATCACAGCCCCTATTATGCGAGCGGGGATTACCGCTCCGGCACGGCGTGGCAGGTGGATTCTCCGCTGCTGGATGCCGCATCGCTGGATGTGAAGGACCAGCATGTGAAAGACCGCCAGTATGGCCGCATCTCGCTGGGCAAATACAACAGCATCTTCGTCGGCGGTGTGTGTCATGAGCTGGGGCATGCGCTGGGCCTGCCGCACTGCGTGCAGAGCGCCGCCATGCGAGCGGTGCGCGGCAGCGCCCTCATGGGCAGCGGGAACCGCACCTATGGCGATGAGCTGCGCGGGGATGGACGCGGCAGCTTTCTCACCCTGCCGCATGCGCTGAAGCTGGCCGCGCATCCGCAGTTCTCCGGCTCGGTGAAGCAGCTCGGCACCGCGCTGCGGAGCACGTTCACGGAATGGAGGCTGGAGCCGGTGGCCGAGGGGCTGTGCGTCTCTGCCACGGTGCGGGCAAACCTGCCCATGCACGCCGTGCTGGCCTATGCGGACCCTGCGGGCGGCTCGGACTACGATGCGGAAATCGCCGCCGCCGTGCCAGATGAGCAGGGCCGCTTCACCCTGCTGCTGCCGCTTGTGCAAAAGAAGAACGCCGCCACGGCCACGCTGCGCATCGGGGCTGTTGGCGTGAATGGCGCGGCCACAGTGGGGCTGCGTGCCTTCAGGCCCATCCGCATGGAAATGCGTCTCTCTGCCGCTGAAGGCTACGATGTGACCAGGACGATGCAAAAAATCGAGTTCGACGAGTTCTGGCCCGCCTTTCGCGATGACAAAATCACTGCCGAGACGTTCGCCAAACTCAGCCCGGCCACACAGGCGCTCTTCACCCGGCTGCGTGCGGCGGACAGCGCTGCTGGCAAGCCCGCACCCGAAACAGTGCCTGCTGAAAAACGCGAAGCCGCCTTGTCCGATCTGCTGCCCTCAAAGGCCATCACCGGCTGGCAGGGGGTCCATTTTGACCGCACACCCGAAGGCGGGCCGCTCATCGGCCCCGGCGGGCTCATCGCTCACGGTCTGTATGCGCATGCTGACTCCGAGCATGAATACCAGCTCGGGGGGAAATGGAGCACGTTCAGCGGTAGCGCCTGCCTTCTTGAGCAAGGCTTCGGCCCAGTCCAAGCCACGATCATCGGCGATGGGCGCACTCTGTGGGAATCTCCCGTGCTCAAAAACGGAGATGCCGCTGATTTCAAAGTCAGCGTGGAAGGCGTGCGCACCCTCACCCTGCGTATGCGTGGCAAAGATGGCAAAAACGGAGCCTGGGGTGCATGGGCTGAACCGGTGCTCCAGCGAGGCAAAAAGTAGCCGTCTCCCACTCTCGCCCGCTGGACGTCCCGCGCATGCTCGCTAAGCCATCTGCATGGAACCGACATGGACTGATAAAATCGTCATCGTCACCGGCGGAGGTGGTGGCATGGGGCAGGCTGCGGCGAAGCGCTTTGCGGATGCCGGGGCGCGGACGTTTGTTTTCGGCCGCACGAAGGAATCGCTTCAAGAAACTGCCGCGCTGTCGAATAACATCACGCCCGTCGTCTGCGATGTCGCGGACACGACCAGCGTTGCCGCCGCGCTTGACGAAGTGTTGAAGCACGGCGTTCCCTTCGCCCTCATCCACACCGCGGGCATCAACACGCCGGATCGTTTCATGGCGCATGCCGATCCCACACGCATCGCCAGCGCGGAAAGCTGGCGGCGGGTCATGGAAATCAATGTCCTCGGCGTCGCGAACATGATCCAGGCTGTCGCGAAGCCCATGGCGGCGGCAGGCGGCGGGCGCATCGTCGTCGTGTCATCGACGGCAGGCCACGGCTACGATTCCTTCGCCGGCGTGCCTTACACGGCGAGCAAATGGGCCGTGCATGGCATGTTGTTCACCGCGCGCATGCAGCTCAACGCGCACGGCATCGTCGTCTCCGAATACGCCCCAGGGGAGGCGCTCACGCCGCTCGTCAAACTGCGCCCGGTGCAGCTCACGGAGGAGCACAAAGCCAAGATGATCAGCACCACGGACTGCGCAGAGAGTCTGTTCTTCATCGCCAGCCAGCCGCACAGCATGAGCCTCGTTCAGCTCCCTGCCTACCAGCCCTTCGGCGGCATGCCGCCACAGATTGCAGCACCCTGGTTGAAGGGGCTGGAGATTCGGCCGGTGTGAGTTGGGGCCAAACCTTTGCCACAAACTCAGGCGGTCTTGCTTGGACGGGAAAGGGAGCCTCTTGCACGCCTCATGCAGCCTCCCAGCCAAACTCCCGCATGCCAATCCCACCCGCCAGGGGATTAGAGGGGGCTGATGGGGGGAGAGTGCTAGGTGCGCCCCAGCGCCGCGCAGGTTCCTGCCCATGCACCGGCCCTGACGCAGGTTAGCTCCTGCGTGACGCAGGTTAGCTCCTGCGTGACGCAGGTTAGCTCCTGCGTGACGAACCTTCGCTCCTGCGTGACGAACCTTCGCTCCTCCGTGGCGCACCTTCCCTCAAGTGAGTTTTTACTTCGAGGGTGGTGGTTGGCCCCCTGGTTGCTGTTTTTTGTGCCGCGCTGATAACCATCGCCTCAATCAGCGCCAGCCATTGCACACGGCAGTGTTTGTAGAAGCGGCCTCCGGCCGCTTTGCAGCACGGGCTGGAAGCTTGTGTTACTCAGAAGCGGCAGGATGCCGCTTCTACCACACGGCATGTGCTGCCTGTGCCCGTGCTACCGGCGGCGGCGGAGCATAAGGCCGAGCAGGCCCACCAAGAGCAGCACGGCGCGTCCGGGTTCGGGCACGACGACGATGACGCCGCTGGTGGTGAAGCGGCTGAAGTCCCAGAAGAGGCCGGAGCCGGTGAGGTCAGGGAGGTCGAGGTCGGTTCCTTCGTCACCATTGCCGATGAGCTGGCCGCCGTTGAAGGTGAAGCCGGTGAAATTGGCGGTCACCATGCTGCCCCAGTCCAGCAGATTGAAGGCCTGCCCCATGGCGGGCGTGAATCCGCTGCCAACGACCTGGAGAGTGCCTGTGGTGGTGAGGAAGTCGAGGTTGTAGCCCGTGCCGGAGGCGGGATTGTTGAAGACCAGCCGGTCATGCGAACCCACGCCGGAGACGCCATCAACGAGCGCGTTGTAGGCAGCGGAGCCGATGGTGATCCCGGTGAGGTCCAGGGTGGTGGTGGGCGCGCTGATGCCGAGGATGATGCTGCCTTGCAGGCTGTGCGTGCTGCCGGAGGCGGAGGCCGGGGTGAAGGTGAGCGTGCCGTGGTTGCTGTCGGCCACGCTGTCGCCAGGGCGGAGGGTGGAGCCGCTGTCTGCGGTGAAGGTGGTGCCTTGAACGATGCCAGTGCCCAGAATGGTGCCACCGGTCTGCACCGTGACGGCTCCGGTGCCGGTCTGGCCGCTGCCCGCATTGCCCACCTGCAAGGCACCGGCACTGACGGTGGTGGTGCCGGTGTAGGTGTTCGTGGCGGTGAGGACGGTGGTGCCGCTGCCGGTCTGGGCGAAGCCGCCCGCACCGCTGATCGCCGCGCTGCTGAAGTGGGTGCCTTGTGTCACGGTGTCGGATTGCTTCACTGCGAAGGTCGCTCCGCTGGCCACGCTGATGGCGCTACCCGTGGCGAGTGAGCCGCCCGTGCCCCCATCCCCCAACTGCAAGGTGCCCGCGCTGACGGTGGTGGTGCCGGTGTAGGTGTTGCTGCCGGTGAGCACCTGGGTGCCGGTGCCGCTTTTGACGAGGGCCAGCGTGCCGTCCGTGCCGGAGCCGTTGCCATCGCGCAGCACACCACTGAAGGTGTGCGTGCCGGAGGCGACATCGAGGGTGAGCGTGCTGGTGCCTGCCGTGCCGGATTCGTTTTCGACGATGCCCGCCCCACCCGCGCTGTCGAGCCCGCCGATGGTCTCGCTCTTGTTGTTGAGGCGGAAGATGCCCGCATTGGCACCGGTGCCAAGCAGTGTGACGATGCTGGTGTCGGCGATCTGGTCGCTGTTGACGAGCTTCATCACGGCGGGTGCGCTGCCATCGCCCACGGTCACATCACCGGCGAGAGCATTGACCCCGGCGGTTTTGGAGAGCTGCAATTCGCCTGCGAGCACGCTGCTCATGCCGGTGAAGGTGTTGGCGGCCGCGCCGGAGAGGATGAGGGTGCCGGTGCCCGACTTGGTGAGGCCGCCGGAGGTGTTGGCCACCAGTGTGGGGGTGCCCACGATGGCCCCGCTGCCACCGCCGCCATTGAGCGTGATGGTGGGGGTGGAGGTGTAATCCCGGCCCGGATTGGAGATCACAATACCCGTGAGCTGGCCGTAGGTGGGGCTGGCGGGATCGAGATCCACGGTGGCATAGGCGGTGGCTCCGCTGCCGCCGCCGCCGGAAATGTCCACATACGGAGCGCCGATGTAGCCGCTGCCCCCACTTGTCAGAGGGATGGTGGAGACGCCGCTTCCGGTGGGTGCGAGCAGGGCGTTGGAGATGGTGGTGGTGAAACTGTTGGTGTCGAGCTTCAAGCCGCCGTCAAAGGCACCGAAAGCGCCGTTCACATACGCGGCGACGCTGCCGGTGCCGCCGCTGCTGATGGTGTTGATGAGCGTGGCGGATGTGGTGGAGCGATACAGCCCGCCGTTGAAATTGATGTAGGCATGAGTGGCGGAGCCGGTGTTGTTGTAGAAATTGAAATAACTGTTGTTGAAGGTGCCTGCGTTGAGATTGAAATGCGCGGTGCCTTTGGCAGTGTTGTCGTTTTGCTGCCCGAAGGTGACGTAGGATGAGGATGTGCCGTTGTTCACCTGGCCGCCGGCGATGGTCATCGCGCCCTGGGCGGTCGTGCTGCCGTTGCTGCGAAAGGCCAATGCGATATGCTCAGCCGTGCGCTGCAACAGGCCGCCGGTGACGGTGATCTCCCAGCGCTCGTTGCGGGTCATGAGATACCGCGAGGTGTTCAGTGTGCCGCCATTGACGCGCAGGATGGAGATCGAGTCAGCCGTGGTGCCGTCGAGGGAGTCCACCCGCTTGGTGTCGATGGTGCCGCCGGACAGGAAGAGTCCTCCGTAGCCAGTCCCTCCCAGGCTGATGCCAGACTGGTTGTTGGTGGGATTCACCGTGAGCTGGCCGGCTGTCATGACGAGCGCACCCTTGTAACCGGCGCCCACGCCCAACTGGAACGTGCCGGTACTGAGGCTGCCGCCACTGACGATTCGTGCCACGGAAGGCGTTGCGGAGCCCACCTGGGTCAGATAGGAGGCCGCAGGATTGGAGGCTGTCCCTGCGATTTCCAGCACACCGGCGCTGATGGTGAGGTTGGCGCCGACGCTGACAGTTCCCGTGAGTTTCAATGTGCCCGCGCCGGCCTTGTTGAAGGAATAAGCCCCGCTGGTGGCGGTGATGTCCGAGGCGATGGTGAGGTCGGCGAGCGCGCTGCTGCTGTCGGCGATGTTGAAGATGCGGGTGGCGTTGCCGAGATCGAGCGTGCCGCCGTTGATGAGCGCGCCGAGCGGCTGGTTGTTGTTGTTCAGCACGAAGGTGCTGCTGCCGAGCGTGAGCGTGCCGCCGGAGCCGATGTCGATGGTCGCCTGACTGGTGGCCGTGGAGGTGGCGTCGTAGAACGTGATGGCACCGGAGGTCCAGTCGTTGCCGTCGAGGGACAAGGTGGAGGCTCCGCCCGCAGCGGCGAGCACGAGCGGAGTGGTGGCATTGAGCGCGTTAGCGATGCCGAATCTCAGGATGCCCGCGTTGATGGTGGTGGTGCCGGTGTAGGTGTTGATGCCGCTGAGCACCTGGGTGCCCATGCCGTTCTTGGTGAAAGCCAGTGTGCCGTCCGTGCCGGAGCCGTCACCATCGCGCAGCACCCCGCTGAAGATGTGCGTGCCGGAGGCGACCTGCACGGTGAGCGTGCCCGTGCCTGTCACACCGGATTCGTTTTCGACGAAGCCCGCGCCGCCTGTGCTGTCGAGGCCGCCGATGGACTCGCTCTTGTTGTTGAGGCGGAAGATGCCCGCATTGGCACCGGTGCCATCGAAGGTGAGGATGCTGGTATCAGCGATCTGGTCATTGGCCAGCAGCTTGAGCACGGCGGCGGTGGTGCCATCACCAATCGTCACATTTGCGGCGATGGCATTGACCCCTGCGGTCTTGTTGAGATCGATCTCCCCCGCCTTGATCCAAGTGATGCCGGTGTAGGTATTTGCGTCAGCACCGGTGAAAGTGAGGATGCCGAGGCCGCTCTTGGTCAAGCCGCCGTCAATGGCGGCATCGCCACCGATCACCGAGTGCGTGAGCGCCTTGGCGATGGAGATGTTGAAGCCGTTCGTGTCGATGAGCGCACCGCCGTCGCGGACATTCACGGTCGTGAGGCTGATGGCCAGGGTGAGGGTGCTGCCGGTGGCTTTCAGAGTGCCGCCGTTGAGGTTGACATACGAGTCAGCGGCTGTGCCGCCGGTGATGGAGCGCAGGGTGGACAGCGTGCCGCCGTCCAGGTTCAGAGTGCCGGTGCCGGTGGTGTTTCCTGCTTTGCCCGAACCCAGTTGAAACTGAGCGGAGGTGGTGCCAGTGTCGAGGAGGCCCGTGCCAGACAATGTCATCACGCTGGCACCGCCCACCTCGGTGTCCGTGTAGCCCGCACCGATGCGGATCGTCGTGCTGCTGCCAGTCACGATGACCTGCCCGCCGGAGATGTTCATGAAACCGTTCGCGCCGGTGCTGCTGCGTCCGAGGATAAGTGACGCCGAAGACGTCCCGAGTGTCATCGTGCCGCCGGTCACATTGAAGGTGGCGTCGCTGCCCTCGCCGATGCGGAAGGTGGAGCCGTTGCCGCTGAAGAAGCCGGTGCCGGAAAAATTCGTCACGCTGTTGCCGGAAAAACCGGACTGGCCGGTCGGATTGGCCGCGGAGGTGCCCAGCGTGCCGGTGATGTTCAGCGTGCCGCCGGTGACATTGAATCCAGCGTTGTTGCTGTAGGTGGAGCGGGTCATGCTGCCGGACAGCGTGAGCACGCCACCACTGACATTGAGGCTTCCCGTCTCGGTGATCGTCCCGCCCAGCACCGTCGTCCCCAAGCCGCTCTTTGAGAGGGTCTGACCTGTGCCTCCATCTCCCAGGATGCTGCTGCCTGCAGCCAATGTCAGATCTCCGGTTCCGCCGAAGCTCACACTGGAAGACAAGGTGATGGCCGCGTCGATGGCGGCAGATTGGCCTGCGTTGGTCACGGTGATGGCGCCGCCAAACGTCAGCGTGTTGCCATTGCCATCCAGTAGGTAACCGCTGGAATTGAAAGTCAGCCCGGCGGCGGTGATGTTTTCACCCAGAGTGACTGTCCCCGCAGTGCCACCTAAGATCGCCACATGGCCGCCGCCGTTGTTCCAGGCGGTCATGGTTCCCGCATTGTCCCAAAGCAGTGCGCTGGTGTCCCACGTTCCAACGCCGCCAGTCGGGCCGCCGGAGGTTCCATCAGAATCCCAAGTCAGATTGGCCGCCCGCAGGGCAGGGAGGGAAAGCAGCAGGAGAAGACAAGCAAAGCGCTTGCGCACCCATGCTTGGGTGTTGATGTGATGGCGCATGAGGATATGTGGGGGGGCAGATCAGGCAGCCGCGGCATTTCGCCACCTCTGCCCGCTTTTCCATACAGGGTGACGTGGTTTGGTCAACCGCCCGGCAAATATCGTGTTCAAAACCACAATATCATGAGTCACCCGCCGCGCATCACGGCTGCAAATGTCGCGCTAAAAACTCAGCGCGTAGCTTGGAGCCATACGGCGTCTCCGCCGCGCCGTGGCCGGTGCCGGCGATGGGCATGAAATCGAAGCTCTTCCCGGCTTTTTGCAGCGCGGCGACGACTTGCATCGTGCTGGCGGGATCGACGTTCGTGTCGAGTTCGCCGACGATGAGCAGGAGATGGCCTTGCAGCTTGTGCGCGTCGTCCACGTTGCTGCTTTTCGCGTAGCTTTCATCGACGGGCCAGCCCATCCACTGCTCGTTCCACCAGATCTTGTCCATGCGGTTGTCATGGCAGCCGCAATCAGCCACGGCGACCTTGTAGAAGTCGTGATGATCCAGCAATGCACGCATGGCGCTCTGGCCGCCAGCGCTGCCGCCGTAGACGCCGACGCGGCTCAAATCCATCCACGGGCGTGTTTTCGCCGCTTCTTTGATCCACAGCTTGCGGTCAGGGAAGCCGGAGTCCTTCAAGTTCTTCCAGCACACGTCGTGGAAGGCCTTGCCACGATGATTCGTGCCCATGCCGTCCATTTGCACGACGATGAAGCCGAGCTCGGCGATGGCATGATGTCCGATTGACCTACCGAACTCCTTTGGCGCAAACGCACCATGCGGGCCGGCATAGATGTTCTCCACGACGGGATATTTCTTCGCGGGATCGAAGTGCGAGGGCTTCACGATCACACCATGGATGTCCGTTTTACCATCGCGGCCTTTCGCAACGAAGCGCTCAGGCATCATCCAGCCCGCTGCGAGCAGCGCGGAGGCATCCGCCTTCTCCAAAACACAAACGAGGCCGCCATCGCTGCTGCGGCGCAGCTCCATCACTGGCGGCATGTCCGCACGCGACCATGTGTCGATGAAAAACTCGCGATTCGGCGAGAACTCGACGCGGTGATTGCCATCGCCATCGGTGAGCTGCTTGAAGCCGCTGCCGTCGAAGTTCACGCGGCATAGATGAAGATGATACGGGTCTTCTTTGTCGCGCAGGCCGCTCGCGAGGAACCAGATTTCCTTCTTAGCCTCATCCACATGCAAAACCTCGCGCACGGGCCAGGCACCTTTGGTGATTTGCAGCTTCGGCGTGCCTTTTTTCGCGTCGTAGAGATAAAGATGACACCAGCCGTCGCGTTCGCTCATCCAGATGAGCTCGCCGCTGCCATGCAGCCAGTGCCGCCAGGTTTTCTTCGTGTAGTCGATGAAGGTTCTGGACGTTTCCTCCACGACTGTGCGCACCGCCCCGGTCTCCGCATTCACCGCGAGCACGCGGTAGAGTTGGTGGCCGCGCTGGTTGTAATTGAAGTAAAACTCGCGGCTGTCCGGTGCCCACACGGCATCAAGGTTGCCGTTCTCAGTGAACGGATTTTCGTAGAGGTCACGCGTCACGCGGAGCTTGGCTCCGTCCTTCTGCCCGATCACCCACTGCGGCTTCGGCAGTGGATCGCCGGGCTTGATGTAGTCGAAAACCTTCAACTTCGGCTGTCCGCCGCTGTTCGGCGTCGATTCGACGATCGTCACCTGACGTCGCTCGACCTTCTCATGCTCGGTGAAGACCACGCACGAGCCGTCGGGCGAGCGAAAGCCGCGCTCAGGCTTCTTCTCCGGCTTCGTTCTGGCTTTCGCGATGCCTTTGCCGTCGATGATGAAGGTTTGTGGCTGTGCCGCACCTTCCACGACCGCGAGGTGCTCGCCTGTTCGGCTGGTGATGAGCCAGACATGGCCCTCAAAGGTGTGCTGCTCACGCTCAGCGCCTGCACGAACACCACCGTAGCGCAGGTGCTCGCCTTCCTGATTGATCCAGTAGAGCTCCACATCTTCATCAAGCTGGTTGATGAACTTCAGGCCCGAAGGCTCGCCGGTGCGTCGGGTTCGGCGCAGCTCGATATTCATCCCCGAGGTCTTCGCTGCCTCATTTCCCGGCAATCCAAGCTCTTTGAACATCGCGGCCGATTTGCGGCTGCCATTCGTGGCGTCAATCACAACGAACTCGTGTTTTCCCGGTACCGTCTGCACACGATACCAGAATGTTTTGCCGTCTGGCTGCCAGTTTGCATGCAAACGGTCGCGGAAGACCTTGTTCTCCGTGCGCTTCGGAAAGCTGAGCGCGGCATCGAGATCAGCCGCTTGGATGACAGTGCGGAGGCAGGGCAGGGTGAGGCAGACAAACCCCAGGGAGTGTTTGAGGAGCATCGTACAATGAAACACTGCCGTGAGTGGATTCTTGCCCATGCTGGAGGCGGGCAGGGCCGAATTCAGACAAAAGTGTCAACGCACGACGTGGCGGATGCCTGTTCTCACACACCCAGCAATTCGCGCGCCTCGGCCTGACCCGCGGCAGGGCGGCCGTATTCACTCGCGGTGACGCGGGCGAGCGAGATAAGCTGGCGCCAGCGGAAGGCGGGGCGGGTGCGGTGGAACTCGTCCCAGGCTGTCTGGAAGTATTTCTCCGCATGCAGCGAACCGTCCTCGCTGACGGCGTGGCGCAGCATGACATCGAACACGGCCTTTTCAGGGACGCCTGCCATGCCGCAGCGCTGCGCGACGGCGGCGGCGTGGCCTTGGAGATTCTGGCGGATGTTGGAGTCAAGGGCTGCCAGCAGCTTCGCCTGATCGTTGGAGGAAACGGCGTTGAGCTGCGACTTCGAAGGCAGCGGCTGCCAGTCGTTGAAGGGCTGTCCCTGCTTGTCGCGCGCGGCCTGCCAGGCGCCGAGGATGAGGCAGGCGGAGACGTTCCGGCCTTTGCTTGCCTGTGAGAGATTGCGCCACGCGTGGATGGAGTCGCAGGCATGCACGCCGATGGAGTCGCCATGCACGCTGCCCGGCGGTTTGCCGGGAGATTCCCACTCCGGCGGACGGCCATGATCACGCAGCAGGAGCTGGTTTGCCGCGAGGGAGATGGCCTCGCCGATTTCCTGCGGGTCGAAGCCTTCGGCAAGCGCCGCGGCCACCGCTCCGGCGGCGTTTTCCGGCGTGCCGCTGAAGATGGTCATGCTGAGTTTTTCCATCACGCTGTCCTCCATCGAGCGCGTGCCGGGATCGCGGCCCATGAGCTTGTGCTCATCGATCAGCTTCGTCAGCGCCTTGCTGTGCTCATCCCATTCGGGCCGGCGGCGTCCTTCCGCGGAAAGACAGTAGCGCAGTGACATTCGCAGCATCGTGGTGGCATTCTCGCGACCGACGAGATCGAGCAGATCCCACGCCCGATACGGCAGCACGGTGCGATGCACCTCGGGATTGTCCTGCACGCATTCAAGCAGGGCGTTGAATCCGTCGTCCGCGCTGTTTTGCATCATTGTGGCAAAGATTTTCTCCGCCCCCGCCGTGTCCTTGCGCCTCACCGCGTCGTGAAGCTGCTGCGCTGACGGCTTGTCACCTCCTGCGGCGACCGGATGCAGAACCTCGTCACCTCGTCCGCCATTTTCCTGGATGCGGCTGGTGTTGCGATAAAGGACTTTGAACACCGGCAGCGCAGCCTGCTTGTCCGGCATCGACGCGGCCATTTTCAGGGCGGGATGCAGCGCCATGAGCGTGTGGAAGCCGATGTAGTCCTCGCCGCCGAAGGTGCGCGCGTTCGCCAGCACGCCGGCGGCGACGAGTTGTTTCAACGGCACGCCGCCCTTGAGCTTCGCGGCGAGCGCGGGCTGGAGTTTTGACACGGGCGTCTCCTGCATGAAACAGACGAGCGGCTCCATGCCGCCGAAGTTGATATCTGCCGGCGCTTCTTCAGCGACGGCCGTGGTGATGCCGAGTTCAGCGGCCAGCGCGGGACCGATGGTGGCGAGAAGAGTGCCTTTGCCCACATCGGCAAGGAACTCGCGACGGGATTGCGGTTCGTTCATGATGACCTCCCTGGTTGGAATCAGCCGGAGTTTCCCGGTTTGGCCGGAAAAGGTCAATGCTCCTTTTGGCCGCTCTTGAAAGACCCCGCCTGCGACCGCAGGGCTACTTGGAGACGCGCATCTCCGCAAACTCCACCCAGCACGGACGCGTCGGTGCCCACGATGAATCGCCGCCGCCGTGGAAGGTCTCAAAGTAGAGTCCGTCCACGCCGAAGGTGTCCACCGTGCGCCATTCCATCTCGATGCGTTCGATCACGGGCTTGTCATCGATCCAAACACGCAGGGTGCCGTCGCGTTTGCCGGGCGTGTTCATGCTCACGCTGATGCGCACCTTGACCGGCGTGCCGGTGGGAAAGCGGAAGTCGGCGGGAAATGCAAAGCTGTCGCCATAATCCCCCTTTTGGTTCTTGTGATAGACGTAGGCCTCGCCGCGGCCGTCCTTGCGCCACATGAGACGTGCGGAGAAGCCGTTCCTGCCGTTCGCCGGACGGCCACCGCTCACATTTTCCGGGCCGCCGCAGAGTCCGGGCAGCTTGCCGCCTTTGACGAAGTCGAAGTCCTTGCTGAAACGCAGCGTGTAGCTCATCTCCGCCGCCTCATGTTTCCCAAAAGGCATGCGCCAGCCAGCGCCGCCTTGCTCCGGGCCGATTTTTCCCACCGCGAAGTTCACGCGGAGCCAGCGGCTTTTCATCACCACCACATGACCTTCCTTGATGCCGTCCTCGAACTCGCAGCCGGGCCAGTCCGCCTTCCAGCGCTCCTTCGTGTAAGGCCCCGCTTCACCGGAAATCGCAACATTGAGCGGCAGCTCCGCAAAGGCGGTGATCTGGAGTGAAAAAAGGGCGAGGAGCACGGAAATGCGCATGACCCGAACTACCACAAACGTGCCACCAAGGCACGCCATGATTCATGCGGGATCTCTGCGAATTCCACACCTCGCGGGGCGGATGATCAAATCCAGCCGCGCAGCTTGTAGCCCCACCAGCCGACGACCTCATGCATCCACAGCTCGAAAAGCTCGAGATGCTTGGCGTTGGGAATCTGCATCCATTTCATCGGCCGGCCGCGCATCAGCACGCTCTCGTAGTTGCACGGCACCGGCACGACCGGCGCGCCCGCCTTGGTGAAAACGGCATGCGTGCGACGCATGTGCCAGGCGGAAGTGACGAGCGCCACGTTCCGCCAGCCGTTCTGTTTTGCCAGCGCGGCGACTTTGACGGCTTCGTCGTGCGTGTCAGCGCATGTGCCCAGGCTGACCACCGGCACCGTGGTCAGCGACCATTTTCCGATCCACTCCTTCGCGCTGTCCGCCTCGGAGACAAGACGGCCCTCCATCGTCTGGAAGGAGCCCCCCCCGATGACCAGCGTCCTGCCTTTGCCCATGCGGGCCAGTGTCAACGCGGCGAAAACGCGGTCGGCGCTGGCGTGGAAGTGGATTCCCGCAGGTTCCTTGCTTGTCGGCTCCATGCTTCCGCCGAGCACCATGATGGCATCACATTCCGGCAACGCTGTCAGATCCACCGGCGGCCATTCCTTTTCCAGCGAGGCGACCAGCAGATGCGGCACTGGAAGGGCGGCGGTGATCGTGAGCAGCATCCAGCCGGAAGCGGTGAGCCAGAACGGGCGCCAGCGCTTCCTGCGGAAATGGACCAAACAGACGGCACCCATCAGCAGCCAGAGCAGGGCCGGCGGTTCGAGAAGATCGACACAAAACTTGAGGAAGGAGATCATGAGCGGCGTTGCAGGCGGAAGCTGAGGGCGGCGATGAGGAAGGTGCTGGCGATGAGGAGCGTGCTCAGCGCGTTGATGACTGGCAGGCTGCGGCTGGTTTTCATCATGCTGGCGACCCGCAACGGCAGCGTGGTGGTGCCAGGGCCGGAGACGAAGAAGGTGATGACGTAATCATCCACCGAGAGTGTGAAGGCGAGCAGTCCTCCGGCGAGGACACCGGGCAGCAGCAGCGGCAGGAGGACTTTGCACACCGCCTGCGTGCGTGTGGCGCCCAGGTCGCGCGCGGCGTCGATCAACGTGAAGTCGAAGTCTTGAAGACGGCCGAGAACGACCATCGTCACGAAGCTCAAACAAAACGTGACATGCGCGACCCAGATGGTGATCAGGCCGGTTTCAATGCCAGTGAGGACAAACAAGGCCAGCAACGACATGCCCATCAAAATGTCCGGCATGACCAGCGGCAGCGTGATGAGCATGGAATGCGCGCTTTGCAGCCAGGAGCGGAATCGATGCAGCGCATGCGCGGCGACAGTGCCCAGAGCCATCGAGGCGAGCGAGGCGGAGACGGCGATTTTCAGCGTGATCCGGACCGATTCCCATACTTCGTCCGCATCCCAGAGCTTCTCATACCAGCCCCAGGTGAAACCTTCCCACCCGCCGCCGAAACGCGAGGCGTTGAAGGAATTGGTGACGAGAACGACCAGCGGCACGAACAGGAAAACGATCACGCCGGATGTCAGCAAGGCTGGAAACCACGAGCGCTTCATGCCGTGGCCTCCTTTTTGTCAAATCGCTGCCACACTGTCACAACCAGCATGGGAACCAGCACGGCGAGCAGCAAGGCGGCCGCCAGGGCGCTGGCGTGCGGCAGATTGCGGTCGGCAAACACACGCCTGGCGATCATGTTGCCGAGCATCTCATCCGAGGCGCCGCCGACCATCTGCGGAATCACATACTGACCCAGCGCGCTGACAAAAACCATCACGGCCGCCGAAATGAGGCCGCGCCGCACGCCGGGAACGAAGACTTTGGTGAAGGAACGCCACGGACCGGCGCCAAGATCGCGCGCGGCGTCGAGCAGGCCGAAATCAAACTTCTCCGCTGCGGCGTAGAGCGGCAGGATTGCGAATGGAAGCTGCGTGTAGATGAGCACGAGCAGCACCGCGCCGGCGTTGTTCAACAGCAGGGCGTCCTCTGGCACGAGGCGGAGGGCGATGAGCAGTTTCGTGAGCGGACCTTCGGGATGCAGCAGGGACTTCCATGCGAAGATGCGGATGAGGAAGTTCGACAGGAACGGAATGACGACGAGCAGCAGCAAAAACTGCCGCAGCCGCGGACCGACGCGGGCGATTTGAAACGACATCGGCAGCGCAAGCGCGAGGCAGACGAGGGTGCTGGCGGCGCCCAGCCACACGGTGCGCCACACAACCGGCAGACAAGCGGGATCGCCCAGCACCTTCAACGTCTCCATCGTCCAGCCGGCGCCGACACCGCCTTGCAAATCCGCCGGACGAAAGGCGGTGATGATGATCAAAACGGCAGGGATGACGAAAAAAACACCGAGCCACGCCAGCGAGGGCAGGGTGAGCAGCCATTGCTTCGACCGTTGATGATCCGCCGTCATGGCGCGGCGTCCTCCAGCTTCAACACGCGGCCTTCATCCGGGTGGAACGTCATCCAGACCTCCGTCCCGCGCGCCGGGTCGATCTCCCCGCCGCTGAAACGGCTGCGCTGGAGCTGCGCGAGGATGGAATGCTCCCCGGCCCGGATGCGGTAGCGCGTGTGCGAGCCGAAGTAGGCGATGTCCTCCACGATGCCGCGAAAGGCGTTCACGCGCTCGCCGCTGGGCGGATGTTTGAGCGTGAGGCTGATTTTTTCCGGTCGCACCATGAGCCGCAGCGTTTGATTTGAGGTAACAGCCCCGTTGCTGAGCACGAGCGGACTGCCGAGACCTTCGACCATCACGCGCACATAGCCTTCGTGCTGCAATTCCACCGCTGTGCCGGTGAAGAAATTCGCGTCGCCGATGAAGGTGGCGACGAAGCTGCTGCGCGGCGTCTCATACAGGCGCTCCGGCGTGTCCACCTGCTCGACTTTGCCGACGTTCATCACCGCGATGCGGCCGCTGAGGTTCATCGCCTCTCCCTGGTCGTGCGTGACGTAGATGAAGGTGGTGCCGACCTGTTCGTGGATCGTGTTCAGCTCCTTGAGCATGTGCTGGCGCAGCTTCAAATCGAGCGCGGCGAGCGGCTCGTCGAGCAGCAGCACCTGCGGGCGGTTCACCAGCGCCCGGGCGATGGCGACACGCTGCTTCTGCCCGCCACTGAGCTGCGCGGGGCGTTTGCGCGCATGTTCGGAGAGACGCACGAGTTCCAGCATGCGGTCCACGCCGCCGCGGATCTCCTCACGCGGGCGGCGGCTCATGCGCAGGCCGAAGGCCACGTTCTCCCACACGCTGAGGTGTGGAAAGAGGGCGTAGTTCTGAAACACCGTGTTCACCGGACGCCGCTCGGGAGGCAGCGCGGTGATGTCCTGGCCGTTGACGAGGATGCGCCCGCTGCCCGGCCGCTCGAAACCGGCGATCAGGCGCAGCAGGGTCGTTTTGCCACAACCGCTCGGTCCCAGCAGTGAAAACGCCTCCCCCCGGCTGACGGAGAGCGTCACGTCATCCACGGCACGCAGTGGGCCGAAGGATTTAGAAATGCGGTCGATGACAAGGAAATCATCCATTCAGGGAGGTTAGTACCTTAGCCCTCAAACAGGCAATGTGGCAAGGAGCTTGCGGGGACTGCCATCAGCGGCGAGCTTTTCCGAATGGCATCGAATTTTGAAATCCAGCGACTTCTGGAAGAGGACACCTCCAGCACGTTGTACCTTGTCCAGGACAAGAAGCGCGGGCGGGAATCCTGCCTGCGCCGTTTCAAAACCCGGAAGCCGGAGGAGATCGAGGGGCTCAAGGAGCTCTTCATGCAGATTTCCCACATCGACAGCCCGCATCTTCAGCCGGTGGAGGAGTTTGGCACGGACAAGGACGGCTTCTTTGTCGTGACCGGGGAACCGCCGCAGGGAGAGACACTGACGGAGGAGCTGCGGCGCGGTCCCCTGACACAGGCGGAGTTTGAGGCGGTGGCCCTGCAGCTTCTGCAGGTGCTCGGCGCGCTGCACGAGCAGGCCGTCGTGCATGGCAGCCTGCGGCCGGATTTTGTGCGCATTCAAGGCGGCGAAGCCGCCGGCTGGCGAATCACGCTGCACGGTTTCGGCCAGGGATTTGCCGCCCGTGATGACAGCAAGGAGGAACAGATCCGCGCCTACCGTTGCACCGCGCCGGAGCAGTGGCATGACGGCACCACCCGCAGGCGCACGGACGTGTATGCGCTGGGCTGCGTGCTGTACGAGGCGCTGGCCGCGCGGCCGCCTTTCGATGCAAAGGTTTTGAAGGAGCTCCGTCACAAACACATCAGCCACGACCTGGCGCCGCTGCAAAAGCTGGCATCGCATGTGCCGTCCTGGATGTGCGCGTGGGTCATGCATCTGCTCGCCGTCGATCCCGAGCAGCGACCCCGCAAAGCGGCTGCCGCCCGCGATCTTTTTGAGCGCCGTGAGGCTCCGAAGCTGCCCGAGCTGCCGCCGCGTTCCGAAACACCGCTGGAGATCGCGCCCGTCACCCCGATGGTGAGCCTGAACCCGCAGCCGCCGTCCTCGCCTGTGGTGCTGCCAGTGGTGACGCACACGGCGGCCATGCATGTCACATCGAGCACCATTCCCATCGCCACCGGGCCTCATGTGGCGGCGCGGCAGCCGAATCGTTCCGCGAAAGTGGTTCCCGCCCCGCGCAAGCCCAGCGCGCCTCCGCGCAAGTCTCCCGGACAGTCATCGTTGAAGAAACACATGAAGCCCGCGCTCATCGCCGCCGCCACGGTTGTGCTGATCCTCCTGGTTTTCATCCTGCCGCGTTGCGGAAAGCTGCCTGCCCCGGCGAAAGGAAAACCGTCCGCGCCAGCGAAAGGAAAGCCGCCCGCGTCCAAGAAGCGCTGACACAGGGGAAAGGGGATGTGGGAGCCGTCGCCTGTTTTACCGGGACCGCGCATGATCTGGCCGCTGCGGGAAAGCTCGCTCCTGCGGGATCGTTATCTGCTTTTCCAAGCACACCCGCCATGACCTTCAAGCTGCTCGTCAAATACCTCCTCAGCGCCGGCGTCATCGCACTCGTCAGCGAAATCGTGAAGCGCAGCGACAAGGCGGGGGCGCTTCTGGCCGCACTGCCATTTGTCAGCGTCATCACGCTGTTCTGGGTGCATTACGAAAGCGCGCCGGAAGTGCGCGCGCAAAAGACCGCCGACCACATGTTTTACATCTTCTGGTATGTGCTGCCCACCCTGCCGATGTTCCTGTTGTTTCCGGCATTTCAACGCTGGTGGGGTTTCCACGGCGCCCTCGGTGGCGGCGCCGTGCTGACCATCGCCTTGTTCGCCTTGCTGCGCCTCGTCACCTCCCGCTTTGGTTTGATGCTTTGATCGTTTTTCTCCCATGAAAATACTGCTGCCCATCTTCCTGTTCGCCTGGCATGTCCACGCCCAGGACTGGCCGCGGTGGCGTGGCGCGAATGGTGACGGGCGCTGGAATCCGGGCGGCATTCCCGTTGATTTCGTAAAGAAGGAACCTCGACAGCTTTGGAAGAACGGGACCGGCGCGGGATACGGCGGCGTCACGGTGAGTGACGGCCGCGTTTACGTCATGGACCGGCGGGATTCGCCGAAGGAGGTCGAGCGCGTGCTGTGCTTCGACGCGGAGAGCGGCAAGGAATTATGGCAGCATGCCTGGAAGGTGAGCTACGGCGGCATGGAGCATGGGACGGGGCCGCGCTCGTCGGTGAACATCGTTGACGGGAAGGCGTATGCGCTGGGTGCGACCGGCATGGCCGTGTGCCTTGATGCCAGCAGCGGCAAAGTCGTTTGGCAGGCCGATACAACCGCCGAGTTTGGCGCGAAGATGCCGCAGTGGGGCTTTGCCGCGTCGCCGGTGTTCGATGAGGGCCGGGTTTTGCTGCATGTGGGCGCGAAAAGCGGCTCTGTCATCGCTCTCGACAATAACAGCGGCAAAGAAGTGTGGCGCGGCGGACCTGATGCTGCGGGATACTGCACGCCGGAGATCATTGCCCATGGCGGAACGCGGCAGCTCATCGCCTGGGGGCCGGAGCATGTGCAGAGTCTGAACCCGGCCACGGGCGCGGTGAACTGGCTGTATCCGTACAAGATCACCTATGGCGTGAGCATCGCGCAGCCGTTGTATCATGACGGCATCCTGATGGTTTCAGGCTACTGGCATGGAACGAAGGCTTTCAAACTCGGATCAGGCGCTGAATTGCTGTGGGAGAACGAAAAGGAGATTTGCGGCCTGATGTCCGCGCCTTTGTTCAAGGACGGCGTCGTTTACATGCTCGATAAAAATCACGGCTTGCAGGCTTTCGAGTTGAGGACGGGCAAAATCCTCTGGAGCGATGACAACACGCTCACGCCGAAGGATCGCAATCCGCAGATGAGTCTCGTGTGGATGGACGAATCGGAGAATCTGGCCGCGCTGCTCAATGCGAGCGGCGAACTTGTCTATGTGACGCTCATGCCTGAGAAACGCGAGGAGCTTGGGCGCTGGCAGATCATCAGCAAAACCTGGGCGCATCCGGCCTTCGCTGGAAACCGTGTTTTTGCCCGTAGTGATAAAGAATTGATCGCCTGGCGGCTTTGGTAGTTGCCATGAAACTCTGGCTTCCTCTCTTCCTCGCCGCCCTGGTCATCGCCGCCGCTCCGGTGGCTGAACCGCCGGTCTGGAAGGCGGGCGCGGCCTCGGCGAAGATCACGCCGGAGAAACCGATGTGGATGGCGGGCTACGCGTCACGCACGAAGCCGTCGGAAGGCGTGGAGCTGGATCTTTTCGCGAAGGCACTTGTGATCGAGGATCAGCGCGGCGCGAAATTCGCGCTCATCACGATGGATTTGATCGGCGTGCCGCGAAACCTGCGACTCGCGGTCGCCGAACTCGTGAAGAAGGAGCACGGCATCAATCCGGCAAACCTCGCCATCAATGCCTCGCACACACACAGCGGGCCGGAGCTGCGCACGAGCAAAGCCTTCGGCGCGGATGATGTGGCGTTGCGTGAAAAAGAGGCCGCTGAATACACAACGAAGCTGGAGGAAACGCTCGTGGAGCTGGTGGGCGAGGCGATGAAGAAATCCGTGCCAGCGCATTTTGATTACAGCACGGCACGCTGCGGCGTGTCGATGAACCGCCGTACGCCGGATGGCAAAGGTGGTTGGAACAATTTCCCGAACCCGAACGGCCCGGTGGATCAAACCGTGCCCGTTTTGAAGGCGACGAGCGCCGAGGGCAAGGAGATCGCGATCATCTTCGGTTACGCGTGCCATTGCACGACTCTTGGCCATCAGAAGTTCAGCGGCGATTACGCCGGTTACGCGCAGCAGGCGCTCGAAAAGACACATCCTGATGCCGTGGCGATGTTTGCGAACGGTTGCAGCGGCGACCAGAACCCCTATCCGCGCAGAACGATGGAGCTGGCGCAACAGCACGGCCAGTCGCTCGCCACCTCGGTCGAAGCGGCGCTTACGACGAACATGCGGCGGCTCAAGGGGCCGATCCGCGCGGCGTATCGCGAGATTCCCCTCGCCTACGACACGCTGCCGACGAAGGGGCAGCTCCTCGAAGAGCAGAAATCCGCGAACAAGTGGCAAGCATCACACGCCACGCGGGTTTTAAAGCGCCTGGAGCAGGAAGGGCCGCTGCCGACGACGTATCCGTATCCCGTGCAGGTGCTGCGGCTTGGCAATGATCTGACGTGGGTCACGCTCGGCGGCGAAGTGGTGGTGGATTACTCCCTGCGCCTCAAACGTGAGATCAAAGACCCGATCGTGTGGGTCAGCGGCTACACGAACGACGTGATGGCCTACATCCCGAGCCTGCGCGTCTGGCAGGAAGGCGGCTACGAAGGCGGTGGAGCGATGATGTATGGCACGCACCCGACGCGATGGAGCGACAAGACCGAGGAGCACATCATCAGCACCGTGATGGAACTGCGGAAGGCCGTGGAGTGAGGAAGCCGGAGACGGGAAGGCTTTTTAAGCGGGCTTTTCCGCCCGCTTAAAAAGCTGAAGAACCGGAAAATGTCCTGTGACCAACTCCCCGAATTCAAGGGTTTCCCCACCTTCAACTTCCAGATCTTCCCTTTTCAAAAAACCTCATGACGAGAGCTGTGTTTGACCGCCGCGGAGTTCGTGCGGTGTTGCCTTTCGGCTGATGGAGCGGAGCCAGCCGCCAGGCGATCCCCCCGACCAACCTCAATAGCCAAGCCAAGATGGCAGCCAGGACTCTCATGGAAAGCGACTGAGCTTCCGGGGTGCTCCATGACCACCATCGCTTAATTTCCGCCGATCCTGGTGGCATTGAAACGCTTCGCCTGCAAAACCTTCGTCACTTCGCCGGCCGGCAGGCAGTTGATGACATCATCACGGGTGAGCCAGCCTTTGCGGGCGGCTTTGATGCCGAAGATCACGTCTTGAAGGCCGCGGGTGCTATGGGCGTCGGGATTGATGCTGCATTTGACGCCTTTCTCCTTCGCCAGCCTCCACCAGCGCCAGTCCATATCGAGGCGCCAGGCGCTGGCATTAAGCTCGATGATGGTGCCGGTTTCAGCGGCGGCATCGATCACGGCGGCGACATTCACATTATAGCCCGGGCGTTGAAGCAGCAGGCGTCCCGTGAGATGACCGAGCATGGTGACTTGTGGATTTTCGATGGCGCGGATGATGCGTTTCGTCATCTCCGCCTCGGGCAGGTTGAAGACGTTGTGGACGGAGGCGACGACATAATCGAGCCGCGCCATGAGCTCGTCGCTGAAGTCGAGACTGCCGTCCTTGAGGATGTCCACCTCGCTGCCGGCGAAGATGCGGAAGCCTTCCTCCGCGTATTCCGCGTTCAGTTTCTGGATCTCCTCCACCTGCGCCAGCAGCCGATTCTCATCGAGGCCGTTTGCCTGGAAGGAGGATTTGCTGTGGTCGGCGATGCCGAGGTATTGCAGGCCGAGACCGCGCGCGGCTTCGGCCATTTCGCGCAAAGTGCCGCCGCCGTCGCTGGCGGTGGTGTGGTTGTGGAAGACACCGCGCAGGTTTTCGAGCTGGATGAGGCGCGGCAGCCTGCCGCCCTCTGCGGCGTCGATCTCGCCGGTGTTCTCGCGCAGCTCAGGCTCGATGAAATCGAGATCAAGTGCGCGATACAAGTCCGCCTCTCCATGAACAGGCGGAATCACGGCTGCATCGGCATGATCCGCCACCGCTGTGAAGGCATATTCGTTGAGCGACCAGCCGCGGGAGAGCGCGCGCTGGCGGATGGCGACGTTGTGCTCCTTGCTGCCGGTGAAATACGCGAGCGCGAAGGGAAACTCCTTGCTCGAAACCGCCCGCAGGTCGCACTGTACGCCATGTGTGGCATGGATGCTGGCCTTCGTCGGTCCTTTGGCGATCACATCGACGACGGCGGGCAGTTTGATGAAGAAATCGATGACATCCTCCGGCTGGCGCGTGGAGACGAGGAAGTCGAGATCATGCACGGTCTCTTTGCCCCGGCGGAAACTGCCGCAGACCTCGGCCTGTGAGACGCCAGGATGGCCGCGCAACGCCTCCAAAATCTCCAGCACAAGGCCGTGCACCTGATCGAGCCGGAACTCGGACGCGTGCTGCTCGCGGAAGGCGATGCTTTCGAGGATTTTTTCGACTGTTTTGGCCCCAAAGCCGGAAAGTTTTGCCACCGCGCCGTTTTCGCAGGCTCGCTTGAGGTCGGCGATGGAGGCGACGCCAAGCGCGGCGTGCAGAGCGGCGATTTTCTTCGACCCGAGGCCCTGCACATCGAACAATTCAAAAATTGTGTCTGGAAACTCCGCTTTGAGCTTTTCGTAGAACTCCAGCCTCCCGGTCGTGGCCATCTCGCGCAGCTTGTCGCGCAGCGCTTCGCCCAGCCCCTTGATGTCGGAGAGCTGGTTGTCAGCGGCGAGCTTCATGATGTCGCCGCTGAAACTTTCGACCACCTCGGCGCCGGTGCGGTAGGCGCGCACCTTGAAGGGATTATCCCCCTGCATCTCAAGCAGGGTGGCGATGCGTTCAAAGATGGTGGTGGCGTCCTCGCGGGTCATGCGCACATCATGGCGCGATCGTGCCACCGATCAAATCCAGCCGTGTCGTCACGCCGGCTGGAGGCCGAGCACACCTGCAAGCGCTTTGAACAGGCTGTAAAAGACATAGGCGTAAAATAACCAGCCGATGATGATGAGCAGTGCGATCATCCCCAGGAGGATGGCGAGGCTGCCGTAAAACCTCAGCGTGCTGCGCCTGACCACATCCTTGTTTCCGGACTGCCAGGTGGTGAGCAGTTTGAGATTGCGGCTGTTGGATTTGAAGAAGGCGGAGGCGGCGGCGCCGAGGCCGGGCACGAGGCCGATGAGGAAATTGATGCCCATGTTCAGCGCCATGCGCAGAAACACCGGGATGGAGACGCCGCTGCGCAGCGCGTCGAGCAGGATGATGACACCGGCGCCGGAGGCCACGGTGTCTCCCACGCCGGGAATGAGCGCGAGGATCGGGTCGAGGCCGATCTTGATGCCCGTTCCGGGAATTTGCAGCAGGTCGTCGAGATATTTCGCGAGGATGCGGGCGGCAGCCTGCTCGGTGGGATCTTTGCTCGCGGCCAGTTTCGCGGCGATGGGATTGACCTGCGGCGGCAGCACCTCGTCCACTTTGATTTCAGGATCGGAAGGAGGCATGGACGAAGAATGGCGGAACCAGAATGACGGAAGCCGGATTGAAACGGGGTCAGCTCTTGCTGGGCAGATCGACGAGCATCTGGGCGTTGTTCGGGTAGCGCTCGAGCAGCGAGATGACGCGCTGGATGGCCTCGATCGGCTTGTGGCCGGCGAGACCACGGCGCAGCATGTGAATCTTGTCGAGCTGGAAAGCCTGCAACAGCAGCTCCTCGCGGCGCGTGCCGGATTTGAAGATGTTCACCGCCGGGAAGACAAACTGCTCGGCGATGCGGCGGTCGAGCACGAGCTCCATGTTGCCGGTGCCTTTGAACTCCTGGAAGATGAGGTCGTCCATGCGGCTGCCCGTCTCGATCAACGCGGTGCCGAGGATGGTGAGCGAACCGGCGGTGCGGGTGTTGCGCGCGGCGGCGAAGAGACGCCGGGGGACCTCCAACGCGCCGACGCCGACGCCGCCGCTCATGGTGGCGCCGCTCTTGGCGGTGTTGTTGAAAGCGCGTGCCATGCGGGTGATGGAGTCCATCAGCATGAACACATGCTCCCCGCATTCCACGAGGCGTTTCGCGCGTTCGATGGCGAAGGCGGCGATGCGCGTGTGACTCTTCACGTCCTGGTCGTTGTTGCTGGCGAAGATTTCCGCGCGCGGCAGGATGCGTTTGAACTCGGTCACTTCCTCAGGGCGTTCATCGACGAGCAGGATCATGAGATGCACTCCGGGGTGGTTTTCGACGACGGCCTCGGCGATGTGCTGAAGCATCGTCGTTTTGCCGGCGCGCGGCGGGGCGACAATCAAGCCGCGCTGGCCGCGTCCGACAGGCGTCAGCATGTCGATGACGCGGGTGGTGAGGCGGTCTTTGCCGGTCTCAAGCTGGTAGCGCTTGTTGGGATTCACCGCCTTGAGCTCTTCGAACAGCGGAACGTCCCGCATGGCTTCGGGCGCGCGGCCGTTCACCTCGGTGACTTCGGTGATCTGCGGGCCGCGGTGGCCTTTGCACTGCACGCCGACGATCTGCATGCCCTCGCGCAGACCGTATTTGCGGATGAACTCGGGGGCGATGAAGGCGTCCTGCGGATGCTGGGCGAAGGAGCGGTCGCGCTGGCGGAGGAAACCGTAGCCTTTCGGCGACATTTCGAGGATGCCATTGGCCGGCTCTGGCGGGCCGAGCGGCTTTTCCGGCTCGACCTCACGCTCCTGGCCGCCTGCGGCAACGGGATCACGATCATTGCCATGCTGGGTCTGGCGGTCTCCGCCTCCGCCGTTGCGGCGTTCGGCACGGCGCTGCTTCCAGCGTTCGAATTTGGCTTTGCGTCGCTCTTTGGAGGTCATCGGGCGCAACTGGCCGTTTTCACCCATGACCATGTAACGCGGAATGCCGTTTTCGCCAGGGCTGCCGCCCGCGGCGTCCGCTGGAGCGCCTGCTTCGTCGCTTTCTTCCCTTTCATCCACAGCATTGCCGCCGGCCTCGGGTGCGGCGGACGCTGTTTCGATGACGGGAGCCGGAATTTCAGCGATGACCTCCGGCACCTCGGCAGCGGGAGAGGGGGGCTCAACGATGGCCTCAGGCGTTTCTTCCTCGATGGGAGAGGCCGCTTTCTTCTTCGCGGTTTTGCGCGCCACTTTGGTCGCGGGCTTTTTCGCGGCGACTTTCCTGGCTGGGGTCTTCCTGACCGGGGTTTTGCGCTTGGGCTTGGTTTCTTCGACCTCGGCGGTGAGTTCTTCTGACATAACGGGTGGGGGAAGGGGATTAATCGAGCTGGTCGGCGATGCAGTCGTCGATTTCGAAATTGGCGTGGACGTGCTGGGAGTCGTCGTAGTCGTCGAGCAGGTCGTAGAGTTTGATGAGTGACTTCGCGGTGCCTGCGTCGCTGATGGTGACGGTGGTCTGCGGCTGATAAATCAAATTCTGGCTGCGCGGAGCCAGGTTCTTCTCACGCAAGGCGCCGCCGATCTGGAAAAGCCGGTCGGTGGTCGTGTAAACCACCCAGTCGTCTCCATCTTCCTGGATGTCATCGGCGCCGGCGTCGAGGGCGGCCTCCATGATCTGGTCCTCGTTCGCGGCGGACTTGTCGAGGCGGATTTCGCCACGGCGCTGGAACAGATACGAGACACTGCCGGAGTCGGCGAAGGTGCCGTTGTTTTTGGAAAGCAGGGTGCGGATGTCGTTGGCGCTGCGGTTGCGGTTGTCGGTGACGATTTCGATCATCATCGCCACGCCGCCGGGTCCGTAGGCCTCATAGAGGATTTCCTCCAGCGCGGCCCCGGCCAGCTCCCCCGTGCCTTTCTTGATGGCGCGGTCGATGTTGTCGTTCGGGACGTTGGCGGCCTTGGCGGCGGTGATCGCGCTGCGCAGGCGGGCGTTCATGTCGGGGCTGCCGCCGCCGGCTTTCGCGGCCAGGGTGATTTCCTTGGCGAGTTTGGAGAAGACATTGCCGCGCTTGGCGTCCGTGATGGCCTTGCCGCGCTTGATCTTGGACCATTTGTTGTGGCCAGCCATGATGGGAACGATGTCGGGTGGGAGGCAACGTGCGGCACTGCCATGATGGCGGCCGTTCGTGCGGAGGATGTTGGGGAATTGTGAGGGGAAAGCGGCATCGCCGCGGTGTGTCCGGGAGGAATGTCGGCCTCGCAACGGGTGCGGGGACGCGTTTCATCAGCGCGAGGGCTGGAGAAACATCGGCAGTCCTGCCGGGAACATCACCAAGTGTTCACCAGATTGAGAGAATCTGGAACGGGCGGAGTGTGCGGGAGAGGAGGCGTTCTGGCAAGAGGTTTTTCGCGGCAAGGCCCGTTCTGGACAGAAACAACGGCCTGACGACACCATTGCCACTGTGATTTCGGCCTCACCGGAGCGCATGATGGGATGATGCGCACCATCATCGACTAGCGTGACGCTTTCCTGGCCTTGGGGGCGGCTTTCTCAGGCGCGGCGGGCTTGGGTTCGATTTTTTCATCGAGTGTCATCACCCGTGGTGGTGTGGGAGCGGGGCCGTCCCAGAGGAAATGTCCGAGGCGGATCTTCGTGGCGCGTTCACCGGCTTCGACGGCACGGTCACCGGGACGTAGGGCGACTTGCTCGGCCAGGCGCGCCGCAGACTCCCACTGGAGCGCTGCTTCGAGCAGATCGACGCCGAAGAAGCCGGCTTTCGCAAACCACACATAGTCCGCAGGGCTGGCCGGTGGTGTCACGTCAGCGGCGCGCAGCACATTGTAGCAGGCTTCGAGCGCCTCGGTGTCGCGTTTCGCATCGTGATGCACGGAGGCGAGGGTGAATCCGGCGCGGGCCTTCCACAAAAAGGGCAGGGAAGGAGTGGTGAGAAATTCGTCGAGCAGATCGGCGGCGGCGTCGAGTCGCGCCGGTTCTGTCTTGCCGAGCAGCAACAGAACCTCCGCTTTCTCGCAGATCGTCATGCGCCGCTGCTCTGGGGCGATGGATTTCATGGCGAGCACCTTGTCCAAGGCCGCCAGCGCGGCATCGAGCTTTCCGAGCTGCCGCTCGGAAAGGGCCTGCTGCCTGCGCGCAGCGACGGCGAGCGGGCCGTTTTTGAGCGCGAGTTCATCCCAGATGGCGAGCGCTCGCGCGTGGCCCTCCGCGCTCATGACTGAGGAGGCGGACATGGCGGCAAAGTACAGGGCGGTGTCCGCCAGCGGCGTGTCGGGGTGATCGCGCGCGATGATCTCGAACTCAGTGCGCGCGTTGGCGAAGTCCTCCAGGCGGTAGTGGGCACCGGCGATTTTCATGCGGACCTCGGACAGGTGCACGCTCTTCGGCCAGGCTTTGATGAAGGCCGCGCCGTCGGTGATGAGCGTTTTCAAATCGCCGGACGCGTCCCGCAACCAGAGACGGGTGAGGTCGATGCGTTCACGTTGCGGCACGGTGGGCGTCGTGGCGACCGAGGCGGAGTCGAGCGTGGTCCGCGCGTCTTGGATGCGTGGCGGGACGGCCAGCAGCAGCCATTCCGCCAATGCGACGCAGGCGTCCGCGAATCGCGGATGATCTGGATGGATGCGGATGAAGGAGCGCAAGGCGTCCTCCGCCCCCGCTTTGCGTCCGGCGGCGAGGAAGAGGGCTTTTTCAAGCTCCAGCGTGGCGGCGGAGTCGGATGTCTCACTGCCTGCGGCCGTCGAGGTTGTCAGAATCTCCAACTGGCCGAGCAGGCTTTGATACAAGGTGAAACCTCCGGAGGAAATGGCGGAGACGGCCGTGTTGAACAGCGCGCGGCGGCGCTCGGTGAGCGTGGTGGCGAGGTTGGCCGCATTTTGAAACAATTGCAGTGCCTGGCGGTGCTCTCCACGGCGGAAGAGGATGCCGCCTGCCGCGAAATCGACCGCTGCGGAGGTGCCTCCGAATTTCTCACGCCAGGCGTCGGCGAGGGCGAGCACGCGTGAGTCGTTGTGGTGCCGCGCATGAATGTCCATGGCCAGCCGCATGGCGTCGCGCACGCTTGGATGACCAGGATGGATTTGAATCATTGCCTCGAGGAGGCTGACGGCCTCATCATCGCGTTTTTCGGCGGCCAGCCAGCGCGCGATGAGAAAAATCGTGTGACCGCGGAAATCCGCGCCTGCTTGTGCCAGCGCCGGCGGGGGGGCGGGCTGCTGCTGCGCGGCGTTGCCTGCGGAAAGCCAGCGCAGCACGGCATCAGGCAAAGTGTGCGGTTCAGGGAGCGCCTGGTGCGTGCGGTACAGCAGCACGAAGGCCTCCGGCCAAAGGCGGCTCTCCGTCGTGGTGTCGAGAAATTTCAGCAGGTGGTCTTGCGCCAGCGCGGGCTGCTTTTGACGCAGCAGTATCTCCGCCTGAAGAAGGCTGGCGGCGTGGTGGATGAGCTCGCCGCCGCCGGCGGAGTCGAGCACGGCCCGCAGCACCGCCCCGGCCTCGGCCGTCCGCCCGCTTTGCAGCAAGGCCCGGGCGCGCAGATACTGGCCTGCGGTGTCCGAGGCAGCCGCAGCCGGTGGTGGAACGGCCACGCCTTCGTTGATGGCGATCTCGTTTTGCAGCAGCCGCGCCTGCGTGAGCAAAGATTCATCGGTTGAAGCGGCCAGGTGGGCGAGCTCGGCACGGGCGTCCGCATTTTCACCGAGCGCGGCCAGGATTTGCGCGAGCAGGAGGTGCGAGCGGGGATGTTGCGGTGCGGTCTCGGACTCCGTCAAGGCTTTGCGGGCGGCCGCCAGGTCGCCTGCCAGCATCAGGGCCTGGCCGCGCCAGAAGGATTCGTCATCAAGATCATAAGCGTCGGCAAGCACCAGCACGCGGGCGCCGTTCTCCGCCCGGCTCCAGGCTTCCGCCGCGAACGTCGCGAGCTGTCGCGTTTCGACCCGCGTCCACCCCTTGTGTTTGAGCAGACGCTCCGCTTTCACGCCGGCGACGCCGGGCAGCCCGTCGGCCAGGGCCTGCCTGGCCGAGACAAATTCAGGCGCGTCATCCAGGCCCGCCGCGAGAAGGGCGGCGGGAAGCGCGAGAAGCGTCGTGATCCATGTGAGGCGGCTTGTCCTGGGCATGCGGGACGCAGCCTATCGCATCATCCGGCGCACGGCAAAGAGGAATGCCTGCCGGGGTGTGAATGAGACCGTCAGCGGCGGTGTTGCGGCACGGAGCGTGGCACACCGACTTTCCAGCGGGGATGCTTCACTTCACTGGCGGTGGTGTGCGGGCGGCTGTTTTGACCTCACGCGCAACATTGGCGGCGGGCGGGCTCCGTTTTCTTTCGTCGCGAAGGCATGCACCAGTCCGCTGTCGGCGGTTTCATCGGTTTCGCGGCAGATGATGAGCGTGGCGACCTGGTTCGTGTCAGCCGTGAGGAACTCGACGAGTGCTTTGCCGCGCAGCTTGCGCGTGCCGCGGTTGATGCCCTGGGCGATCTCGAACCTGCCGAGGAGCTTCACCTTGGTGGCGACGGGTTGATTGCGCCCGGCCTGCGCGGCGTCATGCGCGGGAGCGTTCTGCCAGGAAAGGCCGTTTTCCTCCCAGGTGTCCTGGGTTTCGTCGATGACGCCATACACTGCGAAGGTGCTGTCCGGCACGAAGCTGGCGAATCCGAGATCGCTGGGCTCGATGCTGAGCACGAGTTCCGCATCTTCGATCTGGCGGCCTGCAAACTGACTCAAATCAAAGGCGAGATAGACCTTGCGGTTCAGTTCTGGCTTCCCGGTCGTCCATTTCACTCGCATGAAAGGATGACTGCCGAATTCGGGTGTCTGCTTTGAGTTCGCTTGGATGTAACTGTCACGGCCGCGGCCGAACGCGGTCGTGATGGCCTGCCAGCCATCGCCGGAATCCATCACGGTCGCAGGTTGCCAGCGGCTGGGTTCAGGCGGGCTGTTGTCGGCTGGCTGGAGCTGGTTTTTGATCCAGCCGCGATCGAGGCCTTCACCTTTCACCAGTTTCTTTGAGCCTGAAATGCCCTTGTCCGCTACTTCGACGATGCCTTCGAGCACACGTACCATGTATTTGCCGTCTTCGTCGGCGCTGACGCCAAATTTAGTGCCCCAGTCGATGACTTTGGCTTCCTTGGTGTCGATGCTGAAGCCTTTGGCTTCAGGGGGCACTTCGGCCACGAGGGTGCCGCGGCGAAGTTTGCAGTTCATCGCATCGAGCACCTCGACGGTGGCAGGGGCTTCGAGCACGAGTTCCGCACCGCTGTCGAAGCGCAACACGGCCAGCCCTTCGATCAGATCGAGCATGCCCGGTCTCAGGCGAGCGCCTTCCACCGTGGGGAGGCTGCTGCCGGCCCATTGGCACTGCTGGGCACGAATCAAGGTGGCCACCGTGCCATCGCGGCCGTTTTGCAGCCAGACAAAGCCAAACGTGACGCAAGCGGCCGCTGCTGCTGTGATGACATGACGCCACCACACTGGTTTTGCTGTTGGCCGGGCCTCCATGGTGGTCGCAGGGTGCCAGGAGTCGTCAAAGGTCAGCTCGGCACGCTGCAGCAGAGCTTTTGCGAAGAAGGCGCGTCCTTCGGCGGAGTCGCGCAATCCGGCCTCCAGCTCGGAAATCTCCTCCGCGTTCAGTTTTTGGTCCGCGTGGCGCTCAGAGAGTTCCAGCATGCGGAATTGCTCAGCAGGCTTCATGCTCAGGCTCCTTCCAGTTTGAGTTCCTTCTCCATGCAGGTCATGAGGTTCATGCGGATGCGGCTCAGGGCGCGATACACGGCTCCTGCGGTGCTGCGGATGCGTTCTGCGACGCTGTTGATCTCCATGTCCTCGTAGTAGCGCAGTGTGATGAGCTGCCGGTGTGCGGCGGGCAGTTTCGCCACGCAAGAACGAAGCACGTCACGGCGACGGTCAGCATTGTCGCTGAGCTTTGAGATCTCGTCGTGAAGCAGCTCCAGGATTTCATCGCTCAGGGGCGTGGCTTCGCGCTTTTTCTGGCGGCGATGAGTCAGCACTTGATGAAAGGCCGTTTTGCGCGCCCAGGCGAGAAAGTTCGTGCCCGTCTCGAACTGGTCGAAACAGCGCCAAAGGATCATTTTCGTCTGCTGCAGGATGTCATCCGCGTCATGCGGGTCCTGCACGAGGCTGTAAACATAGACGCCCAGCGCACGGTCGTGGTGCGTGAGGAGTTCGAGGAATTCCTGGGTGCGGTCGGCTTGAGACATGGCGTGGAAACATCAGGGGTGGGCGGGTGGTGCTTAACAGGCCGTCGCATGGCCGTTTTGGACAAAATATCGCGCGCTAAGTGCCGGCGGTCTTAGCAAGCCAAGGCGGGGGTCACTCCGCCGGCGCTTCGATCGTCGCGTCGATTTTTTTGAGCGCGGCCCAGATCTCAGGATCTTCAGGGTGGCCGTTGAAGAGCACTTTGCCCTCGGGGGACAGGAGGATCATGCGCGGGATGGAATCGATTTCGAAAGCCTTGGAGTAAGGACGATCGGCGGGTTCGACAAGCCAGGGCAGGGTGGCATTTTGCTCTTTGCGGATGCGTTCGGCGATGGATTCTGCGTTTTCGTCATCCTTGTTCATGGCGGCGACGACGACGCCGTGTGCGGAGAGCTTTCCGGCCTTTTTTTTGAGCGCGGGCATCAGATTCATGCACGGACCGCACCAGGAGGCCCAGAAGTCGAGCAGCAGGGCTTTCTTGCCGCCGAGTTGATCGTGCAGCGTGGTGGCCTCGCCCAACGAAGTGGTGAGCGGGATTTTCAAATCAGCGACGAGAGCGTTCATCTTCGACTCACGCCGGTATTTCTCGATGGATTGCAGGAAGACGGGCGCCTGTTTCGGATTGAGCCAGATGGCTTCGAGGATGTTTTGTTTGAAGCCGGCCTCGTCCCTGGCGTCGCCTGCTTTGAGTGCCTTGATGTAGGCGATGAACGAGGTCACGGCCCCGGCGTCCGGCAGCATGGCGGCGCTGGCGGAATCGAAGCTGGCGGCGAGGATTTCGACCTCCGGCAGGATTTTCACGAGGAACTTGGTGTCCTGGTGGCGCAGACCCCAGACGAGCTTTGCCTCGATGACCTGCTGGCGTGGCACGCCGGCCTTGTTCGCCTCCCTGGCGAGCGCGAGGAGTTCTTCCTCCGTCGTGTCCTGGGCGAAGAGGCGTTGCACGAGGGCCTTGGCCCCGGCGGCGGCTTCCTCGGCTGGCGTGGCCTGGGCGCGCAGGGAAGCATGGCCGAGAGCGAGGAACAGGATGCAGAGGAAGGAATTCATGGTGGCGGATCGTTCCGCCTTCGACGAAGGGTGTCGAGCGGAAAGACCGCTTTGACGCGATGGATGAAAGATGTCATTCGCGCGAGGCGACTCCTCCGCCCTCACTCAACCATGAAACACACACTCACCCTGACTTGCATGCTCGCGGCGGCCACGTTTGCCGGAGCTGCGGACAACACTCCGCCGGAAGGCTTCACGGCATTGTTTAACGGCAAAGACCTCTCCGGCTGGTATGGCTGGGGCACGGAAGATCCCAACAACTTGTGGAACAAGACGCCCGAGGAGCAGGCAGCTTATAAGAAGCAGTCCATCGAAGGCGGCCTCAAGGATGCGAAGGGCAACGACAAGGGCGACCACCTCAACGCGCACTGGAAGGTGGAGAACGGCGAACTCGTCAATGACGGCAAAGGCCTGTATCTGACCACCGACAAGGACTACGGCGACTTCGAGCTGTGGGTGGACTACAAGATGCTCCCGCTCGGCGACAGCGGCATCTATCTGCGTGGCATTCCGCAGGTGCAGATCTGGGATTTCACCGAGAAGGATGGGAAAGCAGCGGCGCTGGGCAAGCCGTTCGGCTCCGGCGGCCTCTGGAACAACAAGAATCCCGAGGGCAAGAACCCGAGCAAGCTGATGGACAAGCCGCTCGGCGAGTGGAACCGCTTTCACATCAAAATGATCGGCGAACGAGTGACCGTGACCTTCAACGGCGAGGTGGTGGTGAAGAACGCGGTGCTGGAAAACTTCTTCGCCAACCGCAAAGCGGGCTATCAAGCCTATGGCAAGGTGAAGGCCGAAGATGCCGGTGCCAAGAAGCCGAACGGCTGGATGGTCGATCCCGCCTTCGCCAAAGGCCCGATCCAGCTCCAGACGCATGGCAGCGAGATCCGCTGGAAGAACGTGTTCATTCGTGAAATTCCCGCCGAGGAGGCGAACAAGGAACTGGCCGCACGCGATGCCGAAGGCTTCGTCGAACACGTCAACGGCAAGGATCTGAGCAACTGGCAGGGCGCGGTGGACAGCTATGAAGTGAAGGATGGCGCGATCACCTGCAAACCCGGCAAGGGCGGCGACCTGCTGACGAAGGAGGAATTCGAAAACGGCATCATCCGCGTCGAGTTCAAGCTGCCGAAGGCGGGCAACAACGGCATCGCTCTGCGCACACCGCTGGGCGGTCATTCCGCCTCCGACGGACTCGAACTCCAGGTGATCGACAGCGACGGCTACAACGCCAAGCAGGCAGCCGCGGGCAAGAAAGGCCTCGAGCCTTACCAATATCACGGTTCGCTCTATCATTGCGCCGCCGCCAAGCACGGCTACCTGCGTCCGGTCGGCGAGTGGAACTTCCAGGAGATCGAAATCGACGGCCAGAAGATCAAAGTCACGCTCAACGGCACGAAGATTCTCGACGTGGACATCAGCACCTTCGACCGCAGCCAGATCGCGCATCCGCCGAAGGGTCTCGACCACACGAAGGGCCTCATCGGTTTCGCCGGTCACAGTGATCCCGTCGTGTTCCGCAGCTTCAAGGTGAAGAACAAGTAGGGTCGGCAGCGCTCGATCGATTCACAGCCCGCCAGTCCGGGAGGTCTGGCGGGTTTTTTGTCGCAGGTGCCTGCGTGACGTCACGCCGCTTCGGCAAGCTCGGCGGGCGCTTTGGTCTCGTGGAACTCGAGCTCTTTCTCGACGCGCAGGTTGTCCACGATGTGGGCCTGGCGTTCAGGGGTGTTTTTGCCCATGTAGAAGGAAAGCATCTCCTTCACGCTCTTGTGCTTGTGCTCGCTGGGAACCGGGTTGCCGCCGGCGTCGGCCACATCGCGGATGGTGATGGGCTCCAGGCGCATGTTCGGCCCGATGAAGTGTTTGAACTCATCGGGACTGATCTCGCCGAGGCCTTTGAAGCGGGTGATCTCGGCGTTCTTGCCGCAGATGTGGATGGCGCGCTGGCGTTCCTCGTCGCTGTAGCAGTAGAAGGTCTGCTTCTTGTTGCGCACGCGGAAGAGCGGCGTCTGCAGGATGTAGAGATGGCCTTTGCGCACGAGTTCCGGGAAGAACTGCAGGAAATAGGTGATCATCAGCAGGCGGATGTGCATGCCGTCCACGTCGGCATCGGTGGCGAGCACGACGCGGTTGTAGCGCAGTTCCTCAAGGTCTTCCTCGATCTGCAAGGCGTTGGCGAGCAGGTAGAACTCCTCGTTCTCATACACGACCTTGCGCGTGAGGCCGTAGCAGTTGAGCGGCTTGCCACGCAGGGAGAAAACGCCCTGCGTTTCGACGTCGCGGCTTTTGGTGATGCTGCCGGAGGCGCTGTCGCCCTCGGTGATGAAGAGTGTGCTTTCGTCGCGGCGCTTGTCCTTCGTGTCGAAGTGGATGCGACAGTCGCGGAGCTTCTTGTTGCAGACCTTGGCCTTGCGGGCGTTTTCACGGGCGGCCTTCTGGATGCCGCTGATCTCTTTGCGCTCCTTCTCGTTGGCGCTGATCTTTTCCTGCAGCGCCTTGGCGACGTCGGCGTGCTTGTGGAGGAAGTTGTCGAGCTGGGAGACGACGGTGTTGAGAATGTGGGTGCGCAGGTTGCGGCCGTTGGGCTCCATGTGCGTGGAGCCGAGCTTCGTCTTCGTTTGCGACTCGAAGACAGGCTCCTGCACCTTCACGCTGATGGCGGCGATGATGCTGCCGCGCACGTCGGCGGGATCGAACTGCTTTTTGAAGAACTCGCGGCACTCCTGCACGATGGCTTCGCGGAAGGCGGCGATGTGCGTGCCGCCCTGCGTGGTGTTCTGGCCGTTGACAAAGCTGTAATACTCCTCGCCGTAGCCGGTGCCGTGGGTGAAGGCGATTTCGACATCCTTGCCGTCGATGTGGATGATCGGATACTGCGGCTCCTCGGTGAGCTTCGAGCGGATGAGATCCATCAAGCCGTCCTTCGACTTGAATTTCTCCTCCCCGGCCGGCGTGCGCAAAACGAGTGTGAGGCCCGGATTGAGCCAGGCGTAGAAGCGCAGCATCTCACGCACGAAATCGACGCGGAAGTGCGTGTCCTCCGCGAACATCTCAGGATCGGCGCGGAAGGCAATGCGCGTGCCGTTTGGTTCGTCGCAGGACTTGGGCTTGCCCATGTCGTATTGCACGAGGCCCTGGCTGAATTCGATGGAGCGCGTCTGTTTCTCGCGCACGGCCTGGATCTCGAAGAACTCGGAGAGGGCGTTGACGGCCTTGATGCCGACGCCGTTGAGGCCGACGGAGCGTTTGAATGCCTCGCTGTCGTATTTGGCGCCGGTGTTGATCTGCGCGGCGCATTCCAGGAGCTTGCCGAGCGGAATGCCGCGGCCGTAGTCGCGGACGGTGACGGTCTGGTCCTCGGCGATCTCGATGTCGATCGTGTTGCCGAAGCCCATGACGTGTTCGTCGATGCAGTTATCGACCACTTCCTTGAGCAAAACGTAGATGCCGTCCTCGGGCAGCGATCCGTCGCCGAGTTTGCCGATGTACATGCCGGGGCGCAGGCGGATGTGCTCGCGCCAGTCGAGGGATTTGATGCTGTCTTCGGTATAGTTGTGAGCGGGGGAAGCCATGAGCGGGCGGGGCAGGGTGGGAAATGGCGGAATGTGCGAACTGAGATGGCAGGGACGGGGATCGAGGTCAAGTGGTCAGGAGAGGCCGCAGGATGCCTCTTTGATCGCAGGTTCGCGATGTCCAGGCTGCTGCCTGTCCATGTCTTGCGCAAAGGCGCGGGAGATGTCCGGCTGTCACGCCTTCACTGCGGCGACGATCTTCTGCGCGGCGTCGGACAGGTCTCCGGCGCTGGTGATTGCCAGGCCGCTGGCTGCGAGCGTGGCCTTGCCGGCCTCGACGTTGTTGCCTTCGAGGCGGACGACGAGCGGGATGCCCAGCGAGACCTCCTGCGCGGCGGCGATGATGCCGGTGGCGATGATGTTGCAGTCCATGATGCCGCCGAAGATGTTCACGAGGATGCCCTTCACATTCGGGTCGCCCAGGATGATCTTGAAGGCTGCGGTGACCTGCTCCTTCGTGGCGCCGCCGCCGACATCGAGGAAGTTGGCCGGCTCGCCGCCGTGGAATTTGATGATGTCCATCGTGCTCATCGCCAGACCCGCGCCGTTGACGAGGCAGGCGATGTTGCCGTCGAGGCCGATGTAGTTGAGGCCGAACTCGCTCGCGGCGACCTCGCGCGGGTCCTCCTCCGTCGTGTCGCGCATTCCGACGACGTCTTTCTGGCGGTAGAGGGCGTTGTCGTCGAAATTGAACTTCGCATCGAGCGCCACGACCTGGTTGTCGGTGGTGATGGCGAGAGGATTGATCTCCACCAGCGAGCAGTCGCTCTTCAAATAGAGGTTCCACAGGGCGGTGAAGAGCTTCACGGCCTGGCTGGCGAGCGCGCCGCGCAGGCCGAGCGAGCTGGCGATCTTGCGGCACTGGTAGCCCTGGAGGCCGAGCGTGGGATGCACGAACTCCTTGAAAATCTTCTCCGGGGTCTTTTCGGCGACCTCCTCGATGTTCATGCCGCCTTCCGTGCTGGCGATGATGGCGTGGCTGCTGCTGCCGCGGTCAAACAGGATGGCGAAGTAGTATTCCTTCGAGATATCGACCGACTTGGCGATGAGCACCTTGCTCACGAGCTTGCCGTCCGGGCCGGTCTGGTGGGTGACGAGTGTCTGGCCGAGCATCTTGCCCGCGATCTCCTGCGCCTGCTCCGGGGCATCGACGACATGCACGCCGCCTTTGAAGCCGTTTTTGAAGGTGCCCTTGCCACGGCCGCCGGCGTGGATCTGCGCCTTCACGACGAGGCCCGGGCCGCCGATCTCACGCGCGGCCTTGCCCGCCTCCTCCGCCGTGCTGGCGACGATGCCTTTGGGCGTCGCGACGCCGAACTTTTCAAACAACTGCTTGGCCTGGTACTCGTGGATGTTCATGGGGGGAAAGGGGAGCGCGACAGTAGAAGCGCGGCCCGAAGCGTCAAGGCTCATTCCCCACGCTGGCGAAAATGCGCAGGGCTTGCGCATGAAATGAGCAAGAAGGTCGGGGGTGTGTTTTTCCAGGGGGCAGGCCAGGTCCGCTGGACTCATCATGGCAGCCGGGACGGCTGCACCACACTTCCCCGAAAATGCGGCGCTTGCCGTGCCGGACAGGCTGCGGCATAACGCCGGGCATGCGAATCGATGTGGTCACCCTTTTCCCGGAACTCGTCTCCGTCCCGATGGGGCTGAGCATCATGGGGCGCGCGCAGAAAAAGGGGCTGCTCGATCTGCGAGTGCATGATCTGCGCGATCAGGGGCTCGGAAAGCACCGCCATGTGGATGACACGCCCTATGGCGGAGGGCAGGGGATGGTGATCCGTCCCGAGCCGGTGTTTGAGACGCTGGACAGACTCGACACGCCGGAGGCGCGCATCATCCACCTGTCGCCGGCGGGGCGGCGCTTCGATCAGACCATGGCACGCCGTCTTTCCGCCGAGGCGCATCTGATTTTTCTCTCAGGTCATTACGAAGGCGTGGATCATCGCGTCATCGAACACTGGGTTGATGAGGAGATCAGCCTCGGCGATTATGTGCTGACGAACGGCGCGATCGCCGCCGTGGTGGTCATGGACGCCATCGTGAGGCTGCTGCCGGGGGCGCTGGGGGACGAGATGAGCGCGGTGGAGGAAAGTTTCGGCCCCAGCGGCCTGCTCGAAGCTCCTCAATACACCAAGCCGGCGGAGTATCGCGGCCTGCCTGTGCCGGAGGTTCTTCTCGGCGGCAACCACGCCAAAATCGCCGAATGGCGCGAGAAGATGGCGCTGGAACGCACGCGGGCGAACCGGCCTGATCTGCTGGGAGAATGAGATGCGGCCACGGGTGACATTTCGTTTGACGCAATCACCCTCAACACGCTAAATACGCGCCTCGCAAGCCTCCAGGGGCGGCGAGCAACGGTGAGGTGGCTGAGTGGTCGAAAGCGGCGCTTTGCTAAAGCGTTGTACGGTCAAAAGCCGTACCGAGGGTTCGAATCCCTCCCTCACCGCCATTTTTCTTTCTGCTTCCGGCGAACCGGGATGACGGCAGACTCCTCCCCAAAGGCGCTCCATGAAGCCCTTTTCCCCCCACGTCCCGCCCGCGCTGTTCCATGGTCCGCGCTGCGTCATCTTTCTCCGCCAGCATCAACAACGGCGCCAGACGCAGAGCCGTGCTGATGAGCTGGCAGTTGGTCAGCAGGAGGCAGGCGGAGATGGAAAGCAGCAGTCGGATGGTCCGGGACATTCCGTGTGTTTAGCACGGAGAGTCCTGGCAAGTAAACATTTTTGATCCATGCCCCGCAGGCCGCGCCTGGATTCATGCGTCGGGCAGGTTCTGTCGCAGGATGAGGGGCCAGGGCGAAACTTGGTCTGCCCAATGAACCAGAAGCAGGATGTCCGCCCCGTGCGTTTGTTTGCACCACCGGCATTCCCGTATGAAAACGTATCTCCCTCTCCTCATGGCCACCTCCACGCTCGCCGCCCAGCCTCTCGATCTCGGCTCCCGCTGGGAGCTGTTCGTGGATGAATTCCTCGTCGCGCAGAAAAGCGGCGTCGCCTTGAAGCTGCATGATCCCATCAAGCGGGAGGTAGTGCTGGAGACCAACCAGCCGTGGGAAGGCAGGACCTGCGCCTACTTCAGCGCCATCCAGGACGGCGGGAAGGTGCGGCTCTATTATCGTGGCTCGGATGGCGGCAGCGATCACAGCGACGCCCAGGTCACCTGCGTGGCGGAGAGCACCGACGGCATCCACTTCACGCGGCCAAAGCTCGGCCTCATCGAGGCGGGTGGCACGAAGGACAACAACGTCCTCTGGCGCGGCGTGGAGGCGCACAACTTCTCGCCCTTCCTCGATGCGAATCCCCAGGCGAAGCCCGAGGAGCGCTACAAGGCGCTCGGCGGTGTGAAGCAACCCGGCAAGAACTGGGCGCAGGGCGAGACGCCGGGGGGCCTCTATGCTTTCGCCTCCGCCGACGGCCTGCATTGGAAAAAGATGCAGGACACGCCGGTCATCACCAAGGGGGCGTTCGATTCGCAGAACCTCGCGTTCTTTGACACCACGCGCAATCGCTACGCCTGCTTCAGTCGCATCTTCAGCAGCAATGTCCGCGCCGTGCAGAGCATGACCTCCGCAGACTTCCTCTCCTGGAGCAACGGCGTGCCACACCAGTATGTCGAGGGCGTGCCGATGGAGCACTTCTACACCAGCGCCACCGTGCCATGCCCCACCGCGCCGCATCTCTTCCTCTCCTTTCCGAAACGCTTCATGCCCGCGCGTCACAAGGTGCCGGAGCACAAAGAACACGGCGTGAGCGACGCGGTCTTCATGTCCAGCCGCGACGGCGTGCATTGGGATCGTCCCTTTCTCGAAGCCTGGGTGCGCCCCGGACCCGACCTCAAAAACTGGACCGACCGCAACAACATGACCGCCAACGGCATCGTCATCACTGGCGACGGCGAATGGAGCCTCTACATCAGCGAGCATTACCGCCACGCCGATCATCGCATCCGCCGCCTCACCGTGCGGAAGCAGGGCTTCGCCTCCATGCACGCCGGGGCGCAGGGCGGGGTGTTCACCACGCATCCGCTCAAGTGCGGCGGGAAGAAACTGCTCATCAACTACGCCACCTCCGCCGCCGGCAGCGTTCAGATCGAGGCGCTCGATGAAGCCGGCAAAGTCGCCGCCACGATGTCGGAACTCTATGGCGACGAGTTCGAAGCCCCCGTCCTCGACCTCTCCAAACTCGCGGGGAAAACCCTCACCCTCCGCGTGAAACTCAAAGACGCCGACCTCTACGCCCTGCGCTTCGCGGACTAACTCTCTTCAATGGATTCATGACAAACTACACATGATTTTTGTCCCTCTCGTTCCCCATGAAACCCCTCCTCATCCTCCTCAGCGCCCTCTGCTCACCTCTCCTCGCCCAGCAGGCCACCATCCTCGAAACCAAAGTCATCAGCCAGCAGCCGGAGTATTATCACGGCTGGTCCACCGTGGCCCGCCGTGCGAATGGCGAACTGTGGCTCACCTGGAGCGGTGGCCGCGACGCTCACGTCTGCCCCTTCGGCCAGGTCGTCGGCATGACCTCGCGCGATGATGGCAAATCATGGACCTATCCACGCGTCCTGCTCGACAGCGCCACCGACGACCGCGACTCGGGCGTGCTGGAGACGGCGAAAGGCACGCTGCTGGCCACCACCTTCACCTCGCTGGCCTATGAGCCCTACCTGAAGAAGGCCATGAGCTTTGCCGAGCTCACGGACAAAGGCTGGACATCCGCAAAGATGCCTGCGGAGCAGTTCACACGCTGGAAAGCCGCTCATGAGCGTCTCAATGACGAGGAGCGCAAGGCCGAGCTGGGTGAATGGATCATCCGCAGCACTGACGGCGGCAGATCGTGGTCGAACCGTATCCCCACCATCGTGAACAGCCCGCACGGCCCCATCCAGCTCAAAGACGGACGCCTGCTGTATGCAGGCAAGCAGTTGTGGACGCAGGACAACAAGATCGGCGTCTGCGAATCCAAGGACGACGGCCTCACCTGGCAGTGGCTGGCGGAAATCCCGACGCGCCAGGGCGACGACGCGACGAAGAGCTACCACGAGCTGCACGCCGTCGAGGCCGCCGACGGCACGCTCATCGCCCAGATTCGCAATCACAACACCGCGAACAAGGGCGAGACCTTGCAATCCGAATCGACCGACGGCGGCAAAACCTGGAGCGTGCCGCATTCCATCGGCGTGTGGGGGCTGCCCTCTCATCTGCTCAGGCTTCGTGATGGCCGCCTCGTGATGACCTACGGCCACCGCCGCCCGCCCTTCGGCAATCAGGCTCGCGTCAGCACCGACAACGGCAAGACCTGGGGCGAGGGCATCATCCTCTCCGGCGACGGCAAAGGCGGCGATCTCGGCTACCCCAGCACCGTCGAGCTGGCCGATGGCACCCTGCTCACCGTCTGGTATGAAAGCATGAAGGAGTCCAAGCTCGCCGTGCTGCGTCAGGCAAAGTGGAAGCTGAACAAGTAACCACCATCATGATGAAACGCCTGATCTTCTTCCTCTTCGTTCTCTGCACATCGCTCTCCGCTCTGGACATCACGCGCTACGTCGCCATCGACAACGTCTGCGCGTGGCCCTGCCTCACGCTGATGCCGGATGGCAGCATCAACACCACCATCTTCGGCCAGCCCAGCCACGGGCAGATGGCCGGAGCTGCAGAATGCTGGAACAGCAAGGACGGCCAGTTCTGGGAAAAGCGCGGCATCCCCGCGCCGAATGACGAGCACACGAACCGCATGAACGTGGCGGCTGGTTTGGCGAAGAATGGCGATCTCATCGTGCTCTGCTCCGGCTGGACGGATGTGAAGCAACCGCAGCGACCGAAACAAGCCGCCTTCCGCGACGACATTCTCTCCAATTGGACCTGCCGCAGCAGCGACGGCGGCAAGACCTGGACCCAAATCAAAACATTCCCCGCGCCCGACGAAGGCTGGACAAACTACATCCCCTTTGGCGACATCAAACAGGGCGCGGACGGCGCGCTGCACGTCTCCTGCTACGGCGGGGAGTGGAAGGAATACGCGGTCAGCACGAAAACGAAAAGCTACCGCTCCTGGCACTTCCGCAGCGATGACGACGGCAAAACCTGGCAGCGCACCGGAGTCATCGGCCCGAAGGCGAATGAAACCACGCTCCTGCACCTCGGCGGTAAAAAATGGCTCGCCGCTGCGCGCTACGTCGCGATGGAACTGTATCGCTCCGAGGACGATGGCGTGACCTGGGGCGGGCCGCAGATCGTCACCGAGAAAAACGAGATCAACGGCCATCTTCTCCGCCTCAAAGACGGCCGCATTTTACTCGCCTACGGCAACCGCATCAGAACTGGCGGCCAGCTCGGCGTGCTGGCGAAGTTCAGCAGCGACGAAGGCAAAACGTGGGGCGAGCCCATCCGCATCGCCCACACCACCACCTGGGACTGCGGCTACCCCAGCACCGTGCAGCGCGCCGATGGCAAACTCGTCACCGCCTGGTATGCCGGCGCGTCCGAATATCACGCTCGCTACCACATGGGCGTTACCATCTGGGACGCGCCATCCATGCCGTGATGGTGGCGGCCGGTCAATGCGCCTCCAGCCAGTTCGTGCCGGTGCCGGCTTCGACCTCGGCTTCGACACCTGGCAGCTTGAGGGCGTTTTTCATGGCGTGGATGATGATCTCGCGGGCTTGATCGACCTCGGCGGCAGGCATCTCGAAGAGGAGCTCGTCATGGACCTGGAGCAGCATGCGGCACTGCAAGCCCGCTTTGGTCAATGCGGCATCGACGTGGATCATGGCGAGCTTGATCATGTCGGCGGCCGTGCCCTGGATCGGCGTGTTCATGGCGACGCGCTCGGCCTGGCCGCGGACGGTGGCGTTTGCGCTGGTGAGATCGCGGATGGCACGGCGGCGTTTGCTGAGAGTCTCGACGTGGCCGCTGCGGCGCGCGTCGGCGACGATTTGATCCATGAAGCGTTTGATACCGGGGAACTGCTTGAAGTAGTTCTCGATGATGGAGGCGGCCTCGCTGCGTGGAATGCCGAGACGCTGGCTTAATCCGAAGGCGCTGATGCCGTAGATGATGCCGAAGTTCACCATCTTCGCAGTGCGGCGCATCTCCGGCAGCACGCCATCGAGCGGCACGCCATAGACGCGGGCGGCGGTGGCCTGGTGAATGTCGTGGCCTTGGGCGAAGGCCTCGATCATCGCCTTGTCGCCGCTGAGGGCGGCCATGACTCGCAGTTCGATCTGCGAGTAGTCGGCGCTCATCAAAATCCAGCCGTCATGACCGGGAACGAAGGCCTTGCGGATCTCGCGGCCAAGGTCGGATCGAATCGGTATGTTTTGCAGGTTCGGATTGCTGCTGGCCATGCGGCCGGTGGCGGCCATGAGCTGATGGAAAGTGGTGTGGACGCGGCCAGTGACCTTGGAAACGGCCTGCGGCAAGGCTTCGACGTAGGTGCTGTTGAGTTTCGTGACCTCGCGGTAGTCGAGGATGTCCTGAATGATGGGATGCAGGCCGAGGAGCGACTGCAAGACCTGCTCGTTCGTCTGATACTGGCCGGTGGCGGTTTTCTTCGGCTTGTCGCTGAGCTTGAGGCGGTCAAAGAGCACCTCGCCGAGCTGTTTGGGACTGTTGAGATTAAAGGGGCCGCCGGCGTTCTCCTGGATGCGCTTTTGCAGCTCCTGGGCCTTTTTGTCTAGCTCGATGCCGTATTCGCGCAGCGCCTGCACATCGATCTTCACGCCGATGTTCTCCATCTTCGTGAGCACGGGCAGCAGCGGCGATTCGATGTCGGTGAAGACGTAGGTCTGCTCCTTCAACTCAGGGCGCATCTTCGCGGCGAGCTGCCAGGTCACATCCGCATCCTCGGCGGCGTAGTCGGCGACCTTTTGCGCATCTTGCGCGGCGACATCGGCCATGGTGGCCTGGCTGAAAAGATCGTCCTTCTCCGTGCCGATGAGGTTCGTGATCGGGACTGGCGTGTAGCGCAGATAGGTCTCCGAGAGGTAATCCATGCCGTGGCGTTGATCGGGATCGATGAGCGAGTGCGCGAGCATGGAGTCGAAAAACGGCCCGCAAACTTCGATGCCGTGTGCCAGGAGCACGCTGAGGTCGAATTTGAGGTTGTGGCCGATTTTCTCGACGCCGTCGCTCGTGAGCACCTCGCGAAATTCTTCGAGCACGGCCTTCGCGGCGTCCTTTTCACGCGGGAAATGCACGAACCAGCCTTCATGCGCCTTCCACGAGAAAGCGATGCCGACGATCTGTGTGTCGCGCGGGTCGAGTCCGGTCGTCTCGAGGTCGAAGCAGAAGCTTTTTTGCTCTGCGAGCAACTTGAGCAGCTTTTGGCGATCTTCGGCGCTCTGCACAAGATGATACGCGTGCGGCGTGTCGGCGATGGTGCTGAGTTTAGAATCCGCAGGCTTCGTGACCTCATCCATCGCGAAAAGCTCTCCTGTGGGAGCTTCCGCAGCCGTTTTGCGACCACGACCGGCTTTGAAGTCGTCGCCGAAAAGGCGGCGGCCGAGCGCGTTGAACTCGAACTCGGTGAGGAATGCCTTCAGCGTCTCGTCGTCGTGTGGCTTGACGGCGAGATCGGCGAGCTCCGCCTCGAACGGCATGTCGGTGAAGATGGTCGCGAGCTTTTTGGAAAGCAGCGCGTCTTCGCGGCTGGCTTCGAGCTTTTCCTTCTGCTTGCCTTTGAGCTGGTCTGCATTGGCGAGGAGGTTTTCGACGCTGCCGAACTGCTGGATGAGCGCGGTGGCGGTCTTTTCGCCGAAGCCTTTGACGCCGGGGATGTTGTCCACTGCGTCTCCCATGAGGGCGAGGATGTCGATGACCTGCACGGGGCGCTCGATGCCCCAGCGTTCGCACACTTCCTTCACGCCGAGGATTTCCACGTCGCCGCCCTGGCGGCCGGGTTTGAAGATTTTGACGTGCTCGGTGACGAGCTGGCCGAAGTCCTTGTCCGGCGTGACCATGAAGGTCTCCATGCCCACTTTGTCCGCACGAGCGGCCATGATACCGATGATGTCATCCGCCTCGTAGCCATCGCGCACCAGCAGCGGCACATTCATGGCCTGGAGCAGTCGTTTCACCTGCGGGATCGCCATCGCGATGTCCTCGGGGATTTCTTCGCGCTGCGCCTTATAGTCCGGGAACATCTCATGGCGCGGCGTGGGCGCGGAGGTGTCGATGGCCACGGCGAGGTGCGTGGGCTTTTGATTGTGGAGGATGTCCAGCAGCGTGTTGGCAAAGCCGTAGAGCGCGGAGGTGTTCACGCCATCGCTGGTGCGGATGGGCGCTTTGATGAAGGCGAAGTGCGCGCGGTAAATGAGCGCCATCGCGTCGAGAAGGAAAAGCCGGTCGGACATGTGGCGCGAGCGTAGGCGGCTGCCTTGGGTGCTCAAGCCCCTTGCAGCACCCGCGCGTGCTCCACGACGGCGCGGCCCACTTCAGCCTCATCATTGAGCACCTGGGTGGCGCCGAGACGTTTCAACCGCTCCACGTCCGAGTTAAAGCGCGTGCGGGCGAGCACGGCAATGTCAGGACGCAGGCCGCGGATGACAGAAAGCGCCTGCGCATTGACGGTGGCGTCCGGAAAGGTGAGGGCGACGAGGTTCGCGTGCTTCAGTCGTGTGAGCTCCCAGGTCTCCTCGTGCGAGGCGTCGGCAAAGAGCACGGGCTGGCCGCGACGCTGAAGATCGCGCACGGTCTCGGCGTTCAGTTCGACGACGAGGGTCTGCACGCCGGTGTCGAGCAGCGCCTTGTTGAGTTTCTCACCGACTGGGCCATGCCCGCAGATGATGGCGTGGCCGCTGAGGCCGGCGACGCGCTGGCGCAGGCTGCCGGCTTCCATTTTGACGGGTTTGCCGCGCCCCCAACCGCGTCTGACGAGCCAGTCGCCCAGCGGCTGGCCGGCCTTGAGCAGCGCGGGGAGCAATCCCATCGAGAAGGCGCTGGCGACGAGGAGCGTCTGCTGCGTGGCCTCGCTCCACAAGTCCGCGGAGCCCGCATGTTGCAGGAGCACGAGCGAAAACTCGCCCGCGCTGCACAGGCCGATGCCGGCCATCAAAGCCTGACGATGCACCAGGCCGAGTCTGCGGGCGATGACGGTGATGACCGCGGCCTTGGCGAGCATCAGGACGGCGGTGAGCATGAGGATCGGCTGCCAGAGCTGGATGGCGGCCTTCAGGTCGATCATGAGGCCGACGGAGACGAAGAACAGCGTGAGGAAGAGATCCTTCAGCGGCATCACATCCGAGAGGATGCGGTGTTTGAAGATGGATTCGCTGACCGCGAGGCCGGCGATGAAGGCGCCGAGCACGAGTCCCAGGTCCAGCAGCCCGCCGATGAAGGCGAGTCCGACACAACAGCCGATGACCGAAAGCGTGAACAGCTCGCGGCTGCGGGTGCGGCTGACCGCATTGAGCACCCATGGGATGACCCAGCGTGCCGCGACACCGGCCAGGACGACGAACACGCCGCCGCGCAACGCGAGCGAGCCGAGCCGCGGCAGCAACGCCTGCTGCGGCCCCTCATGCGGAAGCAGCAGCGGCATGAAGAGGAAGAAGACGATGATGAACAGATCCTGGAAGATCGCGACGGCCAGCGCCATGCGCGCGCCCGGACTCGACTCCAGGCCGAGGTCTTGAAAGCTCTTCAGGCTGACCGCGGTGGAGCTCATGGCGAGCGCGACCGAAGCCAGGGCCGCTCCCTGCCAGGCGAACCCCATGCAGACGGCGCACACGGCGGCGATGGCGATGCACAACCCCGTCTGCCAGCCGCCACCGACAAAGGCAAGACGGCGCAGGAAACGCAGCTCGCCGAGTGAAAACTCGAGCCCCAGGGTGAACATGAGCAGGATGACGCCGAACTCGGCCATCTGTGAGATGCGGTCGTGCGACTCCCCGCCGCCGAGCAGATCCAGCACCCCCGAATTGGCGATGATGACGCCGCAGATGAAGTAACCCGCCAGCATCGACTGCCGCAGGCGCAGCAACAGCAGCGAGACGAGCACCACGCCCGCCAGCATCAATGCCAGCAGGGCAAAGAGCGGCGGGATGCTGTCTGCGGCGGCGAGGAGAGGCATGGTGGTCAGGCTGGCGGCTGTCCTTCGCCGCTGTGCTGGAGGTGATAGAGCTTCTGGTAGAGCGCGCAGCGCGCCAGCAGCTCCGCATGCGTGCCGCGATCCAGGATGCGGCCGTGATCCATGACCACAATCTGGTCGGCCTCAAGAATGGTGGAGAGGCGGTGGGCGATGGCGACGACGGTCCTGCCTGCGGAGAGCGTGTGAAGGGCCTCCTGGATGATTTTCTCGCTCTCGGTGTCGAGCGCGGAGGTGGCCTCGTCGAGCAGGAGCACCGGCGCGTCACGCAGGATGGCGCGGGCGATGGAGATGCGCTGTTTCTGCCCGCCGGAGAGATTGCAGCCGCCCTCGCCGGCGACGGCGTCGTAGCCGCCGGGGATTCTGCTGATGAACTCGTGCGCGTGCGCTTTTTTCGCGGCGGCGATGATCTCCTCCTCGGTGGCGTCGAGGCGGCCGTAGCGGATGTTTTCACGCAGGGTGTCGTGAAAGAGGAAGGTGTCCTGGCTGACGACGCCGATATTCGCGCGCAAGGATTCCTGGGTGAGGGAGCGGATGTCGCGTCCGTCGAGAAGCACCGCGCCGGCGTCGGGGTCATAGAAGCGCAGCAGGAGCGAGTAGAGCGTGCTTTTCCCGGCACCGCTGGGGCCGACGAAGGCATAGAATTTGCCGGGATCGAGCTGGAGATTGATGTCTGAGATCGCCGGGACCTCCTTTTTCACGCAGTCGGCATCGCGGTAGTGGAAGGTGACGTTCTGGAAGGTGACGGTGCCGAGGGAGCGGCCCGCCGCGACGGCGTCCGGCACGTCCTTGATGTCGGGCTCGCGCCCGAGCAGCTCAAAGACCATCTCCGCCGCGACGGTGGTCTTTTGCAGCATCATCTGCACGCGGCTGAGCTCCTTCACCGGCGGGTAGATCTGCGTGAGGGCCATGACGAGCAGGAAGAAGTTCTCCGCCTCGAGGCCGCGGTCCCAGGCATAGACGAGCCCGGCGGCGATGCCGAGGGAGGCGACGGTTTCGACGAGGGGGCCGACGAGCTCGACCGCCTTTGTCCAGCGCAACTGGTTGCGGGTCATGCTGGCGTTTGTGGTGGCGAAGCGGTTCTCCGCGTGCGGCTCGCGCGCGTAGGATTTGACGAGGCGGATGCCGGCGAAGGACTCCTGCATGGCGACCATGAGCTCGCGCGAGTCATATTCCTCCCGCGCGCCGGTCTTGCGCACACGTTTGCCGATGCGCACGATGGGCACGAGGCAGGCGGGGAACACGACGAGGGACATGAGGGTGAAAAACCAGTCCTGGGCGAAGAGCACGATGAGGATGGAGACGATGGTGAGCGGCCGCTGCGCGAGGGTCTGCACGAGTTGCATGGCATTGCGCTGCACGGCGGCGGTCTGGACGGTGACGGTCTGCATCAGCTCGCCGGTGCGGGCGCTGTTGAAGAAGCCGGGGGACTGGCGCATGACGCTGTGGAAGGCGTCGTTGCGGAGCTGGCATGCGACCCTGCTGGTGACCCAGGCCTGCATGTAGCTGGAGAGGTAGGCGAAGAAGCCGCGCAGGAAGATGAGCACGGGGATGAAGGCGCAGGCGATCATGACGCCGGTGAGGCCGATGGGCGCGTCGGCGTCCAGGCCGAGGAGCTTCGCGAGGTCGATCTCGCCGATGAGCGGCAGGTCGGTGGGCTCGCCGAGGGTGCGCGTCTTGCCTTTGAGCACGAGGGAGAAGATGAGCTGGAAGCCGATGAGCATGAGGCCGTTGAAGACGGCGCTGAGCATGCCGAGCAGGATGCTCAGGGCGAAGCGGCCGCGGTAGGGCAGCACATACTTCCAGATGGTGCGCAGCGTTCGCTTCGCCAGCTCCGCGACGCGCGGATCGGCGAGCTTGAAGGAGGCGGGGGAGGGGCCGGGCATGAGAGGCCGCATTAACCGCCGCATCGCGTTTCACACAACCGGGAAGTGCCGCGCGGGCATCACGGGTTGACGGCGGGCCGTGGCTCGGCTTAACAGGCATCCTGCGCGCGCGCGTCCGCGGACGGCGCGTTTTTCTCTTCTCCGCCCCATGTCCTTCCTATCCTGGCAATACGCCTTTTTTCTGCCGCTGATCGTGGTGCTCTACTGGCGGCTGGGGCTGCGGGCGCGGATGGTGCTGCTGCTGGCTGGAAGCTATGTGTTCTACGGGATGTGGGACATCCGTTTCCTGGCCCTGCTGATGGGATCGACGTGCGTGGATTTTTACTGCGGGCGGGCCATGATCGGGGAGCGCGTGTCCGCATGGCGTGTGGCCGGCACCGCGCTGCTGCCGCTGGGCTGGCTGCTGGCCTGCCGGTTCATTCCGCAGGAGGCCGGGGAGGTGCGGACGGTGATGCTGGAGCTTGGCGCGTTGTTCGCGGTGGTTTTTTCAGCGGGTTACCTGCTGCTCTGGCGGCTGGGGGAGGAGCGGCGGCGGAAGGGCTTCCTGCTGCTGAGCATCGGTTCGAATCTGGCGGTGCTGGGTGTTTTCAAATACTTCGGTTTTTTCGCGGAGACGCTGACGCGGCTGCTGCAAAAAGCGGGATGGGAGTGCGGCTGGGTGCTGCCGCAGGTGGTGCTGCCGGTGGCGGTTTCGTTCTACACGTTCCAGTCCATCGCCTACGCGGTGGATGTGTATCACGGCAAGGCGCGGCCCGCGCGGGATCTGCTCACGTTCGGGGCGTATCTCGCGTTCTTCCCGCAGCTCGTGGCGGGGCCGATCGAGCGTCCGGCGCATCTGCTCACGCAGTTTCAGACGGCGGCGCGCTGGGACTGGGCGCATGTGCATGCGGGGCTGCGCCTGTTGCTGGTCGGCGCGTTCAAAAAGGCGTTCGTGGCGGACCAGTGCGCTTTGCTGGCCAATCATGTGTTCACGCCGGGCGCCGCGATCAACGCGCCCTGGGCGGTGCTCGGCGTGCTGGCGTTCGCGTTCCAGATCTACGGTGATTTCTCCGGTTACACGGACATGGCACGCGGCTCGGCGCGGCTGCTGGGCATCGAGCTGAGCCGGAACTTCCGGCAGCCTTACGCGGCGCGCGGTCCGAGTGATTTCTGGCTGCGCTGGCACATGACGCTCTCGCGGTGGTTTCGTGACTATGTCTATATTCCGCTGGGGGGGAACCGCCACGGCTCCTTCATCACATTGAGGAACCTGTGGGTGACGATGCTGCTCGCGGGGCTCTGGCACGGGGCGAACTGGACGTTCGTGCTGTGGGGCGCGTATCACGCGGCCCTGCTCACCCTCTACCGCGTGGTGCCGGCGCTCGGCCGTCTGGAGGAGGGGGGGGATGTGCGCGGTTTCGCGCGTCATGGCGCGGTGGCCTTGATGTTTGCGTTCACACTGGTGGGATGGGCGGTGTTCCGCGCTCCGGATCTGACGGAACTGGGGCGCTGGTTCGCGGCGCTGGGGAATTTCCAGGCCACGCTGCCCTGGCTGAAACCGGCCGCTTGGCTGGCCATCCACGCCGTGCCGCTGCTGCTGCTGAAATGGGCCACGCGGGGCAGCCAGGACGAGGCTGATCTGGGCCACCTGTCATGGCCTGTGCGCGGCATGACTTATGTCCTCATGTTCGTTTTGTCTGCCAGCGCCTCGTCGGGCGAGCAGGAGTTCATCTATTTCCAATTCTGATGCGCGTCATTTCAAAATCCTTCATGCTGATGCTGGTGGTGCTGGCCGGGGCCGAGCTGGCCGGGCGTCTGTTCTTTGAGCGGACGTTGATGGGGCGTTTCGACTATGGGTATGATCCCACGGCGGGTTTTGTGGAGAAGGACGGCACGGTGGAGCTGGTGCGCGCCGGCGGACGGAAGTTTTTTCCGCAATCCTTCGAGTTGAAACGCGACCCCGGCACGACGCGCATCATGGTCGTCGGTGATTCGGTGGCCCGCGGCCGTGACGTTGCCTCCAGTTATGCGGGACGGCTTGGTGAGATGCTGCGGCAGTCGGGCATGAAGGCGGAGTCGTTCAACCTGGGGCTGCCTGGCTACGGAGCGCGGCGGAAGCTGGTGGTGCTGGAGCAGGCGCTGCGCTACCACCCCACGCTGGTGGTGCTGCATGTGAATCTCTCGAACGAGTTCGAGGATGAGCGCGAATGGCGGCGGCGGGAGGAGTTCCGCTCCATGCACCCGCGCAACTGGCTGATGAAATCCGTCGTGATCCGCCGCCTGTTCGAGGTGCGCA
>JAEUHJ010000035.1 GCA_016795375.1 Verrucomicrobiaceae bacterium
GTCCTCCGGCTGGTCCGCCCTCATCCTCTGCCTCCTGCTCGGCAAGCGCGCAGGTCATGGCAAGGAAAAGATGGCTCCGCACAGCATGGTGCTCTGCGCCATCGGCACCGGCATGCTCTGGGTCGGCTGGTATGGCTTCAACGCCGGCTCCGCCCTCGCCGCCGACGGCATCGCCGGAAACGCCTTCATGACCACGACGCTCGCCGCCGCCACCGCCAGTTTCGTCTGGCCTGTGGTGGAAAAGATTCACAAGGGCAAGCCTTCCATCCTCGGCTTCTGCTCCGGCGCTGTCGCCGGCCTGGTCGTCATCACCCCCGCTGCCGGTTTCGTGAACGCGAAGGCCGCCATGATCATCGGCGTGCTCGCCGGCATCATCCCTTATCTCGGTGTCATGGTGCTCAAGCCTCTCTTCAAGTATGACGACGCCCTCGACACCTTCGGCGTCCACGGCATCGGCGGCACCCTCGGCGCCATCGTCACCGGCATCTTCGCCAACAAGGACATCAACGCCAACCTCGTCAGCGAGGCTTACGCCAAGGTCAACGGCCTCGACAAGCTCGTCACCGAAGGCGGCCTGCTCGGAGCCCAGCTCAAGGCCTGCGCCATCACCATCGTGCTCTCCATTGTCGCCACGGTCGTCATCACGCTGGTCGTCAAGGTCCTCACCGGCCTCCGTCCGACTGCGGAGGAAGAGTCCGTCGGCCTCGACCTCACCGATCACGGCGAGGCTGGCTACGAACATTGATCCACGCAGGGCATGTCCCTGCTGACTCCAGGGCCGGGCTGAGCAATCAGCCCGGCCTTTTTTCGTCACGACACAAGACGAGCCCGCCCGTTCATCGGGTTGCCCGGCTGAAACCAGAGAACCCGCACCAAAAAAAGAGGCCGCTCATCGCGGCCTCTTCGTGAGTTTGGAGCGGTGTCCGGTCAGGTTCAGGCTTGCGCGGCGCCTTCAGCGACGGCGGCGGCGTCCTTTTCCTTCATGGCGGCCTTGCGGCTCATTTTGATGCGGCCTTTGTCGTCGATGCCGATGCACTTGGCGGTGACGATGTCGCCGGTCTTGACGACGTCTTCGGTCTTGTTGACGCGGAAGTCGGCGAGTTCGCTGATGTGGATGAGGCCGTCCTTCTTGCCGCCGAGGTTCATGAAGGCACCGAAGTTCGTCGTGCTGACGACGCGGCCGGTGTAGAGCTTGCCGACTTCGATCTCCTGGAACTGGCCGCTGACCATTTCGACCGCGCGCTCGAGGCTCTCTTTGCGGGAGGCGTAGATGAAGACGGTGCCGTCGTCTTCGATGCTGATCTCAGCGCCGGACTCGGCCTGGATGGCCTTGATGTTTTTGCCGCCGGGGCCGATGAGCTCGCCGATCTTGTCAGGGTTGATCTTGATGATCTCGATGCGCGGGGCGTAGGGGCTGAGGGGCTTCACTTCAGCGATGGCTCCAGCCATGGCGCTGAGCACCTGGGTGCGGCCTTCCTTGGCTTTGACGATGGCTTCCTCAAGGATGCTGAGCGGGATGCCGGGGAGCTTGAGGTCAAGCTGGTAGCCGGTGACGCCTTCGGTGGTGCCGCAGAGTTTGAAGTCCATGTCGCCGAAGTGGTCTTCGCTGCCGATGATGTCGAGCATCGTGAGGTAGCGCTTCATGTTGTCGCCTTCGAACTCGGTCACGAGGCCGACGCTGATGCCGCCGACAGGGCGCTTGATGGGCACACCTGCGTCGAGGAGGGCCATGACGCCGGAGCATACGGAGGCCATCGAGGTGGAGCCATTGGACTCCATGACTTCGCTGCTCACGCGGATGGCGTAGGGGAAGGTGGCCTTGTCAGGGATGACAGGCTCGATGGAGCGCTCGGCGAGGGCACCGTGACCGATTTCACGACGGTTCTGACCACCGAAGCGGCCGGTCTCACCGACGGAGAACGGAGGGAAGTTGTAGTGCAGGATGAAGCGCTTCGAATCCGGGCCACCCGCGTAGGTGTCCATTTCCTGAGCTTCATCAGCAGGAGCGAGCGTGGCGATGGCGAGGGCCATCGTCTCACCGCGAGTGAAGGTGGCGGAACCATGCACACGGGGAAGCACGGAGGCTTCGCCGGAAAGCGGGCGGATCTGGTCGATGCCGCGGCCGTCGCAACGGTTCTTCTTGTCGAGGATGGAGATGCGGAAGGCTTTCTTCTGGAGGTAGTCGAAGGCCTGGCTGATCTCGAAGCCGGTGGCCTCGGGGAATTTTTCTTTGATGGCCTTTTCGACTTCGTCCTTCAATGCGCCGACGGCTTTGCCACGGGCGACTTTGGACGGCGTGTAGAGAGCGCCTTCGATGCGGTCGCCAGCGACGGCGTAGGCGATTTCGAGGAGCTCATCTTTGACGAGCATGAGGGGCACTTCGCGCTTCGGCTTGCCAGCGAGCTTCGTGAGCTCTTCCTGCGCGGCGACGATCTTGGTGACTTCGTTCTGCGCAAAGTGCAGCGCTTTGACGAACTCGGCTTCAGGCAGCTCGTTGGCGGCGCCTTCGATCATGATGACATCGGTCTTGTTGCCGACGTACACGAGGTCGAGGTCGCTTTCGAGGCGCTGAGACTGCGTGGGATTGATGATGAACTCACCACCGATGCGGCCGATGCGCACCGCGCCGACAGGACCGGCGAAGGGGATGTCGGAGACGCAGAGAGCGGCGGAGGCACCGTTCATCGCGCAGATGTCCGGGTCGTTCTCGCCGTCAGCGCTGAGCAGGATGGCGACGACCTGGGTGTCGTAGTAGTAGCCCTTCGGGAACAACGGACGCAGCGGGCGGTCCGTCATGCGGCAGGTGAGGATTTCCTTTTCGGTCGGACGACCTTCGCGCTTGAAGTAACCGCCGGGGAAGCGGCCTGCGGCGGAGGCTTTTTCTTTGTATTCGACGGAGAGCGGGAAGAAATCCTGCCCGTCCTTCACTTTCGTGGCGGAGACGGCGGTCACGATGACCATGGTGTCGCCGAGACGGACGGTGACGGCACCGTCAGCAAGCTTGGCAAACTTGCCGGTTTCGATTTCGAGGGTTCCAGCACCGAGCTGGATGTTTTGTTTGTGGATGGCCATAGGTTGGCTTGTGTGTTGTGTTTTGGTTTGGGTGGAAATGCGGAAGCAGAGAGCAAGGCACCGGCATGCGGGCGTACGAAAGGAAACAGATGCGCCGAAGTTCACGGACGATCATGCGTCCTGAAAATGACTCTTTGACTTTGGCTCTCCGCTTAAAACGCGAAGGGCGATGCGCTTGGCATCACCCTTCGGCAAATTTGGCGGTTAGCGGCGCAGACCAAGGCTTTTCAGCAGGGCCTGGTAGCGCTCATTGGCCGTCAGCTTGAGATAATCGAGCAGCTTGCGGCGGCGTGCGACCATCTGGAGGAGGCCGCGGCGCGTGGAGTGATCCTTCTCATGCGCGGCGAGATGCTGCGTGAGGTCGTTGATTCGCTTCGTCAAGAGGGCCACCTGGACGTCGGCGCTGCCGGTGTCCTTTTCGTGGAGCTTGAAGGAGGTGGAATCGATGGTGGAGGCTTCGCTCATGGTGTGTGGGGGATGCCGGACAACTTGTCTGGCGGAGTGGTGTCAGTTGGGATTGAGGGCCGCGAAGGAACCATAGAAGGTCTCTTTGGCAAGGGGAAGTTTGGGGACTTTGTGAACAAACCGCCCCACGGTTCAGGTCATCCCGGCGCTTGCCTCGCGGGCCATTCGCATCCATAAACCGGCCCCATTTATGTCCCGCTCGTTCAATCTCGCAGTCCTCCCCGGCGACGGCATCGGCCCTGAAGTCATGGCCGAGGCCCTCCGCGTCCTCGACACCCTCGCCAGCCGTTCCAGCATCACATTCAACTACCACCACGAACTCGTCGGTGGTGCCGCCATCGACGCCGTGGGCAAGGCGCTGCCCGAAAAGACTATCAAGACCTGCGAAGCCAGCGACGCCATCCTCTTTGGCTCCGTCGGCGGACCCAAGTGGGAAAAGCTCCCGCCGAATGAGCAGCCCGAGCGCGGTGCTCTCCTGCCCATCCGCAAGCACTTCGGCCTCTTCGCCAATCTGCGCCCCGGCATCTGCTATCCTGCACTCACCTCCTCGTCCCCGATCCGTCCCGACCTCGTCGAAGGCGGTTTCGACGTGCTCTGCGTGCGTGAACTGACCGGCGGCATGTACTTCGGCCAGCCGAAAAGCCGCACCACCCTGCCCGATGGCGACATCGAGGTCATCGACACCATGGTTTACAAGAAGAGCGAGATCGTGCGCATCGCCCACGTCGCCTTCAAGGCCGCGCAGCTCCGCCGCAAGCACGTCACCAGCGTGGACAAGGCCAACGTCCTCACCAACTCCGTCCTCTGGCGCGAGACGATGATCGAAGTCGCCAAGGAATACCCCGACGTCACCCTCGCCCACCTCTATGTGGACAACGCCGCGATGCAGCTCATCAAGGCGCCGCGCAGCTTCGACGTGCTCGTCACTGAAAACCTCTTCGGCGACATCCTCAGCGATGACAGGGCCATGATCGCCGGCTCGCTCGGCATGCTCGCCAGCGCCAGCCTCGGCAAGCCGAAAGGCGACGGCCTCTACTTTGGCCTCTTCGAGCCTTCCGGCGGCACCGCCCCCGACATCGCCGGCATGGGCATCGCCAATCCGATCGCGCAGATTCTTTCCGCCGCTCTTTTGCTGCGTTTCGCCCTCGGCCTCGAAAAAGAAGCCGTGCAGATCGAATCCGCCGTGAAGAAGGTCATCGATTCCGGCCTCCGCACCGGCGACATCTTCAGCAACGCCCCCGGCACGAAGAAGGTGAACACCAAGGAGATCGGCGACGCGGTCATCGCGGCGCTGTGAAGACCAAGGGGCAACCCGGTATGAATGCGAACTCCTCAGCGAGACCTCGTTCCGCTGACGAGTTCGAACAAATGGTGGCCGGCCCTCTGTGCCTGTTTGGCTGGAAATGTCACCCCGCAGATGGATCTCTGTCAGCCCACCGAGGGGGTGCATGTCAGCCCACGATGCGTACAACAGGTTCTCAAGCGCCTTGAATGAGCCTTCCGGGGTTTCAAACTCGAGCCTGCGGAACGGATGAGGGGGGGACAAGTCCGCGTTTGCCAAGAGGCCGGGAGGCGATACTCTGGCTGACGGCGTGCGACAGAGTCTCAGTTGCAGGGCCGTTTTCTCGTCATGTCTGCCACTACCCTCGCTGAACTCCCCGTTGGCTCTGAAGCCATCGTGCAGGCCATGCCCACGGGCCGCTCCGCCCTGACCCGCCTGCGGGAAATGGGCATCGTGCCCGGCACCCGCGTCCGTGTGACCCGCCGCGCGCCGCTGGGGGAGCCGATCGAGATCAGCGTGCGCGGCTCCTGCCTTTCCATGCGCAACCATGAGGCGGCCCACATCATCATTTCCGCCGTCGGCGCATGAGCAACGTGGCATCTGACATTCCGCTCATCGCCATCGTGGGGAACCCGAACTCGGGCAAGACCACGCTCTTCAACCTGCTCACCGGCTTGAAGCAGAAGGTGGCGAACTATCCCGGCGTGACGGTCGAAAAGAAGATCGGCGAGTGCTACAGCCAGCATGGCAAAAAGCTGCGTCTCATCGACCTGCCGGGGGCTTACAGCCTGAACGCCCGCTCGCCGGACGAGGCGGTGCTGCGTGATGTTTTGCTCGGCAGAAGGCCGGAGACGCCGCGTCCTGATCGTGTCGTCTGTGTGGTCGATTCGGCCAACCTCGAGCGCAATCTTTACCTCGTGTCACAAGTGCTGGAACTCGGCCTGCCGGCGATCTTGGTGCTGAACATGGTGGATGTGGCCGAAAAACGTGAATGGCGCATCGACGCGGCGAAATTGTCCGAGTTGCTCGGCATTCCGGTGATCAAAACGCAGGCGGTGACGGGGCGGGGGCTCATCGAGCTGAAGCTCGCGCTGAGCCGTGATGATCTTCCAGCCACGAAATGGCGCAGCGCCGTCATTCCTGATGGCGTGCGTACCGCATTGGAGCAAAGCCGCGGTCCGTTGTGCGAGACAGGGGCGATCCACGCGAAGGCCTCGTTATTGGAGCCACTCTATCTGTTGTCTGGCCACGATCCGACGCACTACGGCATCGAGGATTCGCAGATGGGCCGCGTGCATGAGCTGCGCAGGAGCATTGACGGCGCCTTTCCTGGCTGGGAGGACGAGCTCGTCTCCGCACGCTACCGTAGCATCGAGGAGCTTTGCGCTGAGGTCTTGCGGCGCCCGGATCAGGAGATCGAGACGATCACCACGAAGCTCGACCGCATCTTCCTGCACCCCGTGCTCGGTTTTGTGAACCTCGTCTTCGTGTTCGCGTTGCTGGGCTATTTGATCTTCAGCGTCGCTGCGGCACCGATGGACTGGATCGACGGCTGGTTCGGCCAGCTCGGCGCGTGGGTGGAGTCCTTGATGCCCCCCGGAGATCTGCGTGATCTCATCGTCAACGGCGTCATCTCCGGCGTGGGCGGGGTGGTGATCTTCCTGCCGCAGATTGTCATCTTGTTCCTCTTCATCGGACTCATGGAGGACACGGGCTACATGTCGCGCCTGGCATTCATCATGGACTGGCTGATGAGCAAGGTGGGGCTCAACGGGAAGTCGTTCCTGCCCTTCCTCAGCTCCTACGCCTGCGCCGTGCCTGGTGTGATGGCCGCGCGTACCATCGAGAGCCCGAAGGACCGCCTGGTGACCATCCTTATCGCGCCGCTCGCCTCCTGCTCGGCGCGGCTGCCGGTTTACACGCTGCTCATCGGTCTGCTTTTCCCTGCAAAGCCGCTGACGCAGGGGCTGCTGATGATGGGCTTGTATGCGCTGGGCACCGGCGCGGCCTTCGTCTTCGCGTGGATTTTCAGCAAGGGCATCATGAAGGGGGACAGCAGTCCGATGATCCTGGAGATGCCGCCTTACAAGAGGCCGTCGCTCAAATCCATCCTGCTGCTCGTCTGGCAGCGTGCGAAGGCCTTCCTCGTCCGCGCCGGCAGCATCATCCTCGGCATCTCCATCCTCATCTGGGCCGCATCGACGTATCCGAAGACCGACACTGAAGACAAGTCCCTCCAGCTCGCCAACAGCTTCGCCGGACAGGCCGGTCATTTCATCGAGCCCGTGATCAAGCCGCTGGGCTACGACTGGAAGATCGGCATCGGCCTCATCGGCAGCTTTGCCGCGCGCGAGGTGTTCAACACCACCCTGGGCGTCGTCTATGCTGTGGAGAGCGGGGATGACGACAACCTCGACCCGCTGCGGGAAAAGCTCGCCGCCGAACGCCGCGCCGACGGCCGGCCGGTCTTCACGCCGCTGGTGTGTCTGAGCCTGCTGGTCTTCTACGTCTTCGCCATGCAGTGCATCAGCACCATCGCCATCGTGCGGCGTGAGACCGGCACCTGGAAGTGGCCGCTGGTGCAGCTCGGCTACATGACCGGCACGGCGTATGTGCTGAGCCTGCTGATCTACCAGGTCGGCAGTGCGCTGGGGTATTGAAGGCGGTTTGACCGCTCATGAGACGCTCATTTGACGCTGATGAGGAATTCATTAGCGTCATCTCAGCGGTTCTAAAACACTCTTTCCGGCCTCATGAACGAAAACTGGCAGTCCATCGCCGCCATCGCGGTTGTTTTGATCACCGTCGTGCTCTTCGCCGTGCGCGCGGCGAGACGGCGGAAGAAACCAGGATGCGGCGGCAGTTGCGGCTGCGGGAAGTGAGGCCCATGATGGCCCGCCGCCATGACCTCGCTTGAACTGATCACCTTTGATCCTGGAATCCATGCGAAGTCGCCCGCAGCCTACGCGGCGGAAGTGACGGACCTTGTGGATGCGGCGTGGAATGACGGGGCGGATGTGGTGTTGCTGCCGGAATTCATCTGGATGGGCCTGGAGCCGCTGGTGGAACCGAAATCCCCGCGCCGGGTGGCGGAGGTCTTCTGGCACGATCTGTTTCCGACGCTGAAGTCCCTGCTGAACCGGCCGGACAAGGCGGTGGTGCTGGGCACGGCGCCTTTCTGGGACGCGGAGCGCGGCGTGTTGCTGAACCGCGCGCCGATCCTCGCCGGGGGCCGCGTGCGGCATCAGGACAAGCTGCACCTCACGCCGTGGGAGGATGATTTCACGCCGGGCGGAGGACTCCACCTGTGGGAGTTCGCGGGACTGCGCTTCGCGGTGGTGATCTGCCTGGACATCGAGATGCCGGAGATCAGCGCCGGTCTCCGTGGCGCGGGTGTCGATGTGCTGCTGGTGCCCAGCGCGACGGAGACGATCCTCGGCGTGGAGCGCGTGGATCGCTGCGCCTCCGCGCGCGCGGTGGAGCTGGGCGCGGTCGTCGGTGTGAGCCATCTCACAGGAGGAGCCGCGTCAGGACTGATCAACGAGAATGTGGGGCGCACGGCGGTTTATTTCCCTTCGCAGGCGGCATTCGGCGGTGACCCGCGCTGGATCGAAGGCGCGGTCGTCTCCGGTGGCGTTCACAAGCAGCGGGTGCTGGTCGATCCGCGCGCGCTGAAGGCCATGCGCCGCATGAAGCAGGAGACGAATCCGTCGCTGCTGCCGGTCTTGACGCCTTTTGAGATCGTGCGGGAGTGATCATCCCGCAGATGGGTCAGGCCCGGGATTTCGTTTTGACCGCGACCTGGCCGACCACCTTGGCTTCCGGCTTCGGCGCTGCGGAGGGAGCCTTGTAAAGAATCGTCGCCGGGCCGAATTTCTTCTTCTCCTTCACCTCGTTTTCCTCGGCACGCTTCCGCTCGCCTTCAGTCGGCACGATTTTCGCGATCTCTATGGGCTGGGCGGCGGCGGCCGTGTCCGGCGCGGCAGGACCTGCCTCTGGCACGGCTTCAGCCGGCTTGTCCACGGCTCCCGGCGGCAGATGCCCCTTGGTGATGACCACCTTGGCCCCGACGTCCACGCTGTTGAAGAGAGCCACGACGTCCTTCATGCCCATGCGCACGCAGCCGTAGCTGGCGGGGGTGCCCAGGCGCTTCTCCTCCGGGGTGCCGTGGATGTAGATGAAGCGGTTGAACGCGTTCTTGTTCGCGCTCTCCATGCCTTTGAGCCAGAGGATGCGCGAGACGATGGGGTCACGTCCCGGCGCGTTCGGTTTCAAGACCTCGCCATTCCAGCGGCGGCTCTTGAGCACGGCTCCCGCAGGCAGCCCCTTGCCGATCTTTGCCACGATCTCATGCTTGCCCAGCGGCGTGCGGTTGCTGCCGCGCTTGTCCCCGAGTCCGAACTTCGAGGTGGAGATGACAAACTGCTTCGCCAGCTTTCCATCAGCACTGTAGATGCCGAGTTTCTGATCCTTCACGCTGACCACCACGTCCCCTTTGGGCAGCCGGGAGGTGCACTGGCTCAGACAACCGGCCATGCACACGCAAACGACCGCCCGGAGAAGGCGGGTCGCTCGACGCGGGGATTCGGGAGTCCGGTCAATTAGCAACATGCGCCACAAGAATGATACAAACTAAGATATTCGCAACCATGAATTACTGAAGTGCCTCATTACCGTCATGTCGGCCCTTTTCGCAAGACTCGTGCCATTCCGCCGATTTGATGCCTTGTCTTGCACGACCAGTCGCGCTCCATTCGACCTTCCCTGCCCTCCTCCCCTTCCATGGACGAAGCCTCCCTCCTCATCCGCCCCTGCCGCGACTCCGACCTGCCGCACCTCCAACGCATCACTGTGGAGTCCTTCGGCAGCGTGGCCCTGGAGCAGATGCTGGAGCATAAATTCGGCCTCTGGAACGGGCGCGACTGGAAAGCACGCAAGGCGGCCCATATCGACGAAGACGTGATCGCCTGCCCGGAGGGCTGCTTCGTCGCCGAGCGCGGCACGGAGATTCTCGGCTACATCACTGTGCGCATCGACCGCGCGAACCTGCGCGGGCGCATCCCGAACATGGCCGTGGTGGAAAGCGCCCGCGGGCTGGGCCTGGGACGACGGCTCATCCAGCACGCGCTGGATTTCATGCGGGGCGAGGGGCTGAAGCTCGCCCAGATCGAAACGATGGCCTCGAACGCCATCGGCCAGCATCTCTATCCGAGCTGCGGTTTCGAGGAGGTGGCGCGGCAGGTGCATTACGCCATGAAGTTGTGACCTCGACATATCTGATCCTCTTTGATTCCGGGCAGACTGCGGGAAGAAAACCCAACGCGCCTAAATGGAAATTTTGGCATGCGGATTAGGTTCAGGGCACCTCTGGAAACCTCATTTCCCCAGAAGCAGCTTTCATGAGGCTGACATCGACCCTTCTGCCAGCCAGCATTGACCATTCTGTCAGCCAACATAGACCCTTCTGTCAGCTCGCACCGATCCTTATGTTAGTGGACATAAGCCATTCTCCATCAGCATTTTAAGCCGAATTCAGGCAAAAACCCCCAGTCGGATGCCATTCGTGGCAGTCTTTATTCACCGCGGCTGACGCAGCCGCAGCCAAGAACGAAGAGCCAAGCACCCACAACCGCCTGCCGGAGTGTCCCTGCTGCCAGCAGGCCAGAGCACCTCAGACCCCGGCCGGAGGGCAATCCCAAACAAGAGCAGGCGCGGATGTGTCCGGCGCGCCGCGCCTCTCCGTGATTGCATTCCACGGTGCCCGCCGCATCATCCCCGCCGCACCCGCTCATGCCCCTGCGCGCCCCCCTTCCACTCCCCATGCCCACGCTGAACTGGATCGGCAAGGAAGCCGTCATCAATCACCACCAGGAGGTGCCCTTTCACCTGCTGCGGGGACCCCGGCGGCAGCAAGGAGCGGCTCTTGCCAAGTGCCGGGAGAGGCGGAGGGACTTGGCAAGTCCCTCTCCTTGGAACGCCGCTTCTCCTGGTGGAGATGGAGCCGAAGATCGCCCCAGACATCACCCGGGAGCGGGTGAAACGCGTGGCGGAGGGCTACACGAACGCGAAGGGCGAACCCGTGCCCGGCCTGGGCGGCGGCTATGAATTTGTCTATGATCCGAACAGCTACCCGGCCCGCACGGTCTGTCCGCGCAGCGCCGACTTTGTGAAGCACTATTATGAGAAGGTCGGCGAACTCGAAGCCACCACGCCCGCCGGGAACATCGGCGAGGAGTTTCGATGCGCGCAATTCATCGACGGGCTGCCGGAGGTGCAATGGTGGGTGCGCAATCTGGAACGCCAGCCCGCGCATTCCTTCTGGTTGCAAACGAGCACGGACCGCTTTTACCCGGACTTCGTGATCCAGCTCAAGAACGGCAGGATCATCGTGGTGGAATACAAGGGGGAAAATTTGCGCAGCACCGACGACACGAAAGAGAAGGCACGCCTCGGCAAGCTGTGGGAGGAGCGCAGCGGCGGGCTGTGTCTCTTTGAGATGGTGTGCGGGCCGGGCGAGCTGGGGAAAATCCAGCAGGCGCTCCAAAAAGCACAGGCATGACCTGTCCCACCGGGGGAAGGCTGACGGTTGCGCCTGTGCTGAAAGCCGCTAGGCTCCGCGCCCTCTCGATTTTTTTATGTGGAAAGGCCGTTTTGCCCAGGAAACCAGCGCTCTGGTGCAGCGCTACGGAGAATCCGTGTCGTTTGACTGGCGGCTTTACGCCCATGACATCGCCGGGTCGATCGCCCATTCGAAGGGACTGCTCAAAGCGGGCATCCTGACCGCCGAGGAGCAGCAGAAGATCGAAACGGGGCTGCTGGAGATCCGCCATGAGATCGAGAAGGGGCAGTTTGAGTTCAAGGAGTCGCTGGAGGACGTCCACATGAACATCGAGGCCGAGCTGACCAGGCGCATCGGCCCCGCAGGCGCGAAACTGCACACGGCACGCAGCCGGAACGACCAGATCGCCACCGACGTGCGGCTTTACTGCCGCGCCAGCATCGACGCGCTGGGCAATCTCATCATCGCCATGCAAGCCGCGCTCATCGAATGCGCCGAACGCGGCGGTGACGCGGTGATGCCGGGTTACACGCACCTGCAACGCGGCCAGCCCGTGCTCTTCGCCCACCACCTGCTGGCTTATGTCGAAATGCTCGCGCGTGATGCGGAACGTCTGCTCGACTGCCGCGAGCGCGTCAACGTGATGCCGCTCGGCTCCGGAGCGCTGGCTGGCAGCACGATCATCCTTGACCGCGAATACATCGCCAAAGAACTCGATTTCCACAGGGTGACGCAGAACTCGATGGACGCGGTGAGCGACCGTGACTTCATCGCGGAACTGCTGTTCGTGATTTCCCTCCTCGGCGTGCATCTGTCGCGCTTGAGCGAGGATGTGATCCTGTGGGCCAGCGCGGAGTTCGGATTCGTGACGCTGAGTGACGCACACACGACGGGATCATCGCTGATGCCGCAGAAGAAGAACCCGGATGTCGCTGAACTCACGCGCGGCAAGTCGGCGCGACTGATCGGCAACCTGATGAGCATCCTCACGCTGCTCAAGGGCCTGCCGATGACCTACAACCGCGATTTGCAGGAGGACAAGGAGCCGCTGTTCGATTCCATCGACACGATCGGCCTCGCACTCGAAGTCTTCACCGAGATGATCAGCGGCATGGACGTGAACCGCGCCAAAACCACCGCTGCGGCGAGCGATCCGATGCTGCTGGCGACTGATCTGGCCGACTACCTCGTCAATCACGGCGTTCCGTTCCGTCAGGCGCACGAAGTCATCGGCAAACTGGTCGCCTACTCGATCCAGGAGAAGAAAGCCTTTGGAGAGATGACACTGGCGGAGTTCCAGAAATTCTCCCCGGCATTCGAGGCCGATGTGATGGCATGCTTGAATCTCGAAACCGCGTTGCAGGCGCGCAAGGGCATCGGCGCGCCGTCGCCGGCGAATGTGAAGGCGCAGCTCGACCACTGGCGCGGAGTTTTGACCCGGGAATAAGGCATGCAGATTCCGGATTTCGATCTCTACATTCCCGAAGCCGAGCCCGGCTGGCGGAAAACGCGCAGTGAGATCGCGTTCGAGAATCCGCATGTGAGTGTCGAGCGTGCGTGGTTTGACACGGCGGGCGGGCGCAGGGATGTGCCGTGGATGGTCGTGAAGCGCAAGGCCGCGGTCGCCATCGCCCCGATGCTGGAGGACGGGCGTTTCGTCATGGTGCATCAGGAGCGCCTGCCGGTGATGCAGACGATGTGGGAGTTCCCCGCCGGCCAGATCGACACCGAGGTGACACGCGAGTCGGTCATCCACACCGCGCTGAACGAATTGCGCGAGGAGTGCGGCTGCGCCCTGAGCAACGGCCACGGCGTGCTGCAACCGCTGGGCTGGTATTTCCCCTCGCAAGGATTCACCGACGAGATCGTTTATCTGTTCACGGCGAAGCCCGTGTGTGTCGTCAGCCGTCCTGAACCGGATGGAAGCGAGCACATCAGCGACGTGCGGTTTGTCAGCGCGGGAGAACTGCGTGGGATGATTGCTGCCAATGCGATCACCAACGCCCTGACGCTGGCACTCTACGCGCGGATCGCGGCCCAAGGACTTGCCGCCTCCGGCGGAATGGCCGAATGACGAATTCCGAATGACGAACGCATTCCCATACAGCAATGAAAACCCTCCGCGACATGGGGGATCGGGACATTCGTCATTCCACATTCGTCATTCGTCATTTTTCACCGCCTGATCCTCCTCCACCGCGCATCCTCACTCCCCCATGTGGTCTGGCATCCTCCAAAAAGTCTTCAAAGTCCGCGAGAAAGTCGCGCTGAACCTCAGCGGCAGCACGGACGAGGAGAAACCCTTCCTCGAACACCTGGAGGATCTGCGCACGATGATCGTGCGCATCGTGGTCACGTTGCTGGTCTCCACCATCGGCACGTTTGTGTTCTACAAGGAGCTCTTCCGCGCCATCCAGCTCCCGCTCGTTTTCGCCGGGCTGGCGAAGGACGAGGCGGGCGCCACCCAGTTGCTGCAAAACATCGACGTGGCCGGCCCCTTCATGATGGCGATCAATGTCTCGCTCATCACGGCGGTGATCATC
>JAEUHJ010000079.1 GCA_016795375.1 Verrucomicrobiaceae bacterium
CCGGCTGCTAGCCAGCGACGCCGTCAGCGCGTGGAAGAAAGCCGAGCTGAGAGCCGTGCGCAAAGCGCTCAACCCCTTTGAGCTCAACCGCCGGCTGGAGGCAGCCCTGCGCCCGTTGCTGCTGCGGGCTCTTCATTCCAGCCTGTTGCCTCAAAAAATTTGGTTCATCCGGGAAGTTGGCGCGTGAGTTCGACCTCCTGCCGCCGGATGAGCCTGGGGTTCCGCGCACAGGTTGACGCCTCCGCAGTACTGTTCATTCTCCAGCGCACGCATGAGCCAAGATTCCGCCATCAAGCCCCTCGTGGGCATCATCATGGGCTCCAGCTCCGACTGGCCCACCATGCAAAACGCCGCCCAGGTGCTGCGGGACTTCGGTGTGCCTTTTGAAAAGAAGGTCGTCAGCGCGCACCGCACGCCGCAGCTCCTCTACGATTACGCCACCACCGCCGCGCAGCGCGGCTTGAAGTGCATCATCGCCGGGGCAGGCGGCGCGGCGCATCTGCCCGGCATGACCGCCAGCATGACCACCGTCCCCGTGCTCGGGGTCCCGGTGCAAAGCCGCGCCCTCAGCGGCATGGACAGCCTCTATTCCATCGTGCAGATGCCCGGCGGCATCCCCGTCGCCACCTTTGCCATCGGCAATGCCGGCGCGCTCAACGCCGGCCTCTTCGCCGTCTCGATGCTCGCCAACGAAAATCCCGATCTCGCCGCCAAGTTGAAATCCTTCCGCGAGCGCCAGACGCAGAAGGTGATGGAAAGCCAGGGCGAGCTCGACATCGAGGCGAAGGCATGATGTTCCCGCCCCCCTCGACGATCGGCGTTCTCGGCGGCGGCCAGTTGGGCCGCATGCTCGCGCTTGAGGCGCGCCGCGCCGGTCATCACGTCGTCATTTACACGGACGAGCCGCACGGCTGTCCCGCCGGCCAGTTCGCCGACATGGAGATCAACGCCGCATACGATGATGCCGAGGCGTTGAAACGCTTTCTGCAACGTGTCGATGTCGTCACCGCCGAGTTTGAAAACATCCCCGCCGCATGTTTGCAGGCCGTCGAGGCCGTCAAACCGCTGCGCCCTGGCTCCAAGGCGATTTTCACCACGCAGCATCGCGAGCGCGAAAAAAACTTCCTGCGCGACCAGGGCATCGCCTGCGCAGCATTCCGCGTGGTCGATGATTTGCAGGGCCTCGAAGCTGCCGTGGCCGCGCTCGGCCGTCCCTGCGTCATCAAAACCGCCGCATTTGGCTACGACGGCAAAGGCCAGTGCAAAGTCACCGCCGAAACCGATCTCGCTGAAACCTGGAAAGGCTTCGCCGGACACCGCGCTGTCGTCGAGCAATGGGTCAGCTTCGTGTGCGAGGTCTCCGTCGTCGGCGCACGCGGCCTCAACGGCCAGACCGCCGTCCACGGCTGTGTTGAGAACCAGCACACGCATCACATCCTCGATGTCACCATCGCTCCCGCCCGTGTGGAGCCGGGAATCATCGCGCAGGCCGTCGAACTGTGGAAAGCCGTCGCCGAAGGCCTCGATTACGTCGGCACCATGGCCGTCGAGATGTTCGTCACCACCGATGGCAAAGTCATCGTCAACGAGATCGCCCCGCGTCCGCACAACAGCGGCCACCACACCATCGACTCCTGTCACACCAATCAGTTCCAGCAGCAGCAGCGCGCCGTCTGCGGCCTGCCGCTCGGCGACGCCTCGCAGCACACGCCCGCCGTCATGGTCAATCTCCTCGGCGGCATCTGGCCCGCGCCGCTCGTCCATCCCGACTGGTCGCCCGTGTTGAACCACCCGCGCGCCAAGCTCCACCTCTACGGCAAACGCGAAGCCCGCGCCCGCCGCAAGATGGGCCACTTCACCGTCCTCGGCGACACCATCGACCAGGCGCTCAAAGATGCGCTGGCGATCCGGCAGGCGCTGGGAATCGAATGACCGCGACGGACGCTTTGGCGTATCATCGCGCCACCGCAGGCTGCATCGAAACAAGGCGGGTGGTGACCTGCTGACGCACAGGCATGGGCTTTCCTTCAATCCTGAGCTGGAGGGTGGCGGAGAAGACGGCGAGGGAGATGGTCTTGCGTTCGAGGTCGAAGAAAACGTGGCCGTTGACCTTGGAGTTTTCACCCAGGGTCACGGGACGCTCGGTGTCGAGCTCGCGCCCGGTGCTGTCCTTGTCGCGCTGGTTTTTCATGCTGCCTTCAAAGGCGATCCGGGCCTGGCGGCGGCCTTCGCGGTCCACGATGCCGTCGAATTTGGCGTTGAGCTTCACCTGGACGGTGCCGGCCTGGGGAAAGGGGACGATTTCATCAGAGATCCACTTGTCCCCCGGGCGGACGGGGATTTTGGGCAGGCCCATTTCCAAAGAGCGGCGGTAAAGGGTGGCGAGCTGGCGGGCGTCGGCGATGGAGACGAGGTCGGGTTCGGCTCCGCCATTGACCATGGAAGCCGTGTCCTTGGCATCGACAAAGGCACCCTTGTCATCATAAACCAGGGTGAAGCCGCGTCCGGCGGTGCCGCCGAGGATCCGCTGGAGCGCGGGATGGGAGACGCCGGAGTTGTTGGAGTCGAATTTGTGCGTCTTGCCCTCGTAGGTCATCTCGCCGAGGAGGTGTTCGATCATCACGCGAGCCTCGCTCTGGCCCTGGGTGTTTTTTTGCACGCTGATACGCGTGGTCTGCTGGAGGCGCAGCTTCTGGTCGCTTTTCTTGCCGAGCGCGGTGAGGAAGTTCGTGGTGTCCGTGTCGGTTTGCTGGAGGTAGGACTGGCCGGGTTCCCAGTGCAGTTTGAGCTCCACCGGCGCGTCGTCCTGGGCCGTGGCGGAGGACAGGCGGCAGAGCGTGAAGGCCAGAAGCAGGACGGGGCGGAACATGGGTCCGAGGTGTAAGCGCGAGGGCATGATTTTGCAACGCGGGTCTCATCTGGTCCGCAGGCGGGGCTGCTCCAGAAAAAACCCATTGAGAGTTGGCATGGTTCCGGCTTTACGATTCTCCTGCAAAAGGTTGGGCCGGGAAAATCACTTCCCACGGTTCTGATCGTTGCAATTCGTGAACCACACTCCTAATTGCGTTAACCATGAAAAAAGTCGAAGCGATCATCAAACCGTTCAAGCTTGAAGATGTGAAGGAAGCCCTCTCCGAGGTCGGAGTCGAAGGCATGACCGTCGTGGAAGTCAAAGGTTTCGGCCGCCAGAAGGGCCACACTGAAATCTACCGCGGCAGTGAATACACGGTCGATTTCCTCCCGAAAGTGAAGGTCGAGGTCGTCGTGGACGACAGCCGCGCCGACATCGTGGTGGATGCCATCGTGAAAGCCGCGAACACCGGCAAGATCGGCGACGGCAAGGTGTTTGTCCTCCCGGTGCTCGACGCCATCCGCATCCGCACCGGCGAGCGTGGCTCCGACGCCGTGGCGAGCAACTGACCCGCCCTCCATATTCCACGCTCCGCAAAACCCGTCGCTGAAGTCCGCGCGGGTTTTGTCTTTCTCAGCGCGTCGTTTCCGCCCCCGGGTTTGATCCGGGCGCGTTCTGCCGGACCATCATTCCCGTCTGGAAGTCGAGGATGCTGCGGCGCAGGAGGTATTCGTAGCGGGTGGTGGTTTGATTGATCTCGGCGGCGGTGAGGGTGAGCTGGGCCTGGCTGAGTTCGACGACGCTGCTGCTGCCGGCTTGATAACGGGCTTCGGCTAGGTCGTAGGCCTGGGCGGATTGCTCGTGCAGGCGGCCGGTGATGTTGAGGCGCTCGAGGGCGTTGGTGGCGTTGAGCCAGGCGATCTGCACATCACGGGTGATGCTGGCCTCCTGGTCTTTGAGGGTTTGCCCGGCGGCCTGGGCGCGGAGTTCCGCCTCGCTTTGCCGGGCGGTGTTCAGCCCGCCGGTGAAGAGGGGCCAGGTGAGCACGACGCCGGCGGCGGCGTAGTTCTGGTCGAGACTGCGATCACGCCACGGCATGGTGCCTGCGGCTCCTTGCAAGGTGAGGCGCGGCCGGCTGAGGGCGTTTTCGGCCTTGACGAATTTTTGCGCGGCGTCGCGCTCCAGGCGGAGCTTGGAAAGCTCGGGGCGGAGGTTGAGGGCCATTTGGATGAGGCCGTCGGCCTTGGATGGCAGGGCAACGGGCTGTTGCGGCGAGGCGATGCGGTATTCGGTGCCTTCGGGGTCGAGAAGGAGCCGTGCGAGGGTGGCGTGGGCGGATTTGAGGTCGTTTTGACTGCGGGAGAGCAGCAGCTCGGCGTCCTTGGCGTTCACCTCGGCAAAGCTGACGTCGATGGCGGATTTGAGCTGGTTTTTTTGCAGGGAGACCGTGTTGTCCCGCAGGAGCCGGCGGGTTTTGACAGTCTGCTCGGCGACGTCGAGCAGCGCACGGGCCTGGAGGATGGCGTAGCAGGCGGCGTCGGTTTCGAGGAGGATCTGCGCCCGGGTGGTCCTGGCGTTCTGCGCCTCGGCCTCGGCGCGGAGGCGGGAGCTGGCGGTGAGATTGGTCGTACGGCCGAAGTCCGTGATGAGCTGGGTGACGTTGAGGGCCCCGGATGCGCGATTGTAAATGCCGGCAAGCTGCAACGCGTCGGTGGAAGCCTTGACGCCGCCGGTGCTGTCGCCTGTGACGACGCCGGCGATGGTGCCGGTGAGCTGCGGCAGGTAGGCGGCTCGGTTTTGCCGCACGATTTCCTCGACAGCGCGGACGGTGAGGTCGGCGGCGTTGATACGCGGGTGGCGCTGCATGACGAGGGCGCGGGCCTCACGCAGGCTCAGCGCATGGACGGTCCTGTCACCTGCGTTGGCTGCCGGGGAGACGATGCAGAGGATCCAAAGGAGGCGCTTCATGATGCGGGCGTGGGTTCGGTGGTTTCGCTGCGGCGATGGGCGATGAGGTAGGCGGCAGGCACGACGAACATGGTGAGCACGACGGAGACGCCGAGGCCGCCGATGATGGCACGGGCGAGCGGTGCATAGGATTCGCTGCCGGCGCCGAGGGCGAGTGCCATGGGCATCAACCCGATGAGGGTGGCGAGCGAGGTCATCAGAATGGGTCGCAGTCGCACGCGGCAGGCGGTGACGACGGCCTCGGTGAGCAGCATGCCGTCCCGGCGCAGATGGCGGACGAATTCGACGATGAGGATGCTGTTGGAGACGACGATGCCCGCCATCATCACCACGCCCATGAGGGACATGACGTTCAGGGTGGTGCCGCTGAGCCAGAGCACCAGGAGCACGCCGATGAGGCCGGTGGGGATGGCCAGCAGGATGATGAAGGGATCGAGGAAGGACTGGAACTGGGCCACGAGGATCAGATAGACCAGCACCACGGCCAGGATGAGGCCGAAGCCGAAGGTGCGGAACGAGGCGTTCATGCTCTCCACACTGCCGCGCAGGTCGATGGTGGCCCCTTCGGGCACCTTGGTCTCGGCGAGGATTTTTTCGACGCCCTTCATCACGCCGCCGATGTCCTCGGTCTTCGGGGCGACGAAGATGTGGACGACGCGGCGGATCTGATAATGCGCCACCTCGGTCGGCGCGGTCAGACGCTCCAGTTTGGCCACGGCGTCGAGCCGCACGGATTTTTCCATGCCAGGGGCGCGGATGGGGATGGCGCGCAGCATCTCGAAATCCTTCACATGGTTCTCAGGATACTGCACGGTGAGGTAGTAGTCGTTCCCGCTCTTCGGATCGGCCCAGAAGGTGGGGGCGATGAGTCCGTTGGACAGCAGGGCGGTGATGATGTTGTGCGTGACCTCCTTGGTGGTGAGGCCGAGTTCGGAGATGCGCTTGCGGTCAAAGGCGAGGCGGATGGCCGGGTAGTCCATGTCCTGCGGCACGGTGACGTCGCTGACACCGGGGAGGGCGGCCACCTTGGCGGCGATCTCAGAGGCGGTCTTGTGCGTTTCCGTGAGCTTGGAACCAGCCACCTGGATGTCGATGGGCGCGGGCTGGCCGAGATTGAGCACGGCGTCCACGAGGCCGCCGGACTGGAAGTAGGCGCTCACATGCGGCATGTCCTTCCGCAGACGCTCGCGCACGCGGTCCATGTATTCATAGCTGCCGATGTGATGCCCCTCCTTCAGGCTGACCTGGATGGTGGCCGTGTGCTGCGCGGAGTTGGGATTGAAGATCGCGGAGAAGTCGGGCGTGATGCCGATGTTCGACACGATGAGGTCCATGTCCTCCTTCGTCACCTCCTGACGGCAGATTTCCTCCACCTGCTGGACAAATTTCTCCGTCACCTCCAGCCGCGTGCCGGAGGGCGCCTTCAAGGAGATGTAAAACTGCGCGGGATCCGTGCGCGGGAAGTAGGCCACGCCGATCTTCGGATACAGCACGAGACTGACGGCGAAGATGATGCCAAAGCTCAACAACAAGGCCACGGGCCGCAACAGGGAGCGCTTCAGGCCGCCTTCATAGCGGTTGAGCATGCTGTTGAAACGGCGGTTGAACCAGGCGTTGAAGCCCTTCCCCCCGCCGTGGCTGTGCGCGGCACCTTTGATCAGCTTCGCGCAGAACAGCGGCACCACAGTGAGCGCCACCACATACGAGGCGGCCAGGGAGATGACCACCGCCAGCGCCAGCGCCGAGAACAGGTACCGGCTGGCACCATACAGGAATATGACAGGGAAGAACACAACCGCCGTGGTCAGCGTGGCCGCGAGCACGGGCAGCGCCACCTCGCGGCCGCCTTTTTCCGCCGCGACTTCAGGCGTCTCCCCCAGCTCCAGGTGGCGGAAAATGTTTTCCAGCACGACGACGGAGTTGTCGATGAGGCGGGAGAAGGCCAGGGCCAGCCCGCCGAGAATCATCGTGTTGATGGTCCCGCCGCCCATGCCCAGCACGATGAAAGTCGCCAACGCGGAGAGCGGAATGGACAGGAACACCGCCACCGTGGCGCGCATGGAGCCTAGAAAGATGAGGATCAGCAAACCGGTGAGCACGAGGCCGATGCCGCCCTCATGCACCAGGTTTTCGATGGCGTTTTTGACAAACTTCGACTGGTCGAACACCACCTGGGTGACGAGTTCCTTGGGCACATCCACGAGTTTTCCCAGCGCGTCACGGACGCCGTTGACCACCGCGATGGTGTTGGCGTCCCCGCCCTGCTTCAGCACAGGCTGGTAGGCGGAACGCTGGCCGTCCACCCGCACCATGTTGTACTGGATCTGCGAGGCATCCTTGGCCTCCGCCACATCCCCCACCAGGACGGAGGACTGGCCCACTGTTTTCAACGGAATGCGCGCGATGTCCTCGATCGTCTCCACCTGGCTGTCCGCGTAGATGTTGTAGTTGAAGGGGCCGATGCGCACGTCACCGGCGGGCAGGATGAGGTTCGAGTCGTTCACCGAACGCACCACGTCCATGACACTGAGCTGGTGCGCCTCCAGCTTCAGCGGATCGACATAGACCTGAATCTGCCGGTAGCGGCCACCGAAAGGCTGCGGCAGCGCCGCGCCGGGGACCGTGGCCACCTGGGAGCGCACCTTGTAGTGACCCACGTCGCGGAGCTGTGACTCGTTCATCCCTTCGCCCTTCAACGTGATGAGGCACACCGGCTGGCTCGAGGCGTCAAACTTCAACACCACCGGCGGCAGCGTGCCGGGCGGCAGACGCCGCAGCTCCGCCATCGCCAGGTTGCCGATGGCGCTGACCGCCGCGTCCGCGCTCATGCCGGGCTGGAAGTAGATTTTGATCAGGCTGGCGCCGGGCAGCGAGCGGGACTCCATGTGGTCGATGCCGCCCGCGAGCGTGAGGAAGCGCTCCAGCCGCATCGTCAAATCCTGCTCGATCTGCTCCGGCGGCATGCCGTTGTAGAACGTGGCCACCACCACCACCGGAATCTTGATCTCTGGAAACAAGTCCACCGGCATGCGCACCAGGCTGGTGATGCCCACGACCACGGTCATGAGGCAGGCGACGACAATGAAATAGGGATAGCTGAGGGAAAAACGCGTCATGAATCGTGCCCAGGATCAGTTGAAAATTCCCCGCACGGCATCGCGCAGTTTTTGCACGGTCACGCCGCCCGCCTTGCAAAGGTCGAGCACTTTGCGTTCGCGCCTGGTGATCTCCGCCGCGGCCTTGGGAATGTCCGCCGCGATCTCCCGCGGCACGGAAAGCACGCCGTGGCAGTCCGCGTGCAGCAGATCGCCCGGTTTGACTTCCAGCCCGCCCACACTGACCGGATGACCGAACTCCACGACATGCACATAGGCATGGGAGACGGAGACGTGATTGGCAAAGAGCCTGAAACCGTCAGCGGTGATCGCCGGCAGGTCACGCACGGAGCCGTTTGTCACCGCCGCCACACAGCCCAGCGCCCGGAGGACGCACGCGTGTACCTCGCCGATGAAGGCGCCGACGCCCGGTGTTTCGTCCACATCCTCGATCACCACGATGCGCGGGCCGGGAATCGTCAGGATATGGTCCCACCAGTCGGTGCGGTCCACAAAGGCGCCGCCGGTCATCGGCAGGCTGGAGCAGCGGATGCGCGCCGTCACGGCATGGCCGGTCACTGGCGAATCGCAGCCGGTGAGGCACCGGATGGACGAATCCGCGTAGCCTTCATTACGCAGGCGCACGTTGAAAGTCTCGATGGCATTGGCCACCGTGCAGGTGTCGAGCGCTTGCAGCGCCTGGAGCGTTTCGGGAGAGGTCGCGGGCTTCATTTTTTGTCGAGGGTCGGCAGTTCCACCTGCTTGGGTTGCACAC
>JAEUHJ010000113.1 GCA_016795375.1 Verrucomicrobiaceae bacterium
GTGGATTTGTCGGCCTTCGCGTCGCCATCGGTGTCTTCGAGGATGAGGATGCGGTCGCCCTCGGCGCGTTCGCCGTTGTGCTTGCGGTAGTTCACGACCTCGCACACCCACACGCGGCCGCGATGGTCGATGTCGATGCTCGAGGGCGAAAGCATCATCGGCTCGCTGGCGAAGAGCTGCACGGTGAGTTCGGGATGCACGTTGAGCTGGTCAGTGGCGGCTTCAGGCTCGTGGGCGACCGTATTGACATCACTGACCTTGATGGGGCCGGGATTCTCGGCGTAAACGGCGAAGGCGACGCTGGTGCCGCTGCCCTGCTTCGTGCCGCCTTCATCGAGAGCGCCGCGTGCTTTGAAGCGTTTCGTGCCCGCAGGCAGGTTGAAGGCGATGACGCTGTTCGCGTGCGTGCCGATGCCGTATTCGATGGCTTTGCCTGCGCTGCGCAGCTCCTGGCCCTGCGCGTTCGCATTTACCCGCACGCCGCCCCAGCCGCTGAGCGCGGATTTCCACTCGACCTCTGTGAGCTTTCTCTCGCTGCCATCGGCCATCACCAGCCTCGGCTCCGCCCAGTCGGCCCAATCCGCACCGAAGCCATTCCCGCCATCGGTGACGACGAGAAAGAGCTCCTTCGCGCCTTCGAGCGAGACGTCGATGTCCACGCTGTGGTTCGGCGTTTTGTCCGTGATGACTTTGGATTGGAAGAGCGGCTTCGGCGCGGCGGTGAGAAGGGCCGGGAGAAGCAGGAGGCTGGAGATGAGGCGCATGATGCACCTATGGAAGTGCGGACGCCCACGTCTGCTAGTGGTTTTTGCAGGCGAAGGAGCCCGCCCTCCTATTCAATACTTTCGCCGAGAAAGGTAGCGAGGTGATTGCGCAGTTCGTTGCGGGCGCGGAAGAGGAGGCTCTTCACTGCGGGGAGGGACATTTTCAAGATGGTGCAGATCTCCTCGTATGGCAGGTCCTGGCGACCACGCAGGATGACAGCGATACGCTGCTTTTCCGGCAATGCGGCGATGGCTCTGTCGAGTGCGTCGTGGAACTCGGCCTTGGCGAGGTTTTCATCCGCGCCGGGCACGCTGTGGTCGGCGAAGTGCTTCGGTAGATCGTCTTCGTTTTCCTGCTCAATGCTGACTTCCTTACGGCGGGAGCGGCGGCGCGACTCGTTGAAGACGAGGTTGCGCATGATGGTGAAGAGCCAGGTGGTGAACTTGGCAGTGGGCTCATAACGCGGCGCGCTGCGCCAGACGCGGACGAAGACCTCCTGGGCGATGTCGTGCGCGTCGTCGAGATTGTTCAACATGCGCGCACAGGTGCCAATGATGGCGTTTTGATGCAGCTCGACGAGTTTTTCAAAAGCCTTCACGTCGCCCTCCTTCACTCGCAGCATGAGGCGCACGCTCTCCTGGTCGGACGACTCATCTCCGGCGTCTGCGGCGGCAGACGCGGAGTGGATTGGAGTGATCCGTTCCGGTTCAGGCATTTGAAAGGCGGGGAAGGGTGCCGCCATGCTAGCGGTGAACATGTGCTCTGTAAACACAGTGGGAGCAGAATGGTTTCATGCGAATGTTTGACGTGCGTGACAGCGCCGCTAGCATTCGTCCACGATGAACAACCAAACTTGGGACACGACTTTCCGCGAACTCTTTGAACGCTGCGCCAAACTGCATCGTGGAGGTGACTCGCGCGGTGAAAAATGGTTTACGGAAGGCAACCTGGTCTTCCTGAAGTCGATCGGCCACACGCAGCAGGAGTTTTTCGACTTTGTGGACGATCACTGCCGCTACGGGCCTGAAGGGCCGACACTGGAAACGGCGTTGCTTGTCGCGGCGGTGCGGCGCGATTATTTCAAGACGATCCTGCATGGGCAGTTCACCGGCAAAACCGTGCCGCCGGGCGACTTGCCGCCGAAGCCGGCCATGGTGGACGGCATTGCGTGGCTGCCGCGCCTGATCGTGAAGGCACGGGCGAAACTGAAGGGCGAGATGGACCCGGACACGATGTACGGCTGCGGCGGCGACCGCGCGTTCTTCACGCAGCATCAGATTCATCCCGCTGATTTCCTGCGCGTGACCTGGGCGGCGGGCGATGATGACCGCAAGATCATCGACTTCGTGAAGACGGGGAAGGTGTGAGGGCTGTTTCAGCCGCGCGCATTCCAGAGATGATCCACGCAGATCTGTGACCATGTCTCGAGCTGATCGCGCATGGCGTGCAGTTCCTCCAGGGTGTGAAAGCGCAGATCCTGGATGGCGTCCTCGTTCGACTTCACATCATCGCTGCTGAGGTCAAAGAAATGCACCACGCCGAGATGCACGCTGCCGACCTCGGTGGCGTC
>JAEUHJ010000125.1 GCA_016795375.1 Verrucomicrobiaceae bacterium
CATGAGGGCAGGATTGGGTTTGCGTTTGGCTTTGGGCTTCGAGGCTTTCGCCTTGGGCTTGGTTGCTTTCTTGGCTGATTTGGTTGCTTTCTTGGCCATGGTGTTGTTGGCGGCTGTTGCCGTGAGCGCAGGTTATGAGAGCGCCCCAAGGAGCGTCAATGCAAATTTCAGCAATCTTTGGTGTTGTTTCCCTGCGCAAAGCGCCCTCTCACGAAGGGAAAATGGAGAAAATCACGGCGCCTCGCGGCATGTGGCGATGACGACGCGCATCAAGCCCTGCCCGGATTCTCCACCCACTGCACCGCATGCCGCACGAGCGCGGAGCCGTCTGTGATGCCTAGTTTTTCTTTGATATGCGCACGATGGGCCTCGACGGTCCGCGCGCTGATGCCGAGCTGCGCGGCGATGTTTTTCGTGGGCACTCCTTTGCCGATGAGCGTGAGGATTTCGAGCTCGCGGTCGGTGAGGGAGTCGATGCCGGCGGCCTTGTTGCGCGCGGAGCCGGTGACCTGCTCCAGCATGCGCGCGCCGAGCGTCTCGCTGACATAAAGACCTCCCGAGAGCACTTTTTGAATCGCGCTGATGAGGTTGTCCGCGGCCTCCTCCTTCATGACATAACCACGCGCCCCGGCGCGCAGGGCGCGCTCTCCATACGTCTCCTCGTCGTGCATCGAGAGCACGAGGCATTGCGTGCCGGGATGCGCGGCACGGATGTCTTTGACGAGTTCAAGGCCGTTTTTGTCCGGAAGGGTCAGGTCGATGATGGCGAGGTCGGGCTTGAGCCTGCCCACGACTTCGAGTCCCTCGCGTGAGCTGCCGGCCTCGCCGCAGACATCCAGCCCTGACTCGGCGCGCACGAGCTGCGCGAGTCCGTGACGCATGATGGGATGGTCGTCGATGAGGACGACCCGTTTCACGGTTTCTTTGCTGGTACGGGAACGCTGCATGTGACCTGGGTGCCGCCGGAGGACCGTGGGGAGACGGTGAGCGCCCCCCCCAACATTTGAGAGCGGTGGTTCATGGTCAAGAGGCCCATGCCGGTGCCCTTGGCCGCCTTGTCGGGAATGCCGATGCCGTTGTCGCGCACGGTGAGGGTGATCTTCCCGCCCCGGAGCGCGAGGCGGATGCCCACACGTTTTGCCTGGCTGTGCTTCACCGCGTTGGTGACCGCCTCCTGGGCGATGCGGAAGAGCTGCACGGCCGTCTGCGTGTCCTTCACCTGCACGGGATGATCGCAACGGAAGTCGCACACGATCTCGTAGGCGCGCGCGGTTCTTTCCGCGAGCTCCTTCAATGCGGCCGTGAGGTCGCCGGCATCCAGCACGACAGGCATGAGGCCGCGGGCGGTCTCCCTGGCACGGGTGTTGGCCTTGCTGACGAGGTCCACGATCTCCGCGAGGTTTTTTGTCTCCGCGCTGCCGGCCTTGCTGAGGTTTTTCTGCGACACTTTCGCCAGGCAGCCGATGGCCGCGAGCTGCTGGCACAAATCATCATGGAGGTCCTGGCCGATGCGCGTCCGCTCCTCCTCGCTGATGTGGAGGAGCTTGTCCTCCAGCGCCTTGCGGTCGGTGAGATCACGGATGATGCCGGTGAAGATGCGGCGGCCGCTGGGCAGCACGGCCTCGCCGACGGAGAGGTCGATGGGGAACACCGATCCGTCCTTGCGCTGCGCCAGCGCCTCACGCCCGATGCCGATGATGCGCTTCATGCCGGTGCGCAGGTAATTGCGGACGTAGCCGTCATGCCGGTCGCGGTAAGGCTGGGGCATGAGCTTGCTGATGTTGCGCCCGATGATCTCGTCGCGCTTGTAACCGAACAGCCGCTCGGTGGCGGAGTTCGCGGTCTCGATGATGCAGTTTTCGTCGATCGTGATGATGGCGTTCACCGCCGTCTCGACAATCGTCGCGGCACGCTGCTCGCTGGCCTTGAGCGCGGCCTTGAGCTCGGCAATGCTGGGTGCGGCGGGCGGTTTCCTGGACATGCGGGATGATTTAACCGGCGGCGGGGACAAATCCATCCGGTTTCACCGCCAGGATCGAACACGGGGCGTTTTGCACGATTTTTTCCGCCGTGGTGCCGATGAGCATCTCGCGCAGGCCGGTTTTGCCGCGCGTGCCGAGCACGACGAGGCTGGCGCGCGTCTCGTTGATGTGGTCGAGGATGGCCTCACGGATGTTGACGCGCTCCTTGATGAAGGCGGTGACCTTGACATCACCTGCGTCGTGGGTGAGCGGGGAGAGGAATGCCTCGAGATCCTTGCGCCAGTTCGCGACCGCCTCGGGATCAATGACGGGCGGCAACGAGGGAACGAAGCCGCCGTAATCGAGCGACATCGCAAGCGCGCTCTGATAAACATGCAGGCAGTCGAGTGACGCGCCGTCCTGCCGCGCGATGTGCAGCGCGCATTGCACGGCCCTGGCGGAGTTTTCGGAGAAATCCACGCAGGCGACGATCTTCTTGAACGGCCCCTGCGCATCCTCACGCACGACGAGCACGTCCACCGGGGCCTTGCGCACACATCTGGCGGCGATGACACCGATGCGGTGCGGCTCGTTCCTCGAACCTCGGGCGCCCATGACGAGAAGATCGGCGCTGTGGGCGCCGCAGGCCTCGACGAGCCCGGTGAAAGGATGACCGATGCGCACCTCGGCATTCACGGCGACGGCTCCGACCTCGGATTCGATGATGAATTGCTGCAACCGCCTCATCCAGTCGGCCCGGATGGCGGCCTGGTCGGTGGAGAGCGCCTTTTTGAGCTCATGAACGAGAAACTCATCCATGACATGAACGGCGGTGATGACCGCGCCATCCAGCGAGGAACGGCGGGCGGCCTCCCGCAGCGCGTTGCGGCATGACGGCGTGAAGTCGATGGCGGCGATGATGTGACGAAGTTTTTTCATGCGGGGTTTCGCGTTGTTGTCTCATCATAGCCGCCCGCCACTGCACTGCCTTGCGGCTATTGTTTCCTTGTGGGCGGCCTTTGCGTTCTACAAACCGGCCTCCTCCTGCGCCTGTTCCACCGCGGCCTCCAGCGTCCACAGCGTCTTGCCGAAGGACTTCTGCCGTGCGCGGAACTGCGCCTCATCGGTGATGCCATCGAGCATCTCCCGCTCTTTCACGGCCCAGGCGTGATGCTCCTCCAGAGCCTTCACACGCGTCTTGAAGTAATCGCGCCCGCCCTGCTCCTTGAGCACCGCGATGTCCGCCTGCCAGCGCGAGAGCGCTTCTCCTGATTTCTTCAAATACTCCTCGCGGCCCATGTCAGGGGTTTCCCCGGCCTTCCCGGACCATTCGCGCCCCTTCGTTCCGCCTTGCTCCTTCACTCCCGCCTGCTCCCTCACCTTGGTGATCTCGTTCTTCAGCTTCTCGGCGGCACGACGGAGCTGCTGCTCCAGATCTTCAGCCGGGACAGGGGAAAGACTGAGGGCGGCGGCAAGGCAGATGAGAAGGGGCTTTTTCATGATGACAAGGGGTACGGCTGGCGGCGGCGGAACATGCACGCGCTTTTCTGCCACGAAAGAATTTCCACGCCGCGCCGTCAACTTCACGCCTCATGATCCGCGCGCTCCCCCTCCTTTCCCTCATCTTCTCGCTGCCCGCCTCCCCCGTCGTGGCACAGCCGGCCACCCGGCCGCTGTTCTGGCCCGCGAAGACCGGGCCGACACACGATGGCATCGTGCCGCCGGCGGAGGCTGCGCGTGTCACGCTCGAATGGGATGGCGGCTCAGGCAAAAACATCGCCTGGCGCGTCGCTCTCGAAGGCGAAGGCCATTCCACTCCCGTGATCGGCGGCGACATGATCTGGTTCACCGCCGCCACTGCCGATGGCAGACGGCAGTTTGTCTATGGCATCGACCGGCACAGTGGCAGGATCGTGCATCACAGGGTGGTGTTTGAAAACGCCGGGCCTGAAGATCTGGGCAATCCGGTCAACAACTACGCCTCCCCGTCGCCTGTGCTGGAAGATAACGCGCTTTACGTCCATTTCGGCACCTACGGCACGGCACGCATCGATCCGGCCACGGGGGGGAAAGTCTGGGAACGACGCGACATCAACGTGCGCCACTACCGGGGTCCCGGCTCCTCACCGGTCATTCATGGCGGCCTGCTGATCCTCACCTTCGACGGCATCGACGCCCAGTTCGTCACCGCGCTCGACAAAAAGACGGGAAAGACCGTCTGGAAGACCCCACGCACCACTGATTACGGCGATCTCGACGCAGAGGGCCAGCCCACCCGTGGCGGCGACATGCGCAAGGCCTTCCACACCCCGGCAGTGTTCGAGATCTGCGGCAGGGAGGTGCTCGTGTCCATCGGCTCGCGCGCCGCGTTTGGCTATGAGGCCGCCACTGGCAAGGAGCTGTGGACTCTCCGCCACGATGGCTTCAACGCCGCCATCCCGCCGCTCCGCCTTGGCGACCTGCTCATCCTCAACACCGGGGCCGAGCGAGCCCACACCCTCGGCGTCCGCATCGACGACAAGATGACCGGCGACATCACTGAGAGCCATGTCCTGTGGGATCGCGAAAAACGCAACGCCAGCGAGTCCGCTCCCGTCCTTGTCAACGGCATCCTCTACCAGACCACCCGCGGCGGCATCGTCAGCGCCGTCGAGGCAAAAACCGGCCGGGATTTATGGGAAGACCGCCTGGCGGGGCAGCACCTGCCCGGCCCTGTCGCCATCGGTGACAAATTACTCTTTTCCAATGACCGTGGCCAGACCTTCGTCGTCCGCGCCTCGGCGGAAAAATTTGAACTCCTGGGAACAAACCAGCTTGCCGAACCCATCACCGCCTCCCCGGCCGTGGCTGACGGGGCGCTTTTCATCCGCACCAAGGGGAGCCTCTACAAAATCGCCGGGCCGCAAAGCCCTGCCTCGCGGCCCTGAAATTGGCCCGTATCTGGAATCACTGCAATTTGCCCATCCATCGTACATACCAGATCTGGCGGATTGACAATGCCAGGCAAAGTCAAGGGTTCATTTCGGCAGTTGCACAAGCCGCGTAGGAGAAAAAGCTGCCGTTTCTCACAAAACCGTCGCAATCATGTTAAAGCTGCGCTAGATTGACGGTCTCTATGGCTACTACCACACCGACCCGCAAGACACGTTTCTCCCGCCGAGTCCCTGACCATGTCACCGACGAGCTCGTCAATGTCCTCTCCAAGCCTGAGACATATGAGTTCAACACCCTTTTCGGGCTGGTCTATGACAACCTCAAGTTGAAGAACGCCGTCAGTGGTGGTGAGGAAATGCTCCGCCTCCGTTCCTACGAGAAGCTGCAGAACCTCGTCAGCCGCGGCCTCTGCGCCAAGGTCGGCAAGACCTACCGCGGCCTCGAAGGCCTCCGCGCCGCGCACAACGCCGCCATCGCCGCCCGCAGCGCCGCTGTCGTGGCCCGCGCTGCCGCCCGTTGATCGCATACAACTTCCTTCAGGGGCCGTCCTGCCTGTGTGCATGACGGCCCCTTTTGTTTTCTCCGGGTTTGACGCTGCCCGCCCCCTCCGCTACCCGTCCCGCGTCTCTCCACTCCCCCATGTCTGAGAATTACCTGCCCGTTTTGCTGCAAATCGTCATCGCCGGTGGTTTCGCCGTCGTGACGCTCATCGCCTCCGCCCTGCTCGGCAAATCCGCGAAGCGCAGCGCGATCAAGGATTCCGCCTACGAGTGCGGCATGCTCCCCATCGGCGACAGCCAGCCGCGTTTCAGCGTGAAGTTCTACATCGTCGCGATGCTCTTCGTGCTCTTCGACATCGAAGTCGTCTTCCTTTACCCGTGGGCCGTCATCTACAAGGACTTCATCAACGCCCACGGCCCGTCCATTCTCGTCGTCGCCGCCGGATTCGTCTCCATCCTGCTTGTGGCCTTCGCGTACGCCTGGAAAAAAGGCGTGCTCGACTGGAGATCGTGATCAACCGCAGGCACGGCTTTTATTTTCGTCCTCATGATCGCCTACCTCAGCCTGTTCCAGCTCAAGCCTCAGGTCACCGAGGAGAAACTGGAGCAGATGATGTCCCAGACCCGCGTCATGCTCCTGCGCGTGCCGGAGGTGCTCGCCGTCAAAACCGGCAAGCGCGTCAATTCCGCCGATCCCTGGCCGTGGTTCGTCTATCTGGAAGTCGAGACCATGGACAAGCTCGCCATCTGCCAGGACGATCCGCACTACATCAAGTTTCGTGAGGAAGTCCTCAAGCCGAACATCTCCGAACAGGAATCCACCGCCTTCGAGATGGAGCCGCGCAAGGACGTGAAGTACTCGTAGCGCAATCGCCTCGGCTGCATTTGCTAGCGAGATGCTTGCACTACTGCCTGCGCATCAGCTCGCGCACATACTTGCCCAGCATGTCGAACTCCACATTGATGCGGTCGCCCGGCCTCTTCGTGCGCAAATTCGTGAGTTGAAACGTGTGCGGGATGATCCAGCACACGACTGAGGTTTCCGTCACCTCCGCCGCCGTCAAAGAAATGCCGTCCAGGCAGATCGAGCCCTTTGAAATGATCAAACCACGGTGTTCAGGCGGAATTTCCACCTCCAGCCGGTGATCCTGCCCGTGCTCGCTCCAGTCCAGCACCCTCGCCGTCGCATCCACATGCCCTTGCACGAAATGCCCGCCAAACCGCGCGCCCAGCGCCATCGCGCGCTCCAGATTGACCAGGGAGCCCGTTTGCAGATCGCCCAGACTCGTGACCTTCAGCGTCTGCATCAGGAGATCGAAACACACCGTTTGCGCCGCGACATTTTTCGCCGCCACAGTGAGGCAGCAACCGTTCACCGCCACGCTTTCGCCATCGGTGAGTTCACCTGCCATCGCGCCCACGTTCAGGGCCAGCCGCGCGCTCCCGCCGCGCGGCTCCAGGGAAATGACGCTGCCGGTGGTTTCGACGAGGCCTGTGAACATCCGGGGAGATAAGGCAAGTCGGCGGAGGTGTCGATTGCGATGACGGTCTTTTTGCATTCGGGAAACGCCACAACAAATGTGCTGTTTTCCCCAGCATTGGCAATGCCTGAGAGGCTTGTGTTCCTGGGGAACGGAGCTATACCTCGCGTCATGAGGATTTGTGAAAAGGGAAAATCTGGAAGTTGAGGGTGAGCAGGCTTTTGAGCTCCGGCAGGTAGTCGCGGGACATCTTGCGCAGGCAGTCATCGATGGCGGCGCGAAATTCTCTAAAGGTTGGGTAGTGCC
>JAEUHJ010000130.1 GCA_016795375.1 Verrucomicrobiaceae bacterium
GCTACACCGCGGAGCAGAATCACCTCCAGCAGCTCGAAGCCTTCGACGCGCAAAACAGCACCACCATCGGCGAGACAGCCGCGGAGTGGGATCAATACGCGGACACGATCCGCGTCCGTCATGCGCAGCGCGCGACTTCGCTCAAACGCTACGAGGACCGCATCCGGCGCGATCTGCCCGCCTTGACGCAGAAGGAGCGCGAGCGCTGGGTTGGCAGGCAGCAGATTCGCCGCGTGCAGGCCGATTCGCTGCGCAAGCGCGGCCTGCAGCAGGCTGACGCCACCGTGAGTTTCTTGCTCGAACGGCTCGCCGCCGCCAAAGAGCGCCTGCTGGCTGTTCTGAAGACTTCGGGCGAGCGACTTAGTCGCAAAGGCACGCCGCACGCCGAAGGAGGGCTCGCATTGGATGAGATCCCCGCCCGTGTCGAAGCCATCGAGGCACAAATTCAAAGTCTGGAGCAGCAGCTTGCCGCAGGAAAGGGATCGGGCGGGCTGCTCAAGATGTTCTCCAAGTCCGGCGTGGAATTACGGCAACTGACCCAGGCCGTGTCGGATTACGAAGCCTGCGTGGGGGAGTTGAACCTTGCGCGGGACAAGGAGGCGGCGCGGCTTCAAGCCGAGTACGAGGCCACGGATGCCCAAGTGACTGCCGACTGGAACAGGGTGGAGGATGTGGCGGAAAAATTTCGTGCTGCGATGCTGAGGCGGCTCGCCACACAAATTCCCGCCTGCCTTGAGCGCAATGAGCGGTTGCTCGCGCGGAACTTGCGGCGTTTCGAAGCGCAGAAAGCCGCCGGTCTTTCCGAATACAGCGGATCGGCGGCGCGGCAACGTCAGCAAACAATCGACAGGCATGCGACGTCGATGGACGCGATGCATGCGGCATCTGAAAAGCGCTGGAGCGACCTGGCAGCCGAATGGAATGTCAAAATGCCGCCGCTGCTCTCTGCCATAGATGAGATCAACCGCGACGAGATGGCGAAGCTCAAGCCGTGGAGCACAGACTATTTGCCCGCGACCTCGTTTCCGCCGCACAGCTGCTTAGGGCAGTTGAGCCTCGATCTGAGTGCGTCTGCGGCGCTGTTTGAAAAAGGCACGCCGATGAGCCTCGCGGGCCATGAGCATGTCTCGTTGCCCTTGGCGCTCGCATTCCCGCAAGAGGCTTCACTGCTTATCGAAACGGATGACGACGGCGGCAAGTGGGTGCCGGAGGTGATGAACAGCATCATCTTCCGCGTCCTGAAGGCCGCGCCGCCGGGCAAGGCGCACTTCACCATCATCGACGCCGTCGGCCTCGGGCAAAACTTCGCCGGGCTGATGCATCTGGCCGATTACGAGCCCGCTTTGATCAATCGCCGCATCTGGACGCAGCGCGATCACATCGAGGAACGCCTTCAAGAGCTCAACGAGCACGTCGAGAAGGTCATCCAGATGTACCTGCGCAATGAATACGCGACGATCACCGAGTACAACGAGCAGGCAGGCAGCGTGGCGGAGAAATACCACTTCCTCGTCATTGCCGGACTGCCTGCGGGCTTCAGCGAAAGTGCCATGTCGCGGCTGAAAAGCATTCTCGCCAGCGGACCGCGCTGCGGCGTATTCACGCTCGTGCATTGGGATCGCCGTCAAAACTTGCCGGAAGGCCTCAGCGCCGAGGATTTGCGGAAGTTCACCGTCCGTCTCGTGCGCGAAAAGGGTGTGGTGAGCTTTGGCGGCATTTCGACGCTTCAACTCGATCCGCCGGTCAGCGACGAGATCGCCGCGGACCTCGCGCATCAGATCGGACAGGCCAGCATCGATTCGAATCGCGTGCAGGTGCCGTTTTCCATCGTCGCGCCGAAGGAAATGTGGAGCGAAAGCACGACGAACGAGTTGCGCATCGCCATCGGCCGCACCGGCGCCACGAAGCTGCAATACCTCGCCATCGGCAAAGGCACGAAGCAGCACGCGCTGCTGGCGGGCAAGACCGGCTCCGGCAAATCGACGCTGCTGCACATCATCATCACGAACCTCGCGCTCACCTGCAGCCCGGACGAGATCGAGTTTTACCTCATCGACTTCAAAAAGGGTGTCGAGTTCAAGTGCTACGCCGATGCGAGGCTGCCGCACGCGAAGGTCATCGCCATCGAGAGCGACCGCGAGTTCGCGCTGAGCGTGCTGCAACGCATCGACGAGGAGTTGAAGCGTCGCGGTGAACTGTATCGCAAACTTGGCGCTCAAGATTTGGCCGGTTACAAGCGTGCGGGCGGCACGGAGCCGATGCCGCGTGCCATGCTCATCATCGACGAGTTCCAGGAGTTCTTCGTCGAGGACGATTCGGTGGCTCAAGGCGCTGCATTGCTGCTGGACCGCATCGTGCGCCAGGGCCGCGCGTTTGGCATTCACGTCTTCCTCGGCTCGCAGACGCTCGGCGGTGCCTACACGCTCGCACGCACGACTTTGGGGCAGATGGTCATCCGCATCGCGCTTCAATGCAACGAGGCCGACGCCGCGCTCATCATGGATGAAGGCAATGTCGCCGCGCGATTGCTCTCGCGGCCCGGTGAAGGCATCTACAACGACGCTGCGGGCGTTTTGGAGGGCAATTCGCCCTTCCAGGTCGTCTGGCTCACCGACAAGGAACGCGACGAAAATCTCGCCAAAGTCACGAAACTCGGCCAGGAACGTGGATTCGCCAAAAGACGGCCCATTGTCTTCGAAGGCAACATGCCCGCCGATGTGCGCGACAACCCGCTGCTGGCCGCCGCGCTCGAAAATCCGCCCGCGAAGCCTCCCGCTGATCCGCGTGTGTGGCTGGGCCTGCCGAACGCGATCAAAGGTCCGACGGATGCGATGTTTCCGCGTCAAAGCGGCCGTCATCTGTTGCTCGTCGGCCAGAACGACGAAGCCATCGCCGCCATCCTCGGTCTCGCCATCATCGGACTCACCGCGCAGCATCCACGCGACAAAACGCCCGCGTTTTACCTCATCCACAGCGCCCTCAGCGGCACGCCGGAGTGCGATTTCCTTGAAGCCACCGCCGCGAAAGGCCGCGCGAAGATCACGCAGGGCCACGAAGCGCCCGATTTCATCGCCGAGGTCCACGCCGAGATGAAACGCCGCAGCGATGAAGGCAGCGCGGGCGATCCGCCGCTCTTCCTGCTCGTGCACGGGCTGCAAAAGTTCCGCAAGCTGCGCTACGAGGAGGATTTCTCCTTCGGCGGCGACGATTCGCCGAAGCCGGGCGACCAGCTTAACGAGCTCATCAACGAAGGCCCCTCGCTCGGCATCCATCTCATCGCCAGCCTCGACACGCTGAATAACATCCAGCGCTGTCTCAGCCGCAAGGCTCTGAGCGAGCTGGGCATGCGCGTGCTCTTCCAAATGAGCGCCAACGACAGCGCCAGCCTCATCGACTCACCAAAAGCCGGCACGCTCGGCATCAACCGCGCGCTGTTTTACTCTGAGCACGAATCGAGAATGGAGGTGTTCAGGCCGTTTACGCTGCCGGGGATGGAATGGATGACGTCGTGCTGTTGACTGCGGAACGGGGGGGAACTTCATGTGTCCAGCGCGGCATTCCGTTCGATCTGGTCGGTGATCTCCAGCGCGATGCGCACGGCCTCCGCGCCCTCCTGGCCGGTGACAACGGGGCGGCGGCCATGGCGCGCGCATTCGACGAAGGCGGCGATCTCCAGCTTCAGCGGCTCGTCTTTCTCGACCTCCACGGCCTCACGGACGATCTGCATGCCATCTTTGCGGTAAATCCAGCCGCTCTGCTCCTGGTAGTCGAGGCTGAGGTAGCTGCTGCTCTGGAAGACGCGGATCTTGCGCATCTTCTCCGGGCTGATGCGGCTGGCGGTGATGTTGGCGATGCAGCCGTTGGCGAACTTCAGTCGTGCGTTGGCGATGTCCTCGCGTTTCGTCAAAACGGGAATGCCCACGGCATCGACCTGCACGAGCTCGGATTTCACGAGGTGCAGCACGATCTCCAGGTCGTGGATCATCACGTCGAGCACGACACCGATGTCCATGCTGCGGTTGGGGAAGGGGGAGAGGCGGTGTGCCTCGATGAAGCGCGGGTTGTCCATGCGCTCCTCAAGCTGGCGCAGCACGGGATTGAAGCGCTCGATGTGCCCGACCTGCAAAATGACGCTCTTTGTCTTCGCCAGCTCGATCAGTGCCTGCGCCTCGGCGTAGGACTCGCTGATGGGCTTTTCGACCATGACGTGGATGCCGTTCTGCATCAGCGGCTCGGCCACTTTGCGATGATAAATCGTCGGCACGGCCACGCTGGCGGCATCGACACGTTTGGCAAAGTCCTCCAGATCGCTGGCGGCATGTGTGCCGTATTGCGCGGCGAACTCGGCGGCACGCGCGGGATCAGCGTCATACACGGCGGAAAAAGTGATCGCACCGCCGCTCTTCACGGCGATCTCCGCCATGATGCGCGCGTGATTTTTGCCAATGGCGCCGACGCCGGCGACTCCGATGCGAAAGGGGGAGCTCATGGAACAGAAAATAGGTGCTGGGTGATCTTCGGATTTAGAATTTGCCAGGAAACTTCATCCCCGGCGGCATCTTTGGCATCTTGCCGCCGCCACCGAGTCCGCCGAGCAGGCCTCCGAGGCCGCCCATGCCGCCTCCGCCGCCCATCATGGCGCTGGCCATCTGCATCATCGCCCCCTGGTTCTTCATCATCTTTTTCATCATCTCGAACTGCTTGAGGAGCTGGTTCATCTCCATCACGGGGCGGCCGGCGCCGTTGCAGATGCGCTTGCGGCGCTGGCCGTTGATGATCTCGGGGCGCTGGCGCTCCTTTGGCGTCATGGAGAGGATGAGCGCCTCGGTGTGCTTCATCTTCTTGTCCGCGTCGGGGCCGACGGCGTCCTTCATCTTCGCCATGCCGGGCAGCATGCCGAGCAGGCCGCCCATGCCGCCGCCGGAGGTGAGCTTTTTCATCATGCGCATTTGCTGGAGCATGTCGTTGAAGTCGAACTTGTTGCTCTGCATCCGCGCGGCCAGCTTCATGGCCTCCTTCTCGTCGATTTCTTCCGCGGCCTTCTCCACGAGGCTGACGACATCGCCCATGTTCAGGATGCGCTGGGCCATGCGGTCCGGGTGGAAAATCTCGAGCTGGTCGATCTTTTCGCCGACACCGAGGAATTTCACCGCGCAGCCGGTGACCTGCCGCATGGAGAGCAGCGCGCCGCCGCGCGCGTCACCGTCGAGCTTTGTCATGATGAGGCCGGTGATGCCGACGGCGTCGTTGAACTTCTGCGCCACGCCCACAGCCTGCTGACCGGTGGCGGCGTCGGCGATGAGCAGCACTTCGTTCGGCTGCACGATCTCGCGGACTTTTTTCAATTCAGCGAGCAATTCCTCATCGAGGTCCTGGCGGCCCGCAGTGTCAAAGATGGCCACGCCGCTGCCCTGGGCTTTCAACCAGTCGAGCGCGGCCTTCGCCGCCTTCACAGGGTCGGTCTCGCCAGCCGCCGGGGCAAAGACGGGCACACCGAGCTGCTGACCGAGCACCTGGAGCTGCTGGATGGCGGCCGGACGATACAAATCGAGCGCGAGCAGCAGCGGGCGGCGGCCCTGCTTCTTGAGCCAGCCCGCCAGCTTCGCGGAGGTGGTGGTTTTGCCCGCGCCGTTGAGGCCGGTCATGAGAATGCGCTGCGGCGGATCAACATTGAGCGCCACGGCCGTGCCGAGAAGTTTGACCAGCTCGTCGTGGAAGATTTTCACGATCTGCTGGCCGGGGGAGACACTGCGCAGCACCTCCGCGCCGATGGACTGCGTCTTGACCGCCTCGACGAGGTCCTTCGCCACCTTGAAATCCACATCCGCCTCCAGCAGGGCCATGCGGATGTCCTGCATGGCGTCGCTGACGTTGGATTCGCTGATGCGGGACTGGCCGCGTAGTTTCTTGAAGGCGTCTTCGAGTTTTTCGGTGAGGGCGGAGAACATCGGGAGGGAGAACGGGGAAGGGGGGGACAGTCGCCAGAAGCCGGGTCAAGGCAACCGCGAAGCTCAGGCGGGTCGAGCGCGAGCAGCAACACGGTGGGCACGCTGAACGTGATGGCGGACGCGGGCTACAACCGGGCGTAGATGCAGCAGATGCTCGACAAGCTGGATGAGCTGATCGGAGCGCTGCGGCGGTGAGGGGGGACGGTGGTGAGGCGGGTGGCTCACATCCAGGGGGGCAGCCGTTTTTTCGGCTGGTGCGCCCGCCAGGAATCGAACCTGGATATGCGGCTTCGGAGACCGTAAACAACCCCGATAAATCAATGGTTAATTGTCTATGTAATGGTTTTGTAATGGTTTTTGCTGGCTTTTGGTGCTATTCCCTGCATCATCATGCAGTCATGGCTCGCGCACTCATCACGCTCAAGAAGGTCAAACACCCGCGCTACAAGTTCCGCGTCACGTTCCGCCAAGGGGAAGACTACGCGCAGAAGTATTTCACCGCCCGCTCTGGCCCCGATGGTGCGGATGCGTTCGTGAATGAAAAGAAAGTCGAGTTGTTGAACGAGGGCCGAAAGCACGGCGACTTCACCCATGAAGAGCGCAAGGCCGTCATTCGCTCGCGTGAGTTGGCAGATTCATTCGCTGCTGCTGGCGTGAAGAGTTTCACCCTGGACGCGGCCTTGACCTTCTATGCCGATCACCTGCACTTGCGCCGCCGTTCGGTGAGCGTGCTCGCGGCCTATGACGAGTTTGTCGAGACACGACGCAAAGAGGGCGTGAGCGCGGTTCATCTCCGCGACTTCACCTATCGGCTGGAGCGCTTCGCGAAGAAGCACGCCAAGCGCCTCGTGGCAGAGATCACCACGAAGGATGTGGATGCGTGGATTTTCGGCCTCAAGAACGCCCCGCAGTCGAAGGACAAGCACCGCCGCCTGCTTCACAACTTCTTTGGCTACTGCGCAGGCCGTGGCTACACGGATGAAAACCCGGTGGCACGCGCCGCCAGGGTGAAGGTCGTTCGCAAGGCCCCCGGCATCCTCACGCCGGCGGACACCGCCGCGCTTCTTGCCGCCGCCCCTGCCGAGATCGTGCCCGCGCTCGCCATCGGCTTCTTTGCCGGACTGCGCACGGCGGAGATTGAGCGGCTGGATTGGAAAGAGATCAACCTTCGGCGCGGCCATATCGAGGTCACGGCAGAGAACGCCAAGAGCAGCCAGCGCCGCCTCGTGGAGATCACGGCAAACCTCCGTGCATGGCTGGAGCCACACGCACAACGCTCCGGCCCCGTGCGCTTGACTGAGATGCGGCACAAAGACCGCTTCGACCTCGCCCGGAAAGCCGCTGGCGTGGCATGGCCTGCAAATGCCTGCCGCCATTCCTTCGCCAGCTATCACCTTGCCTTGCATGAAGACGCCGCCAAGACCGCGCTGCAACTCGGCCACACCAACACCGCCGTCTTGTTCCAGCACTACCGCGAGCTTGCCACGCCGGAGGATGCAGCGGCGTTCTTTGCCATCACGCCGCAAGCAGCGGTTCCCGCCAACGTCATTTCCATGAAGGAGGCCGCATGAAGGTGGTGGAAAACAAAATGGGAATTATCACACGAAAAATGGCAGACACTCGTTTGATGAGACGAGCAGTCGGCCAATTCGGGGCGGACTCAATCGAAGCTCTGACCATTCGTGCCACCCTGACAAAGGTTCTCGATGATGCGCAAACCTTGGATGGCTATCTTGTTCAAATGGGAAAAGGGAAAAAATTCCTGCCGCGTCTCATCAAGGCGATACACGAACGAGATGATGCCTTGCAGACCGTGCTCGAATATGGCCGCGTTCGCTTTGACAAAAAAGGAATGCGTGAGGTTTATTCAGCCATGAAGAAGGGCGAGGAATTTGGCCCGCAGATGGCGGCATTTGAATTCCGTGAATCGTTACGCGACGGCTGGTCGCCATCGCAGGCCATTTTGATTCACAGTCCGAGAATTGCAGAGTACAGCCGCGCCGGGGACACAAGCCTCGTTCTCGCGATTGCAGATGCGATCAAGAAGCAGAGACGTTCACCACAAGCATTCCAGCGAAGTTCCGAAGCATGGCTTCTCCGTGCTTGGGTCACGCTTACGCTTTGGACTTGCGATGGAAAGCGAATGGAGGAGCGGATAACCGATGCTGCCAACGTGCTTTCTCAAAGCGGAGTCCCGTTTCAACATATCCCTTTGGGGAGCGATTTGGACAACATGGCAAGAAGGGTGCGGCACACGTTGAGACATGGGCGGCGATAGCGTGTTCTGGTTGCGTCCGCTTTGATACTATCAATCAGGAACGGCGGTTGAATCGCAGGTTTGTGCTTTGTGGGGCAGCATCCAGCATCTCCATGAAAGCTGACTCTAAAATCCTCACCGCCGCTTCCAGCCTTCCAGCCGGGAAGAAAACCCGCAAAGAGACGGCCGCATACTGCGGCCTGTCTTTGAGGACGATTGATGAACTCACCCGAAACGGCGTTCTGCCCGTTTTCAAAATCGGCAAGGCCGTCCGCTATGAGCTGGCCGAAGTCGAAGCCGCCTTGCGCGAGCGGTTTCACATCCGCGCCAAGGCCCGCAAAGCCTCTTGAAACGAAACGAGCCGCTGACTTTCGCCAACGGCCCGCGCTTCGTGATAGTGGCGTGATGGTATCACCAGGCAACAGCGACGCAACCCATTTGCGCCATGCAAACAATTCACGAAACCGAGTCCTTCAAAGAAGCCGACGCCATCGCCAACGAGGCGCTGTATGCGGGAGGGCAATCTTACTCGGAGGAGAATCCGGGGCCGAATGGCGAGACGTTCAGCCTCGCGGCATCAACTCAAGAAAGAGACGCACGTCCGCTGCCGCCGATCCGCATCAGCACGGAAAAGATGACTGGAGGCAGGAGCGACATGCGCAAGGCGGTTCGCGAGTATATTGCCGCCCATCTGCAAGGCAGGAGCATTCAAAACACGGACACCGGCTGGGGTATCAGCTTCTCGGCGGAGTCCAAAAGCGAGGCGGCGAGCAAGACGCGCAAGGAACCCGCGATGCGCTCGGCGCTCCATCTGGAGGAGATTGTCGGGAAAGCCGTCCTGTTGGGGGATGTGCCTCCCGACGCCAGCCGAACCGCCGACACGGAGCGATTCCATTACTTTGCCATTCCGGTTGAGATCGACGGCAGGAGCGCGGTGGCATGGTTCAATGTCCGCAAGCATCTGCGCGGCGGAGCGCGGACATTCTATGAATTTGGCCTCTACGAAAATACGGCCCAAACGTCGCCGGGGCTTGGGCGGGGAGCGCAAAGCGCATCCGCGAACACCCCCACATTCGGGCCGCAAACAACTGTGGCCGAATTTATCGAAAAAATCAAGGGGCAGGTTCCAGCCGCAATCAAAGTGGATGCCGCGCCTACCTTCTCCCTCCGTCAATTCGACAGCTCCCGCGCCGTGCCCACGGGCACGAGCGCGAGGGTGTTCGAGTTCGGCAACGGCTCTCTCGTGGGGCCGACGACGTTCAGCATCCGCGCCTACCACGGCACGCCGCATGAGGTGGACAAGTTCAGCCTGGGCAAGATCGGCACCGGCGAGGGGTCGCAGGCTGCGCAAAAAAGCGGCAAAAGTGATGAATTTCGCGCAATGGGCGGAGAAACCTACTCCCTGCGCTCCGGCGACTACGAGAGCCGCATCGCCGCCGCGTTCTCGCCATTCCAACGCTCGCCGGAGATGCGCATGGCGATTGCACGGGTGGCGAAGCAGCGGGCGCTCCGCCTCGGCGCGGAGTGGATCGAAAAAGGGGTGGAAGTTCGCAAGGAGGCCCGGCCATGAAGCCCCTCGATTTGCAAAACGGGAATGGCTTGAGTGCAGCAGACAGCGAGGGACAGATCATCGCCGCGATGCTTGAAGGCAGCACGGAGCATCTGGCAGTCATGCTGCGCATCCTGCCGGACGCGGCTTCGTTTCTGGATGAGCACAGCCGTCTTGTGTGGTCACAGGTGATCCGCATGCACTCCGCAGGCGAGGCGATCAGCCGCGCCACGATCAAGGCTGCGTTGCAGGCGGAACGTGGAGTCACAGACGCGGATGATGTGTTGTTGTCGCTCATCGGTTCGCACGCGCTCATCAACGCGAAGCATGCGGAATGGCATGCGCGGCAGGTGGCTTATGCTCATGCCCGCAGAGAGAGTGCGGCGGGGCTGCATTTGATGGAGAGCGCGGAGGCGGGGCCGGAGGAACTGGCCGCAGCATTGCGTGAAAAACTGCAACGGCTCGAAGCTATCGCCATCAACACAGGCGAATCCCTGCCGCAACCAGCGCCGCTCGTGGCAAAGCTGCTTTCTGTGCAAGCATTCGACACTGCATGGCTTCCGACATCGCTGCGTGACTGGATCGCCGACATCGCGGAACGCATGCAATGCCCGTCCGACTTTCCCGCCGTGGCAGCGATGGCCGCGCTTTCCAGCGTGGCGGGCAGGCGCTTTTGCATCCAGCCAAAAGAGCAGGACGAGGGATTCACGGAGTTTCCGCACCTGTGGGCCATGCTCATCGGCAGACCATCGCTGATGAAATCTCCCTCCATGCAGGCGGTCATGCGGCCTTTGCGGGCGATGCAGAGCGCCGCCAATCAGCGGCACGAAGGCATGGAGCGTGAGCGCAAAGCCGCCGAGATCGCCGCCAGGTTCAAACGCAAGGCCACGGAGAAAAAAGCACTCGCCGCCGCGACGAAAGGCGATGGCTTCGATTACGCCAGCTTGATCGAGGAGGAAGGCGTCGCCGCTCCATGCCGCCGCCTCATCGTGAACGATGCCAGTCTTGAGGCATTGGGCGAAGTGCTGCGGGAGAACCCCACCGGCACGCTGCTCTATCAGGATGAGCTGGCCGGATTGCTGGCGATGCTGGAGCGCGATGGCAATCAGGCGCTCCGTGCTTTCCTGCTACAATCCTGGAGCGGCAAGGAGGGCTTCACCTTTGACCGCATCACGCGCGGCAGGCGTGACATTGACGCGTGCGCAGTCAGCGTGATGGGCAGCATCCAGCCGGGCGTCATTGCATCCCACATTCGCGCCGCGCAGAGTGAGAGCGCCGGGGCCGATGGTTTCCTGCAACGCTTTTCCCTCATGGTCTGGCCGGATGTGAAGGCCGACTGGCGGGACATCGACCGTCCGCTCGATCATGGGGCCGAAAGCAACGCCGTCGCCATTTTCGAGGCGATGGAAGCCTTCACGCCCGAACACTTCATCAAGTCGGGCATCGTTCCCAATCGCGACGGCATTCCCACTTTCCGCTTTGCGCCTGATGCGCTGGATTGCTTTCGAGAGTGGCGGCAGGGAATGGAGACACGCCTGCGCTCCGAGAGCTTGTCCTCCGCTTTCGAGGCGCATCTGGCAAAGTATCGGAAGCTCGTGCCCGCGCTGGCTGTGCTGCTTCATGTCGCGGAGTGGCAGACCGGCCCGGTCACACTCTCCGCGCTTGAGCGTGCGCTGGCATGGGCCGCCTACCTCGAAACGCATGCAGCCCGCGTCTATGGCGCTGGCAGCATGGCAGACACCCAGGGAGCCAACACGCTGCTCAAGAAGCTCCGTGATGGCTCCGCAGCCCTGCCGGAGCCGTTCACCGCACGCGATGTTTACCGCAAAGGCTGGAGCGGCCTGGCCCGCCCGGACACTGCCGAAGCCGCCTGCGAATTGCTCACCGGGCATCACTGGCTTCTGGCTCATGCACAGAACGCGACGGAACGCGGAGGCCGCCCCACCTATCTCTATCGGCTCAATCCGCGTGCGACGAAGTGAAACATGCCGCCCGCAGGAACCGCCAAAACTGACAGAGCCGGGTTTTGGCGGTTTTGGCAGTGACCGCCCGGCTCCTCACGCCTCGCGGTGTGAGTGGCCGAATGCCGTTTGACGAACGAGGTTCGCGGAGTGGAGTGGCGGATATGAAATGGTATTTCTTGATCCCGCTTCTCGCTTCCTCCGCTCTTTGCCAAGTGGTGTCGAAGAAATCTTACCTCGATGCGGACTGGTTGAAACGAGGATGCCTGATGATTGTAGCGGTGTCCCAGAAAAACGATGGTCATTTCACGGAGCAGTCGTGGAGGGACTTTAAAGGGGTGGTCGCATGGCTGAACGGATTTGTCGTCGGGGCCAATTTAATGATTGTTCATGATGGACAATCTCCGCTTGAGGAGCCACCCCCAGAATGGCTGGATGCTGGAAGGATAGCGCCGTCCATTCTCGATCACATTGAAAAAAATTGGGGAAAGATCAAGTCGGACACTCCCGCTAGGGTTGTGATGTCATCGTGGTACCTTACACATCACCCAAGGGCTTCCGGGTTAGATTTGCAGGTCGGAAAAGGAATGCTGGAAAGAGTGACCCCTCCATGATCACAGCGCCCGCCCGGACACCGCCGAAGCCGCCTGCGAATTGCTCACCGGGCATCACTGGCTTCTGGCTCATCCACAGAACGCGACGGAACGCGGAGGCCGCCCCACCTATCTCTATCGGCTCAATCCGCGTGCGACGAAGTGAAACATGCCGCCCGCAGGAACCGCCAAAACTGACAGAGCCGGGTTTTGGCGGTTTTGTCAGTGACCGCCCGGCTCCTTCGTGCTTCCATCTTCCCGCTTGCCGCATTCTCTCGCGGCAGATATTCTCCACTCATGAGCGTCGCCACCGTCCAGCAATTCGGCCAAGACCTGCCTTCATGGCTGGCCCTCGTCCAGCGGGGCGAAACCGTCGCCATCACCCAGGCGGGCCGCGTGGTGGCCCGTGTACTGCCTCCCGAATGCGCCAGCGAGGCCGCCCCAGCCAGCCCTCCCGTGCAATGGCCGGACTTCGCCGCCCGCCGCCGTGCCGTGTTCGGGGATGCCGTTCTGCCCGCTGGCACCGCTCAAGACCTCGTGAATGAAGATCGCGGCGCATGAGCGCCACTGCTGACAGCAGCCTCATCGTGGCGCTTTACCTCGCGGAAGCGGATTCCGTGCGGGCCGATGCCGCTTGTGCCTCCATGCCGCCGCCCATCTTGCTGACGGACTGGCATCGCGTGGAGATCGCCAACGCCTTCCAGCGTGCCGTGAAGAATGGTCGCGTAACCGCTGCCCAGGCAGCCCAACTTTGGCAAGACTTCACTGCCGACGTTGCCGCAGGCCGCTTTCAAATCATCGCTGTGGATCATGCCGCCGTTCTCACCCGCACGTTGACGCTCACACAAAAGCACACGGCCACGACCGGCACGCGGAGCCTGGATTTGATTCACATCGCCTCCGCACTCGAAATGAACGCTTCCGATTTCCTCAGCTTCGACAATCGCCAGCGGCAGGCTGCGAACGCGGAGGGCTTGAATGTGATGCCATGAAATCGAACAAGCAGAGAGAAACATATCCTAATGGCTACAATGAACCGAAATGGCTTTGGAATCTTGAGCAAAAGTTTCCGCGACCTTCCGAAATGTGGCGCAGGTCATTTACCGGGGCGGGCATTGCCACGATTGCGTGCTCTTTTGCGTTCAAGAGTGAACTATGTTTCGTGGCTGGCGTTGGTCTTCTTGCGCAGGGAGTTATGTGGCGGAGCGGGAGAGATTTTCAAAACCCTGGATTATCTGACGAGCCGCCGCTGATGATGCTGAAATGGATTCAGCAAAAGGCGAGGGCAGATGCGCGAGCCGGGATGCCTTGGGATGCAGAAGAAAAAGCGGAGCTAAGGAAGATTGTCGAATGGTCCGGTAATTGGAGCGAAAACCATGCGGATGAAGTTCTCGAAAGACGCGAGCACTCTTTTTCATGGCGTATCTTGAAAGCTGTTTTCAAGATCGAATTAAGACCAAAAATAGCGCCAGCAGATAGACACATTTACGAAGCGAGTTTGCTAGCGGAAATTGAGAGGGCAGAGCTTGACGCAAAAGAGCCGCGTGCGCCTCGCCGTTCCATGAAGGATCCAGTTTCTTGACTGCCAGCGCTGCTTGTCATGCGTCCTTTGATCCTATGCCGCGAACGCCTTGAACGCATCCAGCGCATTCTTGAACGCGTTGGCGGCTCGCTCACCGTGCGCGAGTTTTCCCGCACTTACAGCGTGCGGGAGTGGGAAGTGGAGCAAGCCGCCGCACTGGGATGGGTGAAGATCGAGACACACAAACCGCGCACAGGCCGCCCGTCGCGCATCGCCAGAACTGTTAGCGAATGTCCAGCCGCGAAACTCCCGCCGTGGCGGTGCCAGATCGAGAAGCCCATCAGCATCCGGCATGCGAACTTTGCGTTCCACTCTGTCTGCTACTGTGTCAAAGGAGGCTCCGCATGGGTGGGCATGCTCCCGCTGACCGTTGCCTACCGCCGCGCCTTTCCTGCGGCCCGGAAGCGCCGCGCCGCCACGGCCAGCATGAGCCGCCTCATGCGCCATCCCGATGTCAAAGCCGCCCGCGCATGGCTGCATGCCAAAGTCCGCCTGGAACTGCACTGGAGCGCACCCATGCCCGAATCAGCCAAAGAAATCTGGCAGCGCCTCAGAGAATTGAAAAGCTCGCAAGCCGCACCGGCACTTCCCACAGTTCAATGAATCCTTCCAACTTCGCACGTTGCAGGGTTGTCAGCGCATGATTCAACTCATCGGCGGAGAGAAAACGAGACAATGAAACTGGCGTCCGCAAAAGGCTTCATTCACCACGGCGGAGCTTGACGAGAAAATCCACGGAGCCTGTGCTTGGCCTGCCCTTCCAAAACCCGCGCACCTCATCACAGAAAGCAGCGATGCGTTTTTTCCTCTCTGCGGGAGGCAGATCGCGAAACTCCTGCGCGGCGGTTTTGCGCCCTGGGGTGGCGGTCGTTGACATGAGGCAGCTTGCCACCGTCCTATCGAATCGCAACGACGCGCATCAGGCGTGCCTGCCGCATGCTTTTGGAACCGTTACAAACCATTACAAGCCTCCGAAACCTTGCAGCGAACTGCCGCTAATTGGCAGCGTATTGACGCCCGGCGGCTCATCCATTGCCGCTCTGTGGCCCCGATTCCCGGCATGATGAGAAATGATGGCCTGAAATCTGTAATGGTTTTGTAATGGTTTTTGACCGCATTTCGGTGCATTTCAGCGCATTTAAATGTTCATTTGAACAATTAACCATGTAAACCATTTTTAGCGATTAAACCTTTGATCCACAAAGGATTCAGCCGTTTTTTCGGCTGGTGCGCCCGCCAGGAATCGAACCTGGATATGCGGCTTCGGAGACCACCATTCTATCCGTTGAACTACGGGCGCTTGTTTCGGGGCGGATGGTGTCGCATGGGGGGCGGGCGGCGGCAAGTCGTTTTCCTGCGTGACGGTGGCGCGGTTCGTGGTTGCGCGAGGGGGGAAACCGTTGTTTTTCCCGCGCACCATGCCTCACCTCCCCCCGCCGCCTTCACGTCTGGACCTCTCGAATCTCGGCGAGCCTGTTTACCGCGGCTCGGTGCAGAATCTTTACGCGGTGCCGGATCATCCGGGCTTTGTGGTGTGCGAGACGACGTCTGCGGGCTCCGTGTTTGACGTGGGATCGATCTTTGCCATTGAGGGCAATGACCTGAACCGGGCGATCTTCCGGCACGCGATGTATGCACGCCTGGGGCGGCCGGAGACGTGGCGGCGTGTGAAGGCGGTGATCGAGGCGACGCCGATGGACGCGGAGTGGCGCCGGGAGCTGCTTTCCGGCCCGCTGGAGTCGATGCTGGAGCGCGGGGCGGCGACGCATCATGTGGGAATGGTGGATGCGCGGACGGGCGGGATCACGCGGGAGGGGATGCCGGAGAACCCGAGCTGCTTCAATGTGGTGCGCCGCTTTCCGGTGATGCATCCGCCGCAGCGCAGGCTGCTGGGGGCGCATGTGTTCGACTACATGCAGTTCCAGCAGAGCGCGACGTATGTGGTGCCGCTGGAGTACATCGTGCGCTTCGGGGTGACGAGCGGCTCGTCGATCCTGAGGAAGTACCAGGGGTTGGGGGAGGGGGCGAAACGCGCTTACGAGCAGGAGCTGGGCCTGACGGGACCGATGGGGGTGTGGGAGATGCTGCCGCGGCCGATCTATGACCTGACGAGCAAGTATGAGCCGGAGGACCGCGCGGTGAGCAAGCAGGAGGCGCTGATAATGTCAGGACTCAGCAGCGAGGATTTCCTGAGCACGGTGAAGATGGCCATCCTGGGCGGCTGGGCGGTGCGCGAGCTGCTGGAGAGCGCGGGGCTGCTGCTGTGGGATCTGAAGTGGGAGTTCGCGGTGGACCGCGAGAGGCTGTTCTTTGTGGACACGATCGACGCGGACTCGTTCCGCGCCACGGGATTCATCGAGGTGGAGGGACGCAAGCTGGTGGTGCATTACAACAAGCAGGCGATGCGGGACTACTACCGTCTGGTGCATCCGGGCTGGTATGCGGGCATCAATGAGGCGAAGGGGCAGGCGCAGAAAACGGGGGAGCCGTTCAAGCAGGTGCTGCGTGAAGGGCAGGCGGCGGGGAGGTGGCCGGCAACGCCGGTGGTGGACGCGGAGTTCCTGGCGTTGCAGTCACGCAAAACGGCGCTGATCCGGGAGCATGTGCTCCGTGCGCGCGAGGCGGCGGCGATCCGCGCGGACCTGGAGGCGACAGCGATGGAGGAGACCGGGTTTTACCGTGGCCGGGGGCTGCTGGCGGAGCTGCTGGAGATGAACGGAGTGGCCTGAGAGGCGGAGTGATTTCGCGCCGACAAAATGCTTGCGCGATGTGTGGAAACGTCTATCAATCCGGCCCCCTTCTTCGGGAGGGAAACGTGATTCCTGAGTAGCTCAGCGGTAGAGCGGGTGGCTGTTAACCACTAGGTCGTAGGTTCGAACCCTACCTCAGGAGCCATCACGAAAACAACGCCGGCAGAGTAGCTCAGGGGTAGAGCAGAGGACTCATAAGCCTTTG
>JAEUHJ010000146.1 GCA_016795375.1 Verrucomicrobiaceae bacterium
ACGCAGCTCGATCAACAAGACGATGCCGATGAAGAAGCTGGTGAGCACGAGCATGAACTCGGCCATCACGCTGCCGGAGGCGCCGCCGGACGCGCTGGACATGCCGGACGTGAGCGCGATGATGGGCGGCGGGGCGCTGGGGGCGAGCGGAGGCTTCGGCACGGGCGGGGCTGGCGGCGGCTTTGGCAAGGGGATGGGGATGGGCGGGGCGGCGGGTTTTGTGACGCTGCCACCGTCGATGCGGAGCCGCTGCTCGACGCAGGAGCGGCTGGAGAAGCTGCGGCAGAACGGCGGGACGCCGGAGTGCGAGGCGGCGGTGAGCGCGTCGCTGGAATGGCTGAAGAGCAAACAGAACGCGGACGGCTCCTGGGGCCGCACCAACAAGTGCGCCATGACCGGTCTTGCGCTGCTCTGCTATTTGGGTCGTTGCGAGACGCCGGAGTCACCGTTCTTCGGAGACAATGTGATGAAGGGCATACTTTTCCTCATCGAGGCGCAGAAGGCGAACAAGTACAAGCTCTTCAGCCAGTCGCAGAAGGGGAACGCCCCGGTTTACGAGCATGGCATCGCGACCTACGCTCTCGGAGAGATGTACACGCTGGCCCGTCTGGGCAGCAAATCACTTCCCGGCATGCGTGAGGCATTCGAGCAGGGCGTGAAGATCATCATCGACAACCAGCAGACCAGCGGAAGCTGGGTCTATGACGGCGAGACGGGTTTTTATGCCGGAAAAAACAGCCGTGAGGATCTTTCCGTCGCCGGCTGGCAGTTCCAGGCGCTCAAAGCCGCCAAGAACACCAGCCTCAAGATCGAAGGGCTGCATTCCTCCATCGCCAAGATGACCAAATATCTTGAGGACAAGCAGTCGAAGGACGGCGGCTTCGGCGGCACCGACCGCGACGCGCACTACAACCAGTGGAGCCTCTCCGGCGTCGGCATCCTCGGCCTGCAAACAATGGCCAAGGGGAAGACCACTCCGATCAAGAAGGGCATCAAGTTCCTCCGTGAATTCATCACGGCCGAGCCGCTGGACTGGAACAAGAACTGCAACCTCTACTGCTGGTACTACTACACCCAGGCGTTCTTCCAGCAGGGCGGTGAAGACTGGAAGTTCTACAACCAGCAGTTCCTCCCCCAGATTCTCGGCGCGCAGCAGCCCGACGGCTCCTTCAAACGCGGCCGTCCGAACTGGCCCGCCGGTGACGCCGCCGACGAGATCTACCGCCAGTGCCTCTGCACGCTGCAACTGGAGATCTACTACCGTTACCTCAAGGTCAGCGACCGCGAGGAGGAGTCGTTCTTCGACAAGTAAATCCCGTCAGTCACGCGGACGCCCCACGATGATGCCTGCGTGGCTTTTGAAGGCGTTCAGATATTCGTGAACCGCCTTGTCCACGACCACCTTCTTATGCGTGGCTGATGCGTGCATGAAGCGGCACACGCCGTCCTCTGCGCGCAACGCCAGGCCGACGTGGGAGCAGAACACATGCTGCCGGTTCGTCACGATGCCGAGGATGTCCCCGCTTTGGATGCGCGGCTCGCAGGCCGCCACCTGCGCCTTCGGGATGAAGTCGAACGGCACGCGTTCCAGTTGCTTCTCGATCCGGCTCATGGCCGGCACCAGCGCCGGATTCGCCCGCAGATAGCGGTAGAGCTTTGGATTCAGCGACATCTCGTCATTGGCGCGGCCCGTCAGCCGCGCCACCGGTCCCACGGAGCGGGTCACATTGCGGATGCTCCCGCGCACCGCGTTGTCCGTGAACCATTCGTCCAGGTAATGAATGCGGTCGAGGTAGTTCCCGTGGCACACGCCTCCGCGATACCGCGTCCATTCGATCTGCCGCAGCAAATCGGACGGCGTGTATGCACGCCGCTGTTTTGCGATCATGCGCGCGAGTCCCAGCGCCGTCTCGAAAAACGTCCAGCAATCCAGTCCGTTGAAATTCACCGAGGGCGACTCCACGCGATCATCGATCTCCAGCGTCCATGCGACGTATTTCGTCCCGCGCATCGCCAGTCCAAAGCGCGCCACGCGTTCCCCGATTGGCAACGCGGCCCAGTTCTCAGCCACCGCCCGCGCCGCGATCTGATGAAACCTGGCAGTTCCGATGAAGGCGGTGCTTTGCGGCAGGAATTCAGCAGCGGGCAGCAGCGCGGAGCCGCCGCTGAACAATCCAAGGTGAAGAAAATGCCGGCGGTTCATCATAATCGTGCTCAGTAAAAACTTTCCGCCAGGCCGACAGCCTCCTCACCCGGCGTGCTGGCGTCCAGCCAGTGTGAATCATCCCCCAGGCCGAACTGCCTTGGCACCTGGCGGCACAATTCGCCGAGCTGCCGGCCCAGCTCGCGCACGAAGGATTCGGCCGCCTGTGCATGGCGGCCATGCTGCAGCGGTTGCAGCGCCGCCTGCAGGCAGCATTGCAGATGCATTTCCTGGATGAAAGGCTCCAGGCCGTAGCCTACCATCGTGATCGCCCGGTCCGTGTTCGTGTCGATCAGCAGCATCACCAGCCGGTTCTCCCCGCCTTTCTCCACCGCGCTGGAGAGCTGGCCGCGGTTGAAGATCCAGAACGCATATGGCACCAGCGGCGCCTGCGTCGGCACCTCCATCAGCACCGTCGCGATCGCCAGTTGCGGAAAACGTCGTTCAACGTCGGCGATGACATGCGCTACCCGGCGCGATGCAAAGGTGCCCAGCACACCCGGCACATCCGCCACCGGCCCCTGCAATGACGGGGGGATGCCGAACGTGCGGTCCGCCATCTCCAGTGAAAAACCGCACTGCCGGCAGGCGGCGTCGTTTTCAATCGCAGGGGCTCGGCAGGCAGGGCAGCGCACACATGGATTCTAAATCCTGCCTTCGCTTTCGCGCAATCAGGAATCCTTCGCATGCCGGCGCCGCAGCAGCAGGCGCAACAGCCCGCGCGGTATCAGCCGGAAGACACGGGACGCGATGGCGACCCCCGTCCCTGGATAAACGCAGCTTCTTCCTCCGGCCAATGCCCTCAGCGCCTCCCCCACCACCTGGGAAGGCGGGATGCGCAGCAGGCCCTGACCCTCGCGGTTCGTGTCCGCGCCGTCCGCCCGTCTCGCCGTCTTGCTGAAATTCGTAGGCGTCGGTCCCGGGCACACACATGTCACCGTCACTCCGTGCGGAGCCAGTTCCACCGCCAGCGCCTCCGAAAAACTCGTCACATACGCCTTTGACGCCGCATACACCGCCAGGTCCGGCATCGGCAGCGTGCCTGCCAGCGAGCTCACATTCAGCACGCCCGCCGGCTTTTCCAGCCGCGGCAGCAACGCCTGTGTCAGCATCGTCAGCGCCGTGATGTTCAGTTCGATCTGCGCCCGTGTCTTCTCCATGCCCGCGCTCGCAAACGATCCGTAATCACCCATCCCCGCGTTGTTGACGAGCAGGTCCGTCTTCAGGCCGTTCACATCGAGAAAGGCCAGCAGCGCCGCGCGCCCCGCGTCCGTCGCCAGATCAGCCACACAGCACCAGATCCGCGCTTTTTGCCCTTCCATGCTCTTTTTCACCTCCGCCAGCGCCTCCGCGCGCCTTGCCACCAAAACGAGAGATTCAGCCTGCGCGGCCAGTTGCCGCGCAAACTCGGCGCCAAGGCCGGAAGAAGCCCCGGTGATGACCGCGCGGCAGTTTTCGAGAGGAAATCCATTCGCCATGAGATGCGCCAGCCGTAACACATCCCACGCGTGACCATCAACCAGCTTTCCGCGCAGAAACCCTTCACCGCGAAGGACTGGCCTGCCCTGCGGGAAGCGGACAGTTTTTTGTGATCGAGGACCGGATGCGGCAACGGCAGATAAAGATGAGCATTCCGACAGATGGGCGTGCTGGTAGTGAAATAGCCGGAGTTTGCACAGGGCTTTGGCGGGATGTCTCGAAGATAGCGTGGCGGGCAGGGAGAAGCGCGGATTCCGCAGGCATCCTGGCGTTGGTGGCGCGGCAGCAAGGCTACTTTGCCACACCGAAGGCGCACACCTCGTTCTTGTTCGCGCAGAGGCGTTGCAGATGGAACGCGGCGCAGAGCGGCGGAGCCTCGCGTTTCAGTGTTTCGAGCAGCGCATATTCGTCGTGGCCCTTGAATTTGACGGTCACGATGAAGTTTCGCATGCGTCTCTCCCGCAGCCATTCGAGCAGCAGGTCGATGCTGCGCTGCGGCGCGGCGATGACATCGCACACGAGCCAGTCCACGGTTTGAGGCGGCCTGTATTTGAACGCGTCGGCTGTTTCGAAGCGCAGTCGCGGGTGGCGCATCAAATCCTCGCGCAATTCGGAGCGGTCCACGGCGATGACATGCGCACCGCGTTGGATGGCGACGTAACTCCAGCTTCCCGGCGACGCGCCGAGGTCAACGCAGGTCTGGCCGTGCTCGATCCGCCGTCCGAGCCGTTGCTCGGCCTCGACAAGCTTTGTGAAGGCGCGTGAGGGCGCGCTTTTGTCGTCCGCCAGCGGAACTTCGCCGCGCGGGAACGATGAAATCAGATGACGTCGAGCATGGGCCTGCGGCGCGATGCTTGCAGAGAGCCAGCCGGCGCCGGGAGACGTGAGAAAACACTGCACGAGGGAGGTTTCGGGGGTGAACGGAGCGGCCACGCCGGGCTGCCCCTCACCCAGCCTCTGGGAGAGTTCAGGTGAGGGGGCGTCTTTCACCAGCGACTTCAGCAGGTGCCTGCGCCGCTTCTTCAGGCGCTCCACCACACTTGCGCGGATCAGCTCGCAGCGGTTCATGCCGGCTTTGCCTCCGCCGTATTGCGGCCAGAGGTGCAGCCGCCATGGCTGATCGTCGGGAAGCACGCCTGCCACGGCATCGATGATGCGGTCGGCCCACGCATTGACCGACGCGGCCTGCGCTTCAACGGCGTCAGGCAAGGTCTGCCGCGCGAAAGCGAGCCACAGGCCGTCGGGCCGCGCATCCGAGACGATGCCGACGCCCTCAATGGAACGCTGTGCCGATTCCGGCGCGCTGCGACGCAATTCATCCGCGAGGAATGAGATCGAATCGAAGTCGGCGAGGAAAAGATGCACGCTTGTCTCGAACGATCACGGTTTGGCCGGTGCGTTTTCCTTGAACGGTGAGACGACGCCGAGCGTGGACGGCAGGAAGTCGTCCGTGCGGAAACAGGAGGCGGGCAGGCCCTCGGCATTGATGAGGTTCGCGCCTTCGGGCCAGCTCGCCCACGCGTAACGCACGCCGACGGGCTGCGGCACGGACTCGCTCCAGACGACCACTTCGTTGCCTTCGATCTTCGCCTTGGCCCACACCCATTTTTTATCGGCTCCTGTGATCTGGAAGTGCTTCAATTCGCCGCCATCGCGGGTTTTCAAGCCGGTGCCGGTGTGGGAGAACTGCACGCGCACCTTGTCGCCCTGGACGACGGAGGAAAGGTACAGCGGCCCGCAGTATTCGCTGCCGGTCTTGCCGTAGTCCTTCGCCAGCGCCCAGAGGGCGAGGCGGCGGCCGACCTCCTGCTTGTTCTTCGGATGGATGTCGTTTAACTCGCCGATGTCGTTGATGATGGCGATGCCGCACTTGTCCAGCGTCTGCGCGGTGAGCGTCTGCGCCTCCTGCAGCTCCACCCAGGGGTCGGCGACGCCCGCGTCCTTCGTCACGGGCCTGCCGTTGCCGAAATTCGCGAGCTGCACGATGTAGAACGGGAACGCGTCCACCCATTGCTTGCGCCAGTCGTTGATCATCGTGGGCAGCAGCTCCTGGTATTGAAAGGCGCGCTTCTGATTGGACTCGCCCTGATACCAGATCGCACCTTTGATGCCATAAGGGATGAGCGGGGCGACCATGCCGTTGAAGAGCACGCTGGGATGATGTGGCGTTTTGGCCGGATCATCGGAAGGACGTGGAGCCTGTGGCCTCGTCTTCTTTTTGCCGGCGGGCAGCGTGGCGTTTTCCTCGTCGATCTTCTTCACCTGCGTCTGCCAGGCGGACATGCGCTTGTCGAACGCGGCCTGCTCCTTCACCGCGTCCCACTTGCCGGCATGATCCTTCCAGTCGGCGAGCATCTCCGCGGCGCAGGGGCGCTCTTCCAGCGCCTCGCGGCTCGTCCATGCCTCGATGCGCGTGCCGCCCCAGGAGGTGTTGATGAGGCCTACGGGCACTTTGAGCACCTGGTGCAGATGACGCCCGAAGTAGTATCCTACGGCGGAAAAATCGCCTGCGGTCGCGCTGGTGGCCTCCTTCCACGCTCCTTTGCAGTCGGCCTGTGGCGTGGCGCCGGGGCTGCGCTCGACATTGAACATGCGGATTTGTGGGTGATTCGCGGCGGCGATCTCCGCGTCGGGGTTGCCGGCCTGTTTCACGGTCCACTGCATGTTTGACTGGCCGGAGCAGACCCACACCTCGCCGACGAGCACGTTTTTGACCGTGATCTTGTTTTTTCCGCTGACGACCAGCTCCGCCGGGCTCGCGTTCGCGTTCATCGGATTCAACGTGACCGACCATCTGCCGGCGGGATCGGTCACGGTGTTGTGCGTCTGGTCGCCGAAGGCCACCTTCACATCCTCGCCGACCTCGCCGACGCCCCACACGCGCACGAGCTGCTGCTGCTGCAAAACCATGCCGTCGGAGAAGACCGCAGGCAGCTTGATCTCGGCACGCAAGGCGGGCGCGGCGGCAAGGAGGCAGATGATCAGGTGTTTCTTCATAAGGGGGGATGTTCGTGTCCGCCCGGGTGCCGGGCAAGTAAGCCAAATGTCAGAGAAGTGTGCTGTCGTCCGCGCGTTCGAGGCGGCCGATCTTCTTCTTGATCGTCTCCAGCAGCACGGTCATCTCGTGAACGCAGCGGAAGCATTCTTTTTGCGTCTCCTCGTCCGCCAGGCCGGGCACGGCTGGGTGTACCTTCATGAACTGCAGGGCGATGTTTTTGCAGGCTTCGCGGATTTGGGCGATGGCGGCGGGTCGGTCCATGCGGCCAGCGTAGAGCGTGCGGACGGGTGCGCAAGACGTGGATCAGTCCTCATGCCGCCTGCGCACCCGCAGGGAGTCCTTCAGGCTCACGAAGTCGGAGAGCAGGAAGATCACGGTGAAGAAGGCCAGCAGCACCTCCATCATCGTCACCAGCTTCGCCGGGACTGTCAGGGGTGTCACGTCGCCGAAACCGAAGAAGGAGAAGTTCAGCACGCTGAAGAAGAAAAACTCGAAGATCAGCTCCGCGCGGCCCCAGGCGGCGTCGATGGAGCTGAAGCTCGCCGGTTCCGCCGTCTCAAGGCACCAGAAATCCATCGCGAAGCTCAGGGTGATCTGCGCCATGTTCACGCCCATGAGGCCGAGCACCTTGTGGTAGGCCAGGTTGTCCCGCGTGGCCATGAGGATGTGTGTGAGGTTCTCGGCGAAAAAGAAAACCGTCTTCCCAAACGCCACGGCCAGCACCACGAGGCAGAAGGAGTGCGCGCTCATCCAGTTCTGCAGCCACAATGCCTGCAAAAGCGACGCCACGGCGATGATGACCACGACTTCGCCCGACTGGCGCACGACCTGCCAGAGAATGCCCGCTTCCTTGCTCATGAGCTGGATTTGAGACCTCCGGCGGCTTTTCGTCGAGCCTAATTTCACCATTCGCCATTCCCCGCCCGTCATTTATCCTGCGCCATGCCCGTCATCTCCACCTCGATCCGTTATTTCACATTCATCCTCGCCGCCGCCGGCATGATCGCGATGGGCGTGGTGCTGCAGCGGCTGCGCGGCCAGGACAGCACCATCCCGCCGCCGCCTGTCGCGCCGCCGCAGAAAAACGCTGCCGACGACATCGCCGCCACCGGCATTCTTGAGGCCCGCGGTGAGAATGTCGCTGTCGGTGTGCCGGTGCCCGGGCTGGTCGAGTCGGTGAAGGTGCGGGTCAATCAAGTGGTCAAGGAGGGCGAGCCGCTGCTTGTTCTCGATGACCGCGAGCTGGATGCTGTGTTGCTGAAGCTGAATGCTGCTGTCGTGGTGGCGGTGGCCAACAAGGCCGTCGCCCAGGCTGAGCTGGTCAAAATGCAGGACATGCTCGACCGCTTGAAGTCCATTTCCGACCAGCGTGCCATCAGCCAGGACGACCTGCGCAACCGCGCCAATGACGAGCGGGTGGCGAAGGCCCAGTTGATGGCCGCCGAGGCCCAGCTTTCTGCCGCGCAAGCGGATGTGAAGCAGACCCAGCTTTTGATCGACCGCCTCACGGTGAAGGCGCCACGCGACGGCACCATCCTGCAGGTGAACATCCGCGCCGGTGAATACGCCTCGCCGCAGAACAAGCAGCCGCCCCTCGTTCTCGGCGACATCCTGACGCTGCATGTGCGTGCTGACGTCGATGAGCAGAACGCGGCCAGGATATCTCCCGGCAAGGGCGCCACGCTCTACCTCAAGAACGACTCCACGCAAAAATACGCGGTCAAATTCGTCCGCGTCGAACCCTACGTCATCCCCAAGGTCTCCCTCACGGGTGCCAGCACCGAACGGGTGGACACCCGCGTGCTCCAGGTGATCTACGAACTCGAAAAACCCGAAGGCAGCAGCCTTTACGTCGGCCAGCAGGTGGATGTGTTCATTCCGAGGCAGAAGCGGCCGTGAACGACGGCGGCGGCGGTTTCCACGGCGGGTCCGGCTCACCGCGCCGGCACGAAGCGCACGATGTTGCGGTGATAGACCTCGCACTCTTTTTTGTGCAGCCAGATGCCGAACCAGAACAGCAGGCCCCCGTAGAGGACGATCGCGAACAGCAGCGGCCTGGACTTCGGCGAGCGTGAGGAGAGCAGCGCCGCCGCGCTGAGCAGCGTCATCGCATGATACGGCCAGGACCAGTCCTTGCGCCGCTGCGTCTGCTCCTGGATGAGCGGCGCGAAATCCGGCGAGCGTGTGGCGAGAATTCGCGGCGTGGCCTTGTCCCTCAGGTCGATGTAGGGCCATACGCTGGCGCATGAGACGCAGATGATGCCGAGCGCCAGCAGACGGCTTCTGACCTCGCCAAAAACGAATGACATGATCAAAAACACCAGCCCGATGCCGAGTCCGAACAGGGGCAGCGGCTCCAGCAGCAGATGCAGGTACTCCGGGTCGCGGATGCTTTGCCAGAGGGTTGTCAGCTCGCGCCACATGGGGAGGGATCAGAAGAGCTCCGCCTGCGATTTCACCGGCGGGATGAGCCCCAGCTTCTTGTAGGCCGCAGGCATGGCGACGCGGCCGCGTGGCGTGCGTTTGAGATAACCCTGCATCACGAGGTAGGGCTCATGCACGTCCTCCAAAGTGCTGGCATCCTCACCCACGGCGACGGCGACGCTGTTGAGGCCGACGGGGCCGCCGTCGAACTTGCCGATGACCGCCTCCAGGATGCGCGTGTCCATTTCATCGAGGCCGGATTCGTCGATGTCACGCATTGTGAGCGCCTGACGCGCGACCTCCTCGGAGATGACATTCTGCGCCTTCACCTGCGCGTAGTCACGCACCCAGCGCAGGAGGTGATTGGCGACGCGTGGCGTGCCGCGTGAGCGGCGCGCGATCTCGTGCGCGCCCGCCTCATCCATCGGCACGCTCATGAGGCGGGCGGAGCGCAGCAGGATGTGCTGGAGCTCCTCGCTGGTGTAATAGTCGAGCCGGTTCGGGATGCCGAAACGCGAGCGCATCGGCGCGGTGAGCATGCCGGCGCGCGTGGTGGCGCCGACGAGGGTGAACGGCGGCAGGTCGAGGCGGATCGTGCGCGCCTTCGGCCCCTGGTCGATGATGATGTCGAGGCGGAAGTCCTCGATCGCGGGATACAGGTACTCCTCGATGCTGGGATGCAGGCGGTGGATTTCGTCGATGAAGAGGATGTCGCGCTCCTGCAAATTCGTCAGGATGCCGGCGAGGTCGCCCGCGCGTTCGATCTGCGGGCCGCTGGTGGTGTGCAGTTTCGTGCCGACGGCGCTGGCGATGAGGTTGGCGAGCGTGGTCTTGCCCAGGCCGGGCGGGCCGCAGAGCAAAACATGGTCCAGTGACTCGCCGCGCATCTTCGCGGCCTCGACCATCACGAGGAGCTGCTCCTTGACCTTCGTCTGGCCGTGGAACTCCGAGAAGTCCGCCGGCCGGAGGGCGAGGTCGAAGGGCGGGTCGGATTCGTTGAGGGCAGGATTCACTGCCGCGCATAAGAGCGTGCGAACAGCGAAGCGCAAGGTGTGGAACGTCTCACTCGCGCCGGATTGAATCAGTCAACGTGCCGCGGACGGCGGCGGTGACTGCCAATGCACAGACGGCGAGGCCGGAAACGAAGATGCCGGCGATCAAACGGCCGAGAAAGGCAACCGGAAGCCCGCCGCCGCTGCTGATCAACTGCGGGATCACCGCAAGGCCGGCCGTGACGACGCCGAGCATCATGCCGAGCACGAGCAGCGCGCCGTGCTCGCCCAAAATCAGCAACCGCAGCGCCCCGGCACGAAATCCGAGCGCCTGCATGAGTCCCAGCTCGCCGCGCCGTTCCAGCACATGACGCGCGATGAGCACACCGATGCCCGCCGTGCCCAGCAGCACGCCCAGGCCGCCCAGAACGGTGAAAATGCCGATGTAGGTGTTCTGCACGCTCAGGAACAGATGCAGCCGTTGTTTCGCCGGTTCGAGCGCGAGGCCGCGCTGCTCAAGCTGGCGTGTCAGATGCGCGGTGATCTCAGCTTTCTGCTCCGTCCTGGCATCAATCAGGAAAAAGCGATAGCCCGCCGTGTCGGGATATCTGGCCAGAAACGACTGCTCGCTGATGAGCACCTTGCCCTGCAGCACGGAGCCGGCCAGCAGGCCGACGATTTTGACCTGGAAGGTGTTTCCGGCGCTGTCCTGATAATCAATCGTGTCGCCCACGCTCTTGCCGAGTCCCCACATCGCGGTCGCTTGATCGGCGATGGCGGGGATGCAGGACTCATCATTCATTTTCTCCCACGAACCCGAGGCGAAAGCGAATGAGCCTGAGAGCTTCGCGGGATCGACACCCGCCAGCAACGGTTTCTGCGCACGGTTGAGGTTCAGGCAGCTCGCGTCATCACCCTCCTTCACGCGGAAGGGCACGACGCGGGCCTGCGTCATGAGTTTTTCGTCGAGGCCGAAGGCTTCCCAGCCGGTCTTCGAGTTGAGATCCTCATAAACCGGCAGCGAGGACTCGCCGATGAGCGCGAAGCCGCCGGTGCCTGAATCGCGCCGCGTGTCATCGCCCGCGTTCATGCGGAAGGCGTTCACTGCGACGACAAGGAAAATGCCGCCTGCCATCATGCCGATGACTGAGAGGCTGCGTGAGGGACGACGCGAGATGTTGCGCGCGCCGATCTGCCAGACCGAACGCGCCAGGGCGCCACTGTCGCGTCGCATCCGGCCTTTGAGCCAGAGCAGGCCCGCGATCAAGAGCAGCATGCCGGAACCGAAGAACGCGCCGGCGGCAGCTTCGGGACTTTTCATGAACACGCTGCCGCCGGTCAGCAGCACCACGACCAGCCCAACCAGAACTGGCACCATCCTGGAGCGTTTCACAGCAGCGGCGGGTTTCAATTCCTCGCTCCACGAACTGGCCAGCAGGTCGCGTGTGGCGACTTTGAACAATGTGCGGCTGGCCCAGAACAGCGTGAGCAGCACGACCGCGAGCGTGGCGAGCGCGGCATTCAGAATCGTGCCGAAGCTGGCGCTGAACATGAGCGGCAGGCCCTGCGTGGCGCCATGCCAGACGTTCGAGAGGCCGTGCAGCGCGGTCTGGGTGTAGGCGATGCCGCCGAACACTCCGAGCGTGATGCCTGCGAGCGCGATCACGCCCGCCTCCATCAGCCAGGCGCGGCGCACCATGCCGCGCGTCCAGCCCACGGCCAGCAGCAGGCCGGTTTGCGATGCGCGGCGTTCCAAGGTGAACAGGAACAACAGCGCGGCGAACACGAGCGCCGCCGCGATGAGAAACATGCTCAGTCCGATGAACAGGCCGCCGAAGTCCACGCTGCCTTTCGCGGCGGCCCCGGCCTCCCCTTTGAAATCACGCGGCACGAGGCCGATGTCGGATAGGTTGAGGCGCAGGGCGAGCACGTTGGCCTTCGCCTCCTCCGTCTGGCCCTGGTAAGGCAGGCGGACGGCGGTGAGGTTGCCGAAGCGGCTGGCCCACAACTTCTGACCGGCGGCGAGGGTGATGAAGCCCTTCGGCGTGCCTTTGAACTCGTCCCAATACTCCTCGTCCTTGTCGCGGATGGCCTTCATGTCCATGGGGATGCCCGGCTCCCAGTCGCGGCAGTTGTCCACGTCGGAGACGCCGGGAAACTCGGGCGTCCACGCTTTGGTGACCTTCGGATCATCCATCGGCAGGATGGCGGCGACTTTGAAGGCCGCGGTCTCCTCCTGCAACGCACGGCCCAGGCCGACCACGAAATAGCGCACCTTGAGTTCATCTCCGATGGCGAGCTTCTGGTCGTCGGCCAGCCACTGGGAGATCGTGATCTCGTTGTCATTGCCGCGTCCCACGGCGGTGATCATCGAGTACGGCGTGCCGCCTTTCGCGGAGGTGATGCCGTTGACCAGGTAGGTCAGCACACCGCGCGCGCCTTTGAACTCGTACAGCTTCTCCGCCAAGCCGCGATCGAGAAACACGCGGCTGGTGCTGATCTCCCATTCTTTTTGCGCGCCATCGACGCGCTTGAGCCTCAAGCCGAAATCCGCGAGCGAGCGCGGCTCCTCGAAATGGGCGCGCAGATGGTGAAACTGCGGACTGAGCAGCGCGTTCACCCGTCCGTCCATCTCGAGCTGCGTCTGCAGGTCGGCGAGGTTCACAAAGACGGTGTCCGGCGGCAGTTGCGATGCCATGAGCTGGAACGTGCCGAAATCCTCCGCGCTGAGGACGGCGGCGATGGTGCGGCGCAGTGTGACATCCTCGTTGGTGCCGCCGGAGAGCGGCGCGTCGCGCGAGATCGCGCCCGGGCGCTCCAGGCGCACGAGGATCGTGTCCCCGGCCTTCAAGCCGAGTTTCCGCGCCAGCGGTTCGTTGATGGCGACGGCTGATTTGTCGAAGGCGACGGCTTTTCCGCTGGTGCCGAGCTTCCAGAAACCCTCGTCCACGCCAAGCACCTGCGCACCGTTCACGCGCACCCTGCCGTTCGCGGCGCCGGCGGAGCCGTTGGCGATGATGAGCGGCACGGCGTTGTTTTTGCGCGCCAGATTCTCTGTGAACCAGCGGTCGCCACCGAGCACGCCGCCCTCGACCTTGCCCAGGCGCAGCGCGGCGACACGGCGCAGGCTCGCGCGGACGGAATCTCCGACGAGCAGCGAGCCGGTGAGGATCGTGGCGGCCAGGAACGTGCCGAGCAGCAGGCCGAGGTGGCCGCGCCAGTAGTGGCGTGCCGACCGCAGGACGTAATCCCTCAGTCTCATGACAACACGCCTTCGTGGATCGTCATCACCCGGTTCATGCGGTCCGCCTGCGCGCGATGATGCGTGACCATGACGAGCGTGACGCCGCTGCTTTGCTGCAATGCGATCAGCAGGTCGGTCAAGGCGGCGGCGTTCGCCTCGTCGAGCGCGCCGGTGGGCTCGTCGGCGAGGATGAGACGCGGCTGGTTGATGAGCGCGCGGACGAAGGCCACGCGCTGGCGCTCACCGCCTGAAAGCTGCGCGGGCTTCCAGGTCATGCGTTCCTTGAGGCCGACTTGTTCGAGCAACGACTGTGCGCGCGGGAGTGCGTCGGCGGGCGGTGATTTGAGGGAGAGTGTGGGCAGCAGCACGTTTTCCAGCACGGAGCACTGTGGCATGAGATGATGGAGCTGGAAGATGAAGCCGATCTTCCGGCTGCGGATCGCGGCAAGCTGTCCCGGCGTGCCTTTGGCCAGATCCTCGTCGTCAAACGTGAAGCTGCCATCGTCGGGTGAGTCGAGCGTGCCCAGGATGTTCAGCAACGTGCTCTTCCCGCAGCCGGACGGGCCGACGATCGCGACGGACTCGCCTGCGGAGATGCCGAGCGTGATGCCGCGCAGCACAGGCACACGCGCGCCGCTGCCCGGGTCGACATAGGACTTCGTGATGTTCGTGAGCTGGATGAGGGGCATGAGGGGAAATGACGGATGAGCGCGCATCATTCTGGCGCCGCGAGCCGCCAGCGTTTCGCTTTGAATTCATGACGCGGCAGGCTGCCGGGTTCGGCGAGCCGCACCGGGATGCGCAGGGAAAAGGTGTCCTTCAGCCTGGCCTCGAGGCGCTTGAGCAGCGGTTTGGCGACGTTGCCGTCCATCTCGACCAGCAGCTCGATCTCGTCCATGGCGTCCACCTTGCGCTGCTCCACCATGAACTCGATGACCTCCGGGAAATGCCGCACGACGGCATCGACCGCGCTGGGGTAGATGTTCACGCCGCGCACGACAACCATGTCGTCCACGCGGCTGAGGATGCCGCCGTCGAGGACCAACCGGCCGCGATGAATCTTTTTCCTCACCCAGTCGCCGGTGCGGAAGCGCAGCAGCGGGCAGGAGGTGCGATCCAGGGTGGTGAGGATCAGCTCCCCGCATGCGCCATCCTCCACCTCCTTGTCCGTCTTGGGATCGACCACCTCGGCGAGATAGGCGTCCTCCATCACGATGAGCTGCCGCGGCATGTCCTCGCTCTCATAACTCACCGGCCCGACCTCCGTCATGCCGTGGTGGTCGAAGACGCGCGCGTCCCAGAGTTTTTCGATGCGCTGCCGCACCTCGGGGACGCTGCCGCCGGTCTCGCCGGCGACTATGATCTTGTTGATGCGCAGGCTCATGCGTTCCACACCGGAGGGTTCGCCGATCATCTCGCCGAGGCGCAGCGCATACGTCGGGGTGCAGCACAGCACCGTCGCGCCGTAGCGCGCCATCGCCTCCAGACGCGCCTGGCTGGAGAGTCCGCCCGTCGGAATGACGAGATAATCCTTCGCCGCCGCCTCATACGCCGTCCAGAAGCCGAGGAACGGCCCGAATGAGAACGCGAAGAAGACACGGTCGCGGCCTTTGACGAGTCCGGCGGCGTCGAACACGCGCTGCCAGCACCGCAGCATCGCATCCCAGCTCTCCGGCGTGTCCACCCAGGCCATCGGCTCTCCCGTGCTGGTGCCGCTGGTCTGGCAGAAGCGCGTGTATTGATGAATCGCGCGCGTCAGGTTCGTGCCGAAGGGCGGATGCGCGGCGCGGTCCGCCCGGATGTCCTCCTTCGTCGTGAACGGCACTTGCGAGATGAAATCCTCGACGCGGTTCATTCGGCTGACCTTCAGCTCCCACTCGCGGATTTTTTTCCCGTAGAAACTGTCGGTGGTGGCGAGGTTGAGCACGATTCCGCGTAATTTGCGCCACTGGTTGGAGCGCAAACGCACGCGGTCGATCAATGGGGACCCATCTGACACGGTGCCAGAGATGGCGAGGCATGCCGCGGGGTCAAGCAACGCGCATCCCCGGCCGGGTTTGTGGCGGCGCCTGCCTCAAAAACCGCGCCTCATCTCATCGGCCCGGCAGCCGAAACCCGGTCCGCCGAGCGTGCCGAGGTCGATGATGCCACCGCGACGCTGGTAGAGTCCGGGATGAACCGCCTGCTCCGGCAGGGACGCGTCGGGGTAGAACTGCATCGCGTTGCATTCCACGCCCTGGATCGTGCCGGCATGCGCGGCGAGGCGCGCATGCGGGATCATCGCCAGCATCGGGTTCGTCAGATCCTGCACCATCAGCGGCATGCCGTGCGCCTTCGCCCAGCATAGGCTCAGCAGCGCGCCGGTCTGTGTTTTGCAGGTCTTCAAGGCCACGCCGCTCCAGCCCAGGCGGCGGCCCAGCCGGACGAACTCCCAGTCATGCGCGCTTTCATCGAGGAACAGCGGTTTTCTCGCGGAAACGCTGCGCACGTCGGTTTGATGCGCCGCGAGATCATACGGGAACGGCTGTTCCACGTAGAGCGTGCGCGCGTAAACCTCCGGTTCGTCGCGCAGGAGGCGGTCGAGGATGTCATTCACATACGCCGGCTCCTTCACCGTGCAGTTGAAGTCCGCGCTGAGCCAGCGCACACCGCCCGCGAAGCCGATGCGGCCCACACGCACCATGCGTTCGTAGTCCCATGCCGCGTCCGTGCCGCGCAGCTTCACCTTGAGGCATTTCAGGCCGTCGCGCCGGATCCAGTCCGCCAGCAGCACGGGATGGCCGTCTTTTGGTTCCGTGCCGGTGAGATCCGGGGCTTCGAGCGCATCGACACCGCCGACGAGATGCCACACGGGCAGTTGTTTCGGCGCGTTCATCACCAGATAATCCTGCGGGTGGAGGTCTTTGAAACTGACCCCGCTTCCTTCCTCCGGCGTGATGAAGGCCGACAGGTCGCGGTTCATCAACTCCGCGTTGTATGTCGTGTAGATGTCCCGCCCGTGCAGCACGCCGAAGGCGTCATGTGTCGCGATGTCGAAGGCGCTGAAGGCCACTAGCGAGCCGAGATAGGGCATCGCGTCGCCCTCGGCCTGTCCGTTGGCCTCCTGCAGCGTCGCCGCCAGCGGGCCGTGCATGAAATCCTGGCCGATCTCCATCGGATGACCGGTGAGACCGCTTCCGACGAGCCGTTCCGCCAGCAGGGTGGAAAAATCCTGCATGCGCCGCGTGCGCACGGCCACGCCCAGCGTGCTCGGCCACACCCATGAAACGCTCAGCGGTGTCTCGCCCCAGCCCTGCGCCGTCCTGCCGTTCCGGTCCGCCACCGTCACCCGCGCGCGCAGGCAGACGACATCAGTCACGGTCTCCGGTCCGAACTTCAGCGGCACGCGCATCGTCACGGGGATGAAAAACACTTCGGCGGCGGTGATACGGACATCGGTGGGCTTGGTCGGGGACATGAGCTCAAAGTGAAGCGGACGCACCTGCCCGCAAAGAATTCGTTTCCGGCGGCTGCGATTGTGCGGCCCGCACGCCCCTGCCTTCACACCGCCACGCCCGAATACCCGTGCCCGAGCGAGCAGAGGCGGAAGAGATGATTGCAGACTTCGTGGGCGGCGAGGGTGCCAGTGCGGGGGAGCTGGTCGAAGTCGCCGATGAGGACGGGCCAGTCGGTGCGATCTTCGGGGACGCGGCCGTGCGAGCCTTTGACGAGTGAGGCGTCGAGCGGGATGACGTCCATGAGCATGCGCTGGCCGATGGCCTTTTGCGCGAGCTTTGTGGCGACTTTGAGCTTCGGCCATTTGAGGTTCGGATCGAGGAAGAGCTCGACGGGGTCGTAGCCGCATTTGCGGTGGATATCGACGCAGCGGGCGAAGTCGGGTGCCTTGCGGTCGTCCTGCCAGTAGTAATAGGTGAACCAGCTTTTCGCGTCGGAAATGGCGATCAAATCACCGCTGCGCTCGTGATTGAGGCCGACGAGGTGTTTTTCCATCTTGCCGAGCACCTGGGCGACGCCGGGCGTGGCTGCGAGCACGCCGCGGACGTTGGGGAGGATGCTTTGATCGTTCACATAGATGTGCGCGACCTGATGATCTGCGATGGCGAATGCCTTGGAGCCGCCGAGGTCGAGTGTTTCGCGCCCAAGCTCGTCTTTGATCGACAGCCAGCCGCGTTCGCGGAAGACGCGATTCAGATGCACGGGCTGTTCGACGTTGGTGATGCCGTATTCGGAGAGGATGACGACCTTGATGTTCCGCGTCTCGTAGAAGCGGATGAGATCGCCGACGACGTTGTCGATCTGGCGCAGGTCAAAGCGGATTTTCTCCATGTCGAGGCCGACGCGCTGGAGGTTGTAGTCAAGATGCGGCAGGTAAACGAGCGAGAGGCCGGGCCAGTGCTTTTCCTCGATCCACTTCGCGCTTTCGGCGATCCAGATGGAGGATTTGATGTCGGATCCAGGTCCCCAGAAATGGCGGAAGGGAAACGGGCCGAGGTCTTTTTTGATGCGATCACGCAACGGCATGGGCTGCGTGTGGATGTCGAACACCTTGCGGCCGTCGGCGGGATAAAGCGGACGCGGCGTGATCGAAATGTCGGCGGTGGAGTACATGTTGAACCACCAGAAGAGTTTCGCGCAGGTGAACTGAGGATCGACGCGGCGCGACGCCTCCCAGAGTTTTTCGCCTCGCATGAGCTGCTCGGGTTGTTTCCAGAAGCGATGCTCGGCGTAGTCGCGGTCATACCAGCCGTTGGCGACGACGCCGTGCTCACGCGGCAGTCTGCCGGTCAGATAGGCGGCCTGCGCGGTGCAGGTGACGGCGGGGACGGCGGGCTCGATGAGGGCGGAGCGGTTGCGCTCCACAAAGGCACGGATCGCGGGCGTGTGCTCGCCGATGAGGCGGGATGTGAGGCCGACGACGTTGAGGATCGCTGTCCGCTGCATGGATTGGAGTTTTGAGTTTCAGGTTTGAAGCTTCAAGTTTTTGCCAGGCATGAATCGCCGCGCTTGGTGAACTTGAAACCTGAAACTTTGAACTTGGAACCTCAGAGCAGCATCGCCGCGACGACGTAGATGATTTTGCAGAGATAATGCAGCGCCTGGTCCTGGGTGAAGCTGGTCCAGTTCTCGCACTTGGCGAAGTCGATGATCCAGTGCAGGACGAATTCGATGGCGCAGAGGATGAAGCAGCCGGTGACGGCCCACACCGTGACGGCGTGGATGAGGCAGTGCGCGCTCATGCACCAGGGCCAGATTTCCTGCGGGCGGGCGGGATCCTGCAGCTTGCGCAGCAGGTGGCGGTTTTTGCAGGTGGAGAGGAACTCGCCCTGCAGCGGGTAATCCATCAGCGCATGACCGGCGAAGAGGAGAAACAGAGCCTGAATCGCCTCCAGGGAGGTGTGCGGAGGAAATGGCGGCAGGCCGGACATGGGTGATTTACCTATTTGCTGGCTGCGGCCCTCCCGGTGCGCTGGAATCATGCGCCCCCCGGCCGTCCGCCTCCGTCATCGCATCACGCGCTGTAGAAGGCGGCGATTTTCTCGTTCACCGCGCGGAGACGGTGGGCGATGGTGCGGCCGACGCCGATGAGCAGCCAGGCGGCGGCACGCGGGTATTCGTTGATGTAGCCTTCGAGGCTTTCACCGTCGATGCGCCAGACCTGGGAGAATTCGACGGCGGTGACGGTGGCGCTGGCGACGTTCGGGTCGAGGAGGTTGATCTCGCCGACGGTCTCGCCTTTCTGGATGGAGCCGAGCAGCACCTTATGCCCGCCGCGCATGGCGGTGGCGTGGAATTTGCCGGAGACGACGAAGAAGAGGCTGTTTTGCTGCTGGCCTTCTTCAATCAGGTGCTGGCCGGGCTGCACGGGCAGGAATTCGCCGTACCCGCTGAGGATGTCGCGGTCCTCGTCGCCGAGGGGTTCGAGAATGCCCTGGCCGGGCAGTTTGGGGAGAGAGAGGTCGCTCATGGTTGCGGGAGAGGTGGTGGATTAAACGCCATTTTTTACGCAGGAACGCCGGGAATGGCAAGCACGGCGAGCGGCGGGCCGGCGAATCATTCGCAAAACGCCCCGTCATCGCCGGAATTTTCATCTGCGGGGGTCGTTCACGTTTGCGAAGCATGTAGGCTCTAAATTCCGCTGGATTTCCAAGGGGTGCCGGTTCAGAATCGGCACCCTCTCTCCCAATCAAGCAACCCGACCAATCATGTCCGACTCATCCCCCTCCTCCCCCTCCTCCAAATGCTGCGGCTGCCAGAGCTATGCCTTCGCCCACCTCCTGCTGCGCCTTTGGGTCGGCATGCGCCTGTTCATGGCGGGCCTTGACAAATTCCGCTGGGGCAACGGAGCCGAGACCACCTTCAGCATCGCCAATTACACCGAGAAGAAAGGACCGCCGATCTCCAAGCTGATGGCGTCCAACAGCTTCCTGCCGGAGTCCCTGTGCAACGCCTTCGGCGGCACGATCGGTTACATCCTCGTCGCTGTCGGCGTCTGGGTGGCGCTGGGCATCTGCACGGAGTTCGGCCTGCTCGCCGCCGGCCTGGTGTTCCTGATGCTGGGTTTTGGCCTCGCCGCGCTGCCGGATGACACGGAAGTCGTCTCAAACATCGGCCTGTCGGTTCTCATTGTCGCCGCGGCCCTCGTGACCGCCAAGGCAAAGAACTACTCCCTTGATGGCATCCTGTTCCGCAAGAAGGCCGAATAGTGGCGTTAGCCCATGTGACGGTCATTGAACCCCCACGAGCCTGATTGCACTCATGAATTCCCAGTCCTCCTCCCCCTCGGCGCCGCTGTCCCGCTTCATGGACCGCCGCGGTTTCCTCCGCACCGGCGCCCTGACCGGCAGCGGCATCTATCTTGCCACCAGCAAGAGCGCCGTCGCGCAGCAGACCGCCGCCGGCCGCACCATCAAGTGCGCTCTCGTCGGCTGCGGATCACAGGGCAACGCGCTCCGCGTCGCCTCAAAAGACGTTCCCGGCATCCAGTGGGTCGCCATGTGCGACATCTGGAAATTCTCCATCGCCAAGACCCGCGGCGGCTTCCTGGGCGAGAACAAGCACCAGGTCGAAGGCGAGATCAAAATCTACGAGGACATCAACGAGATGCTCGACAAGGAGCCGTCCATCGAGGCCGTCTTCATCGCCACGCCCGACTTCATGCACGCGCCGTATTCGCGCCTCTGCCTTGAGAGGGGCAAGAATGTTTACTGCGAGAAGATGATGAGCAACACGCTCGAAGGGGCGCGCGACATGGTGCGCGCCGGCAAGGCCAACCCCGGCATCTTCCAGATCGGCCACCAGCGCCACTCCAACCCGCGCTACATCAACCTTCGCGACAACATCATCAAGCCGGGCAAGATGATGGGCCGTGTCACCCATTGCTACGCGCAGTGGAACCGCGGCGTCTCCGGCAGCCAGCCGCAGGGTGCTGTGAAAGGCTACGACATCCCCCAGGACGTGCTCACGAAGCACGGCTATGGCAGCCTGGAGGAGTTCCGCAACTGGCGCTTCTTCTCCAAATACGGCGGCGGCCCGCTCTCCGATCTCGGCGCCCACCAGATCGACATGTTCAACTGGATGTATGAGTCCACGCCCGTCTCGGTCATCGCCTCCGGCGGGGTGGACTACTTCGACGGCTCCGCGCCGGACCGTCCGAAGTTCGAGCTGCCCGACAACGCGATGTGCATCTACGAGTTCAAGACAAAGGACGGCGCGCTGCGTTGCTACTACCAGGTGCTCACCACCACCGGCTCCCAGGGGGCTTATGAGAAGCACATGGGCACCGGCGGCACCGCCCTCATCTCGGAACTCGACACGAACGGCAACCAGGTTTACGCCGAACCCGGCCAGGATTGGGAGGCCCTCGCCATCGGTGACAGCTCCCCCATCGTCAAAGCGGCCAACAAGGCCAAGAACAAGTTCTGGGAGCACCCCCGTGACTGGGAAAAACCCCGTCCGCCCTCCTACGGCAAGGCCAGCATGGCCGACGTGCGTGAGAGCAAGGCTCTCTCCCAGTGGGAGCTCAATGTCAGGCTCGACCGCAAGCCGCACTCCCCCCATGTGCAGAACTTCATCGAAGCCGTGCAGACCAAGAACCCAGCCCACCTCACCTGCGACGTGGTGGCCGCGTTCAAATCCTGCGTCACTGTGCTGAAGGCCTACGAATCCATCAAGACCGGCAGCAAATACGTCTTCACCCCCGAGGACTTCCAGGCCTGATTCATGCAGGACCGGGCATCACGCATCCAGAACCCGCCACCCAGCCACTTCCCCCCATGAAAAACACCATCCACACCCTCGCGGGCCTCGCGCTCGCCATCACCCTTGCCTCCTGCGGCAAGACGGAAGAAAAGAAAACCGGAGACGCGGCTCCAGCGGCCCCGGCGGCGGCGAAAGCCCCGGCAGGTGATCTCGTCGAAGTGACCATCGCCTA
>JAEUHJ010000150.1 GCA_016795375.1 Verrucomicrobiaceae bacterium
GAATGTTCGCCACATCGACCATCGGCTCCTCCACGGCCTCGAAATACTGCCGCTCTACGCGTTGCAGGAGCTGTGCGGACAACACCGCCAGTCCGACGCTGGCAACAATCGCGAAACCGAGAAGAAAGCGTGCGGTGAGGCTCATGCGTCGGGCCAGGTTTCGAGCAGTGAGTAGCCCATGCCACGATGCGTGACGATGGGATCGATCCCCTCACGCACGCCACGCATGCGTGCACGCAAGGTCTTGATGTGCGTGTCCACCGTGCGCTCCATCGAGGCGTCAGGCTCCTCGGAGGCATGATCCATGAGCTGTTCGCGGCTGAACACACGCCCCGGATGCGCGGCAAAGGCCTTCAGCATGCGAAACTCGTAGCGTGAGAGATTCAGCGAGGTGCCGAAGTAGATCGCCTGGCAGCGCACATCGTCGATGACGAGTGGAATGGAGGCATCGTGGCCGTTCGGTGGCAGCGGCGTTGCTGAAACACGCCGCAGAATCGCTCGCACACGCGCAACGAGTTCGCGCGGGCTGAACGGCTTCACGACGTAATCGTCGCCGCCGATCTCCAGGCCCACCACGCGATCCACTTCGCTGGATCGCGCGGTGAGAAAGAGAATCGGCAACGACTGCGTCTTGCGCACCGCCTTACACACCTCGAAGCCAGTCATGTCAGGCAGGCCGACATCGAGGATGATCAGGCTGAACTCCTGCGACTTCATCTTTTCGAGCGCCTCACAGCCGGTGGCGGCGCTCGAAACCGCGAACCCGTCCGCTTCGAGGGCATAAACGACGTTTTCGCTGATGGAAGGTTCGTCTTCGACGACGAGGATGCGGGTGGACATGGCAGAGGTTGATTTTGACAGGATTAACAGGATCGGGGAAGGATGAACAGGATTTGATGAGATTCTGAGTCCTGTTAATCCGGGATGAATCCTGTCAATCCTGTCGAAAGTGAGTTGTTCAAGCCAGACGAGGTGAAACCGCGCCGAGCTTGCTGCTCCAGTCCACTTTGGCTGTCAGCGCCATCAAGACACCGAGCGTGACGATGCCACCGACGGTGAGCGTGAGGCCGGTGAGGCCCTTGAAGAAGAAGCTGTAGCTGAACAGCACCATGTAGGCGCTTTGCGCGACAACGGCGACGCGGAACAGGAACGTGCCTGCTGCGGCACGCAGGTAACCGCAGACGAGCAGAAGCGAAGTCGCAGCGGCGATCACAAAGCTCAGATGCACCGGCACGACATCAAGCATGTAGGAAAACAGCAGCGGGAAGGCGAAGAAACCGGCGGCGAGAAAGAAGTAATTCACCGGATGCAGCGAGATGCCGCGGCTGAGCACGGTGATGATGATCACGCCGAAGAACAGCAGCAGCGACAGCGGCGCGTAGAACGAGATCTGCGCCGCCACCGGCCCTGCATTCAGCTCGCGTGGCATTTCCATGCCGATGCCGGGTGCGGAGATGGCGTCCTCATATTTCCAGACGAGCTGCATGCCAGCATCGGTCTCTTTGCGGTCGGTGGGGGAGCTGATCGGGAAGTTCACGTCGGTGAAGTCGGTGCTCATCGTCAGCGTGAAGTCACGGATGCGGCTGGCGTCGGCGAAGGCATAACGCCACATGTCCATGCCACGGCATTCGTAGCTGACGGTGACGGGGATGCTTTCGCCCGGGGCGAGCTGGACACTGTCCGTGATGACACCCTGCTCCGGCGCGGCAACCGAACGGCGTGCTTTCTCACCAGCGCCGAGGGTGAAGTTGATCTTGTCGAGCAGCGTGTTGCCCGCTGGCAGCTCCGCATCAATGTGCAGCGTCTGGGTGATGGCGGCGGTGTTGGTGAAGGTGAAATGGCCTTCAAACGTCACGCCGTAGGTGCGATGCCACAGCAGGCCCATCTTCACCGGCTGATAAGCAAGCCGCACCTTCACATCGCTCTTTGATGGCTGGAGCGTGACCTTGCCTCCATTGGATGATGTGTAACGCGCGGAAGGATGTTTTTGGATCAATGGCGGCCCCCAGCGCCCGCTGACGCTGTCACCGGTTTGATAAGAGACGTGGTTCGTGCGGCTGGTGATGACGCCGCCGAGCACCCACCAGGCAAAGGTGGTACAGACGAAGATGGCGATGATGGTGATGAGGTGTGTGAGTTTCATAGGTTCCAAGTTTCAGGTTTAAAGTTTCAAGTTGAGGTCAGTTGGTGGTGCGTTTGCGGTAGGTGATGCGGGCTTGGGGCTGTTGGTCGCGACAGAGGGATTTGCGCAGGTGCAGGCCGGAAGCGGTGGTCTTGTCGGTGATGGGATCGACGTTGCCGGTGACGCTGAGGTTGTAGTCGGACGGGAGCTGCACGTTCCAGTCGATCTGTTTCGCAAAGAGCGGCGTTTGCGGCAGGGCGAGGTCGATTTCGCCTTCGGCAGCCTGCAACGCTGGCAACGTGGCGGTGAATGAAAGCTTCACCTCGGACTCGGCACCATCCGTGGTCGGACCATCGAGCGGAATCTCGATGCGACCGGCCTCGCCAAGAGTTGGGCGCACTGGATCGCCATTCGCGTGGCATTGGAGCAATCGCGAAGCTTCGGGAAGCTGCAAAGTGAGCCGCACGGGATGATCGTGACGCACTACGATCGAGCCTTCGGTCAGAACGGAGCCGTCGCGAACCACCTGGGTCGTGTAGCTGGCGCTGGTGAGCACCGCGTCATCAGTGACACCGCCTGCGAGCGGCTGCGCGGCTTTGCGGGCGTCTTCGAGGATCAACGTGACTTCGCCTCCGGTCGCGGGAAGGGCTGCGACGTCTGCACTGCTGAGCGTTTGCGTCGTGGAACCGTGCTGAACGCGCAGAACTTTGCCCTCGGGCAGCTCCTTGACCTCCAACGATGCCACGGGCGATGCGGCCAGATGCAGCGTGGTGCCCTGCCCTTCCTTCGCGAGCGCGAAAGTCAGTTTCACATTCTGCGCACCGGCTTTGTCGGTGATGAGGCAGAGATGATCGTCACTGGCGACAATTCGCGCGTCCTTTGGATCGATGGCAACCGCGCCGACAGCGGAACCGGCGATGGGAATGAGGTACCAGTCGTTGTCGAAGCTCTCGACTTGGAGTTCGGCGATGATGGTGCCCGATTTCGCATCAAGGCGGTAGAGGCTCGACAGCAACGCCGCCTGAACGGGCGGCTTCGGTTTTGTCTCAGGCGGCTTTTCCTTTGGCAGCGCGGCGGCCACGAGGCGTTTAAGCTCGCCGTAAGTGATGTGCACCTCGCTCTCATCAAGCGTGGCGGCGGTGACGCGGGCGGGAGTTTCAGCCAGCAACGAACTGGCTCCGATCAGGAGGATGAGGAGTGGTTTCATCGCCGCCCATGTTCAAAAGGCGCGTGAAACCTTGATGAACCGGGGATGAAATGATCGTGAAAACGCCCCGCCCCCCCCTTCTCAAGCCATGCGCGTCACGCGCTTCCAGAAAAAATCGAGCTCGCGCGCGAGCACGCTCATCACCTGCGCGGGCGCTGCCTGGAGGGCGCCTGACTCGGCCTCCTTGATGATGCGCTGCATCGCGTAGAGAGAGGACACGCCGGCGGTTTCAAGGTTGATCGCATCGACATGCGGGCGCAACGCCTCGGGAAACGCGGTGCTGTGCCGCAGGATGGCCCAGCTTTGCTGCTCACGCTCCGTTTTGAACGTGACAATCTTGAGCTTCGGCATGTCGTGTACCGCGTTCGCGCTCAACTCGGCCAGCCGGCCGGCGGCGAACCCGGCAAGCGTGCGCCAGTAGGAACCGTCGGCGAAATTGGCAAGGCCGAAGACAATCTCCATGCCTTGCAGCGTCCAGCACATCGCAAAACGGCCGGTCATGCCAGGCAGTTCGTGCTCGCTGAAACGCACGAGAGGGAAACGCCGGCCCGCCAGACGGATCAGCTCGGCCAGCTTCGTGTAATCCAGCGGCAGCGAAACGGCCTCCGCCGACATCTGCAACCGCAGTGCCTCGTAACGGCCCAGCAGCACATCACGCTCGACATCCGCCGCCGGGGCAACCAACGGCCCCGCCACGGCTGACGGCGCCAGGCCCGCAGCGGCAGAGGGAACGGCGGCGCCCAGCACATCCGCAAGCCGCGACGCGACCGCATGCGCACCGGATTCCACCGCGAGCCCCGCCGGGGCATTCGGCTGGCGCAGCCTGCCGAGCATTTCACGCAGGTTTTCGAAAGCACTGGCTGAATGCGGGGAGAACTGCGTCGGCGCTTCCGGTTCAGCGACGACATACGCAGGCCCGGACGGGACCGGCGGCGGCAGATGAGAGCCATTGACAGGCATCAGCGGCTTTTCCAACTGCTGCGGCAGCGCGGGTTCGGGCTCGGCGAGACCTTCGGCCATGCGTTTCACTTCCGCCGTGGTGCCCGCATCGAAAATGGCGGTCTCCGCCGGAGTTTCGTTTTCTGCCACAGTATCCGTCATCAGCGGCAGCACACCGGGTTCATCCGCATCGGCGGCTTTCACCGGCTCGTCCGACGCCGCAGACGGCGGTGGCGAGGCGAGCGTCTGCTGGAAAAAGCCCCACTGCTTCGCCGCATGACGCAGGAAAGTGCGCGCCGACACCGAACCAAGCGGACGGCCGAGGAAATAGCGCTTCACATCGACAAACGACTCGAATTCACGCAGTTCATCGTCCTTCACGCCCGCATGTTGCAAACGCATGCGCAGCAGCGTGGAGGCCTCGCCTTCACCAATGCCACGCAGGAGCATCTGCGACGCGGTGAGCCGGTCCTCCATGGCGCTGGGCAGATGATGGCCGAACGTGGCCTGCCACACATCCTGGTTCAAACTCAGCACCACATGCACGCCGTCCATCTCCGACATGTCGAGCAGCAGCGAGGCGATGCGCAGCCCGGCCTCTGGATTGCGATAATACGTGTCGAGGTGGTCCACCAGCAGCACCACCGGCCGCCACAGGCCGAGCAGCCGCAGCCACGTCACCGGCCCCTCGTTCGATTCATCCGCGGCGAGTGTGCGCAGCACGGCCATCCTGGACATGCCGCCGTCCAGCGCGTGGTTCAACATCGCATCCACCCACGATTCGAGCGCGGCGGGGATCGCCGGCACGCGTTTCATCGCCTGCTCGGTCATCGGCTTGCGCAGTTGCCCGTCGAAACGCCGCACCCATTCGCCGATCAGACGCGCGCTCCCATTCCCATCGAAGACCTCGACCGGGTCGCCATTCAGCACGCTCAGCGCCTGCTCCTTGTTCGCACACGGCAGCGTGTCGCTTTCAATCAGACGACTCACCAATGCCGCGCACACGCCCGCGCATGCCTCCCGCAGTTTTGTCCAGCCTTCGCGCGGCGTGTCAGCGCGCGCCATCGACTCCAGGCCGCGCACCGCGACGGCGGAGATGCCGATTTCATCTTCAAGGCGAAATGCCAGCGGCACCAGCACCACCTGGCCGCCAGCGGCCGCCGCGAGACGGCCAAGCAAATGTGTTTTGCCGTAACCCGCGCGCGGAGCGGTGAGCAGCAGGAGCGGCTGCCCGCCAGGGCGGCCCGTATTGCCCTGGCGTTCATCAATAGTCGCCGTCAACTGCCCCAAAACATCCGCATTGAGTCCCGGAACGGTGCGGTTCTCCTCCACACCAAAGGGCCCGGCACAGACATCCGAGGCGAAGGGGTTCACCTGCTCCGCAGCAGGCAGCTCAGGAGCAGGTGGAAAAGCAGCGGGGAATGTCTTTTCTGAATTTTCCACAACGAATCGGGTTTCAGCGTTCTGAATCGGGATGATTTCGCTGATATTTATGCCAAACCCTGGACTCCACAAAGTAAGATTTTTGGCAGAACAAGCGGGCCGCCTCTTCCTCGCGGCAGGAATACGATGGCCTGCGACACCTGGGTTTTCCCGCTCCCTGGCACATCCGTTGCCGTCCAGGCAGGTGCTTGCCTCCTTTTTGTTTCCCAAAAAGAAACCAATGTGAGAGCCTGCGTTTCACTCCTCCACATGTCCTCCACGACCGTTTCCCGTGTTGTTCCCGGCCTGATCCTCGGCGCGCTGAGCCTGCTCAGCGCGTTTTTGCTGTTCCAGGTGCAGCCGATCATCAGCAAATTCATCCTGCCGTGGTTCGGCGGCAGTCCGGGCGTGTGGACGACGTGCATGCTGTTCTTCCAGATCGTGCTGTTCGCCGGTTATGCCTACGCGCACGCGCTGACTCATCTGCCACGCAAGTGGCAGGGCATCATCCATGGCCTGCTGCTCGGCGCGGCGATCGCGCTGCTGCCGATCGCGCCGGCTGATGCGTGGAAGCCGGTCGGCACGGAGGATCCGGTCTTCCGCATCCTGCTGCTACTCGCGGTGAGCGTGGGTCTGCCGTATTTCGTGCTCTCCAGCACCAGTCCGCTGGTGCAGGTGTGGTTCACGCGTGCGACCGGGGGGGCGAGTCCGTGGCGGTTGTATGCGCTCTCAAACATCGGCTCGCTGGCAGCGCTGCTGAGTTATCCGCTGTTTTTCGAAGTACGCTGGGATGTGCTGGAGCAGACGGCGCTGTGGTCGGTGGCGTTCGGCGCGTTTGTCATCCTCTCCCTCTCCGGCGTGTGGATGGACCGCCATCACGCCATCAAGGAGGCCGCGCAACCGCCCGCGCCCGCGAATGAGGCCGCGGATCATCCCGGATGGCTGCGGCGCATCCTGTGGGTGCTTCTTCCCGCGCTGGCGAGCTGCGTGCTGCTTTCGGCTACCAACCATGTCTGCCAGGACGTGGCCGTGATCCCCTTCCTCTGGGTGGTGCCGCTGAGCCTTTACCTCCTCACCTTCATCATCTGCTTCGAGCATGAGCGCTGGTATGCGCGGGTGCCGGTGCTGTGGGCCGTTCCGACGGCGGTCCTGGTCTTCATCACCTGCACGGAAGAACGCATCCAGAAGCAATCGCTCTGGAGCAGGCTCGAAAGATTGATGCATGACGCCGTGGAGCCGGTTTTGGAAAAACTGACCGGTGCCAGCCTCAATTTCAGCGACATCGACCTGTCACCGAATTTCATCTGGGAACTGGGCTGGGCCTTCGGCGCGATGTTCCTGGCCTGCATGCTCTGTCATGGGGAGCTGACACGCCTGAAGCCCGCGCCACGCCGCCTCACCGAGTTTTACCTACTCATGTCGGCCGGTGGCGCGCTGGGCGGCTTATTCGTGAGTCTTGGTGCGCCGCGTATATTCACCACTTTTGCCGAGTGGCCGTCCAGCCTCATCGCCGTGCTCGTCCTGGCCTGCGCGGTGCTGCTGCGCACCGTCTGGAGCGTGCGGAAAAAGGCGGGGGAATGGACACTGCTGACGCTCCTGGCAGGACTGGCCGCTTTTTTCACCTGGCTGCTGATCAGGCTGGAGGTCGTCACCAAAGGAGTGCTCGCGCAGCGGCTGCCGGCGTTTCAGGCGGTCGTGCCGGCGTGGGCGCTGTGGCTCATCATCGGTGTCATCATCCTTTGTGTCGCCGTGCTGGTCTTCCGCGCGGCGCGGCGTGGCCGCTTCCGCGTCGCGCTGCTGTCCCTGCTGTTGATCGGCCTGCAATCGACCGTTCTCATCCTCCTGATGTGCGACTACGGCTTCAAACACGAGGAGAAACTCGAACGCGTGCGCAACTTCTACGGCATGCTGGCCGTGGAGGAGGACAAGGAGCTCAACTCGCGTCAACTGACCAACGGCACGATCATCCACGGCCTGCAGAACATGGACGCGGGCGTGCGGGAGGAGCCGACCACCTACTACGGCCGCCACACCGGCATTGGCAAGGCCCTGGACAGCCTCAAAGACCGCGCGGACGCCCGCGTCGGCGTCGTCGGCATGGGCGCGGGCACCGTCTCGTGCTACGCGAAAAACGGCCACACCTTCCGCTTCTACGACATCAACCCCGATGTCGTGCGCATCGCGCAGAAGCACTTCACCTACCTCGCCGACTTGAAGGCGCGCGGTGCGAAGCTCGAAGTCGTCACAGCCGACGCTCGGCTCGCCCTGGAGCGCGAGGTGCCGCAAAACTTCGACGTGCTGCTGCTCGACGCTTTCAGCGGTGACTCCGTGCCAGTCCATCTCCTCACCCGCGAGGCATTCGCCATCTACAAGCGACACATGAAGGCTGACGGAATCATCGCCGTGCATATCACGAACTCGTACCTCGTGCTCGCCCCTGTCATCGAGAAAATCGCCGCTGACGCAGGTTACAAGACCACGCGCATCGCCACCGAGAGCGACGGCGACAATCATGACTCCACGGATTACGTCCTCGTCACCAACAACGCCGCCTTCCTCGCCGCCACCCCGCCGGTGCTGCTCGGCAGCGAGATCGAACTGAAGCATGACCTCCGTCTCTGGACTGACCGCTACCACAACCTCCTGCGCATCCTCGACATCCCGCAGAATGTGAAAAAAAACGCGGAGTAGTCTCCGTCGTCATTTCACGCCGCTTTGAGCACCTCGTGCGTGTGGATCGCCGGATTCACGATGTCACGCACGAACTGCGACGGCTCCGCGCCCTCGCCAAAAACATAGATGCGGGTGCGCAGCGTGAGTTTCTTGATCTCAAAGCCGGGATTGGACATGCCGCGGTAATAATTGAGGATCATCTCCTTCTCCAGATCCAGCGCCGCGCCCTTCATCCCATATTCCAGCACGAACGAAGCCTTCTCAAACGCCGGCTGCCCGCCCGTGCGCGCCTCCTGGCTGATGGAGTCGATCAGAACCTTCCCCACGAAGTTTTTCAGCGCCGCCTCGTCGCCTTCGAACTCGATTTTATACACACGGCCCTCGCGATACTTCAGCGGCAGCGGATGGGGGGCGTAGAGCAGCTTGTGGCAGTCGCTTTCGGTGTCGAATTTGCCGAGGATTTCGAAGATTTGGGTCACAGGAGGTCAGGGGGATGGTTTCCGTCCTCCCTAGCGAGAACCCCCGGCCGCGCAAGCCCGTGAATCCCCCCTTGCCACCCCTGCCCCGACCTGCTAAAAACCACCCCGCTATGCCTCGCATCCAATTCACCACTCCTGATGGTGCCTCCGGCGCTCTCGAACTCGACGCCGAACGCATGTCCCTCGGCCGTGCCGATGACAATCAGCTCATCATCACCGATGACTCAGTGTCCAGCCATCACGGCGAGGTTTCTTTTGACGGCAGCTCCTGGACGCTGACTGATCTCGGCTCCACCAACGGCACCAAGCTCGGCGGCTCCCGCGTCGAAAGCATCGCCCTCGCCCCCGGCGCCTCTTTCCAGCTCGGCAATGTGGACTGCGTGTTCATCGGTGATGGTGAGGAAGCCGACTACTCCGCGCCGACAATGACCGTCAACACGCCGTCCTCCGCCGGCTACGGCGCGCATCCTTACGACCGGAATCTCCGCCAGGGCTTTGGCCCGAAGGCCAGGGAAAAAAGCTCCGGTGGTGGCATTCTCAACCTCCTGGGCATCGCAGCCCTCCTGGCTTGTGGTGCCGCCGCATATTTCGCCTCGCAACTCGGAGCCTCCTGACCACACTCCCGCGCCTCGCGGCACCGTCTTCATCCGGGCGAAGCGTCCCTGCGGTCAGCAACGACCGCGCCGGTGAGCCACGCGTCATTCATCCACCCCTGCGGACTCCGTGCCGCGCCAGAAGAAAAAAGAAAAAAACATGTCCAACACCATCATTGTCGGAGCCCAGTGGGGTGACGAAGGAAAAGGCAAGATCGTCGATTACCTCACCGAGAGCAGCGACGTCGTCGTCCGTGCCGCGGGCGGCAACAACGCCGGCCACACTGTCATCTCCAACGGCACGAAATACATCCTCCACCTCATTCCCAGCGGCATCCTCTGGAAGGGCAAGATGTGCGTCATCGGCAATGGCGTCGTCATGGACCCGCTCGGCCTGCTCGAAGAAATGGCCAAACTGCGTGGGCAGGGCGTCAGCATCACGCCGGAGAATCTGCTCATCAGCGAGACCGCCCATCTCGTCATGCCGTACCACAAGGGCCTCGACAAGGCCCGCGAAATCCAGCGTGGCGACAAAAAAATCGGCACCACCGGCCGCGGTATCGGCCCCGCCTACGCTGACAAGGTGGAACGCGACGGCCTGCGCGCCATTTTGATGACGCAGCCCGCGATTCTTGAAGCGGAGCTTCTCGACCGCCTCGCACGTCACAACAAATTCTTTGCCCAGGAA
>JAEUHJ010000201.1 GCA_016795375.1 Verrucomicrobiaceae bacterium
GAATGTCGATGGCGGGCAGTTGCGAGGCCAGGGCGCCGAAAGCGGCGGCTGAACCGTGTTTAAAGAAGCCGCGGCGGGTCAGTGGGGGGATGGAGATGGGCATGACGGGGGAGGAAAACGCTCTGCGAACCATGAATCGTGCGTCGCAGAATGGAAGGGCGGAAAGAAAAAACGCCCGGGCTTGACCTCAGGCACACAGGGAATTTCCAGCGTGGCAGCCTGTGAGATGCACGGCAGTTCCCGCGTATGCCTCCCTGCTCATGACCCGCCCCCATCTCTGCTCCCGCCGTCACTTCCTGCACGCCAATGGCTACAGCCTCGGCACGCTGGCGCTTGCCTCGTTGCTGGAGCGCGACGGGCTGCTGGCCGCGCCGGTGAAGCCGATCCTCGACATGAACGTGCGTTATGACCTGACGCCGAAGAAGCCGCACTTCGAGCCGAGGGCGAAGGCGATGATCTCGCTCTTCATGATGGGCGGCCCTTCGCAGATGGATTTGTTCGACCCGAAGCCGATGCTCACGAAGTATCACGGCCAGAAATTCCCCGGCGAGATCAAATATGACAACCTCGCGCAAGCGTCGTCGAAGTGCTTCGGCTCGCCGTGGAAGTTCGCGAAGCATGGACAGTGCGGCATGGAGATCAGCGAGCTGCTGCCCAATCTCGCGAAGGTGGTCGATGAGATCACGCTGGTGCGCTCGATGACCTCCGGCGTGAGCAATCACGCGCAGGGCCTTTACGCGATGAACGCGGGTCGCGGACTCGCGGGTCGTCCTGCCATCGGCTCATGGCTGACTTATGGCCTCGGCAGTGAAACGGATGAACTGCCTGCCTACATGGTGCTCTCTCATCCCGGCGGCCTGCCCACCTTCAGCGGTGAGCATTACACGAACGGTTGGCTGCCCGCGCTATTCCAGGGCACGCTCGTGCGCGCCACCGAGCCGCGCATTTTGAATCTCGACCCGCCCGCCTCGCTCGCAGGCGCGCCGCAGACGCGCCAGCTCGCGTTGTTGAAGGCGTTCAATGAGGACCATCTCGCCACGCATCCTGGCGAGCTCGATCTGCAGGCACGCATCTCCAGCTACGAGCTGGCCGCAAAAATGCAGACGGCGGCGAAAGAGGCGCTCGACATCTCGAAGGAGCCGGAACACGTCAAAAAACTCTACGGCGTCGATAATCCGGTCACCAAAGACTACGCCACGCGCTGCATCATCGCACGCCGTCTCGTCGAGCGCGGCGTGCGTCATGTGCAGGTGCTCAATGCGGGCCAGTCATGGGACCAGCATGGCTCCCTCATCACCGCGCTGCCGAAGAATTGCGAGGCCACCGACCAGCCTTCTGCGGCGCTCATTCTCGATCTGAAGCAGCGCGGCCTGCTCGACACCACCGTCGTGCATTGGGGCGGCGAGATGGGCCGTCTGCCCGTGCTGCAAAACGACGCGGGCCGCGAGAAATGGGGCCGCGACCACAACACCTACGGCTTCAGCATGTGGCTGGCCGGCGGCGGTTTCAAGAAGGGTTACGTCCACGGCGAGACCGACGAATTCGGCCACAAGGCCGTCATCGACGAGGTGAAGCACTACGACTACCACGCCACGCTGCTGAAGCTCTTCGGCCTCGACCACACCAAGCTCACCTACAAGCGCAACGGCCTCGCCGCGTCGCTCACGGACAACCAGGGGGCGAAAGTCATCGACCAGTTGCTGGCCTGAGGCCGCCTCCGCGACGACCCGCATCCCGTCCTTTCAGTGCTGACTCCGGGTTCATGCGGCTGATGGTGGCGGAATGACGGCAACCATGCTCTTTTGTGTGATGAATCCGCCGAGCCGGTCGCTGCTGGTGCTGATCCTGGTCATTCTGGGCGGAATCATCGTGCCGTTCATGATCTGGGGCGCGCGCTTTGACGAAGCGTTCACCCTCGAAGGAGCGAGGGCGTGGATGGAAAGCTATGGACGCTGGGCGTGGGCGGCCGGGATCGTGCTGTTGATCGCGGACATCGCGCTGCCGGTGCCTTCGACGGTGGTGATGTCGGCCCTGGGATGGATGTATGGCTGGTGGACGGGCGGATGGATCTGCGCGGCAGGGTCCACACTCTCCGGCATCACCGCGTATGCCGCGTGCCGGTGGATGGGTCGCGGCGCGGCGCGCTGGATCGCGGGCGAGGAGGGCTTGAGACGTGGCGAGGAGATTTTTGAGCGGCGCGGCGGCTGGTTGGTGGCCCTGTCACGCTGGATGCCGGTGCTGCCGGAGGCCGTGACATGTCTCGCCGGTCTTTCGCGCATGAGCTGGCGTGTGTTTCTCCCCGCGTTGATGTGCGGTTCCATTCCGACAGGCTTCGTGTTCGCCGCCATCGGCCACCTGGGCCAGAAAAATCCTCTTTGGGCGGTCATCTTGAGCTGTGTCGTGCCAGTCGTTCTTTGGCTGGGCGCGGCGCGTGTGCTGAAGCGCACGCAGGAAGGCGGGCGCGGTGAGGATGAAGCAGGAAACCGGGGGAGCCGTTCGTTTGATCCTGATCCATGAGCCTCTCTCCATTCCCGCCTTCCCGACGCGCTTTCCTCCGTAATTCCGCCGCCGCCTTCGGCTTCCAATTCGTCCCCGCACATGTCGTGCGTGCTCAAGGCAGCTCGCGGGCGCCCTCGGAGAAGCTCCGAACCGCCGTCATCGGCTGCGGCGGTCGCGGCGCGGTGGATTTGCAGGGCGTCTCGGGCGAGGACATCGTGGCGCTGTGCGATGTGGATGAGCGCCGCGCGGCGAAAAGTTTCGCGGAGCATCCGAAGGCGCGGCGCTTCAAGGATTTCCGCCAGATGTTCGACAAAATGGGCAATGAGATCGACGCCGTCGTCGTCGCCACACCGGACCACACGCATGAGGTCGCGGTGCTCGCGGCGATCGGTCACGGAAAGCATGTGTATTGTGAAAAACCGCTCGCCCATACGATCAAGGAAGTGCGCCGCATGAGAAAGGCCGCGCTGGAGTCGAAGGTCATCACACAAGTCGGCAATCAGGGCCATTCCTCGCACACGATCCGCCTTTTCGTCGAGATGGTGCAGGCGGGTGCCATCGGCAACATCACCGAGATTCACGCCGGGTGTGATTTGTTTCCGGAAATCTACTGCCGCGTCGGCCAGCCCGCCTCGCCACCAACGGCGGTGCCGGAGGAGCTCGATTGGGACTTGTGGCTCGGCCCGTTGAAGCAGCGCGCCTATGAGCCTGCGGCGGTGCCGCGCAACTGGCGCGGCTTCTCCGCGTATGGAAACGGCTGCATCGCCGACTGGGTCTGCCACATCGTCGATCCCAGCTACTGGGCGCTCGATCTCGGCGCGCCGGCCGCCATCACCGCCGAGGTCAGCGGTTATGATCCGGCCAAAGACGCCGCGTATTATCCGCGTGGCAGCCGCATCACCTTCGAGTTCGCGGGCAAGGGCAAACGAGGCCCGGTGAAACTCGTCTGGCACGATGGCGAGGCGAAGATCCCCGCCCCGCCGGAGCTGGAGGAGGACAAACGCAAGGTCGTGGGCACCGGCGCGGTCATCATCGGCGACAAGGGCAAGATCATGCACGGCTCCCACGGCGCGGGCAGCGTGCGCATCATTCCTGAATCGAAAATGAAGGGCTTCACCATGCCGCCGGAGACAATCCCGCGTGTCGCGAAGGGAGACCATCATCAGGACTGGCTCGACGCCATCCGCGCGAACCGCCCCGCCGGCTCGCCCTTCGAATATGGCGGCGCGTTGAGCGAGATCGGCCTGCTCGGCATGATCGCCATCCGCCACGCCGGCCAGCGTCTCGAATGGGACAGCGACGCCGTCGCCTTCAAAAACGCCCCGTCCGCCAATGCGCTGCTCGACAAGGAGTATCGTCCCGGTTGGGGCGTGTGATTTGCCCCCCTGTCATGTTGCCGCCACAGGATGCCATGTCATTTTGATGCTTTGACGAACCATGCCCGCCTTTTCCGACCCCTTCCGTGAAGCCCGTGCCGGGTCCGGCGTGATGCAGTGCCCGTTCCACGGCGAGAACATCACCATGATCCTGCGGCACGAGGACGTGCGCAAAGCGGCGAAGGACTGGCAGACCTTCAGCTCCGACGCGCCCTTCCGCGTACCCATTCCTTCCGAGGAGGACGTGCGTGGCATGCGCCAGCTCCCCATCGAGACGAACCCGCCGGACCACGGTGAATACCGCGCCATCGTCGAGCCGTTTTTCCAGCGAGCCAAGGAACCGGAGACCATCGCGCGGGTCGAGGCGCTGCTCGATGGCATGCTCACGCAAGCCTTGGGACGCGAGAGCATCGAGATCGTGAACGAGTTCGCGCTGCCGGTGCAATCACGTGCGCTGACCTACCTGCTCAACACGAACGAGTCCGAGGCGGAGACCTGGATCGGCTGGGGCATCCACGTTTTCAAAGTCACCGGCGGCGACTTCAAAAAAGGCACCGTGCTGGAGGACTACCTCGCGGCGAAGTTTGATGAGGTGGCGGCGAATCCCGGCGCGGATTTTTTCAGCGCGCTCGTGCAGGCCGACTATCGCGGCCGCAAGCTCACACGGGAGGAGTGCATGGGCTTCGCCAACCTCGCCTTCGCCGGAGGGCGCGACACGATCATTTTCACCGTCGCCTGTGCGCTGGGTTATCTCGCGGAACATCCCGAGGCCTTGGAATTCCTGCGTGAGGATCCACGGCGCATCACACTGGCCGGCGAGGAGTTTTTCCGTGTCTTCATGCCGCTCACGCACATCGGTCGCGTCTGTCCGAAAGACACCGGCGTGAACGGCGTCACCGTGAAAGCCGGCGAGCGCGTCTCGCTGTGCTGGTCGTCGGCAAACTTCGATGAAGCCGCCTTCCCCGCGCCGGAGGAGGTGCGGCTCGACCGCAAACCGAACCCGCACATCTCGTTCGGATTCGGCACGCATCTCTGCCTCGGCGCCCCACATGCGCGTCTGATCCTGCGCACGCTGCTGAAGCTGTGCTGCGACCGCGTGCGGCGCATCCACATCATCAGCGCGACGGAACGCGTGGAGCATGAGGCCAGGTTCGACCGCACGCTTGGCTACGATGCCCTGGTGGTGAGGATGGAGGGCCTGTGAGGGCGGCGCGGCTCACATTTGTCCGTTCGGGATGCTCCAGCGAATCCTGCCGAGGACGAGGTCGATATTGAAGCCGCGCTTCGGCAGCATCTCCCCATCCGTGACCCAGGATTCCGAGGTGTGATGTTGTTCGTTTGGAAATTCCCCATCAGCGGCATGCTGGATAAAATGGCGGCGTTTCAGATGGGTGACTATGCGAATGCCATGGCTGGGATTTCACCGGCATGCCGTCGGTGCGAGTTTTCGCCCGTGTCTCCCGTTTCATCGCCATGAAATCGCTCTTGCCTGTTGTATCTGCACTCAGTGTCATTTCAGCCATTCTCGCACGCTCCGCAGACATCACCGCCGAACAAACCGGGACCGTGCTGCACTTCGCCATTCAGGGCCAAACGATTTGCGATTATCAAATGCAGCCCGGCGAGCTGCCCGCCGGTGTGGATGCCGTCTTCGCGCATGGCGCGCATCTGCATCCCATCTGCTCACCCGGCGGAAAACTCGTCACCGGCAATCATCCCGAGGATCACCGCTGGCATCGTGGCGTGTGGATGGCGTGGACGAAAACTGAATTCGGCGACTCTCATCCCGATTTCTGGAATCAGGGTAAAGGCGAAGGCAAGGACAAAAACGGTGACAAAATTCTCGCCGAGGTACGCTTCGACAAGCTCGACAAAATGTGGAGTGGCCCGGATGGCGGCGGTTTCGTCAGCAAACACCTGTTTCTCGATCACAGCCACACGCCCGACGAAAAAGTGCTCAATGAAACCTGGGAAGTCGCCGTGGCTCAAAAAACGCTCGACGGCACGCTCACGAACATCATCGACCTCACCAGCACGCAGACCTGCGCGGGCGAAAAGCCGCTCAAACTGCCCAAATATCACTACGGTGGCCTCGGCGTGCGCGGAAACCTCGCGTGGAATCCAATCGAAGCCGTCACGATGCTCACCAGTGAAAATCACGACCGCAAAGCCGGCGACTCCACCAAGGCCAGATGGGTCCACATCGGCGGCGAAGTCGATGGCACGCCCGCCGGCATGGCCGTCCTCATGCATCCGTCGAATTTCCGCTTCCCGCAGCCCCTGCGTTTGAATCCGAAGAACCCTCAACTCTGCATCGCCCCCTCTCAGGATGGAGATTGGGCCATCGAGCCTGGGAAGCCCTACGTCTCCAAATACCGCATTCTCGCCTTTGATGGCAAGCCGGACGCGAAGTGGATCGAGGCGCAGTGGCAGAGCTATGCGAAGTAGGATGGACGACCACGGAATACACAGAACGGATTCAAATCGATCTTACTTATGACCCGACATCTTCTGCTGCTTCTGATTTCCGTGTGTTCCGTGGTCCAAGCCGCTGATCTCTTCGACAAACCGAATCTCGCCGCGTGGTGCATCGTGCCGTTTGATGCGAAGAAGCGATCCCCCGAAGACCGCGCCGCGATGGTGGCGAAGATGGGCATCCACAAAATCGCCTATGACTGGCGGGCGGAGCATGTGGCGGAGTTTGAGCGGGAGATCCTAGCGTATCAGAAGCACGGCATCGAGCTTTTCGCCTTCTGGGGCGTGCATGACGAGGCGTTCCGGCTGTTTGAGAAGTACAAGCTGCATCCACAGCTTTGGGTGATGATGAAGGGCACGGGCGAAACGGAGGAGGCGAAGGTCAAATCGGCTTCGGAGGGGCTTTTGCCCGTTTTGGCCAAAGCGAAGGCCATCGGCAGCCAGGTGGGCATCTACAACCACGGCGGCTGGGACGGCGAGCCGGAGAACATGGTCGCGGTGTGCGACTACCTCAAAAAGAACCACGGCACGGACAACATCGGCATCATTTACAACCTGCATCACGGGCACAGCCATCTCGACCGCCTGCCAAAGGTGCTCGAAGCGATGAAGCCTTGGCTGCTGTGCCTGAATCTCAACGGCATGGACATCGACGGCGAGGCGAAGGGCCGCAAAATCCTTCCGCTCGGCGTCGGCACGCAGGATGTGAAGGTGCTGCGCCAGATCCGCGCCAGCGGCTACAGCGGCCCGATTGGCATCCTGAATCACACGAACGAGGACGCGGAAGGCCGCCTGCTCGACAATCTCGACGGCTTGAAGTGGCTCGTGCCGCAGCTCGATGACGACAAGCCGGGGGTGAAGCCGAAGTATCGGACGTGGAAAGAAGCGGAGAGCAAAGGGCAAAGGGCGGAGAGTTCCAAACCGGAGAGCGTCGCATCAATGAGCGAAGAATTTGGCAAGGCGCTCAAAGGTGGCTGGGTGGTCGAGGGGAACGTGGAATACACGAAGCTGCCGTTCACGGTGGAGTGTCGCGCGAAGCTGGATGGCAAAAAAGGCTACAACATCCTCGTCGCGTCCGAGATGAAGGCCTCGGCGACGCATTGGGAGCTCTACACGCACGCGGGTCGCGGCACGCTGGCGCTCTACATGCCCGGATGCGGCGGCGATTACGACTCGAAGGTCGATGTTTGCGATGGAAAGTGGCACGACTTACTGGCGAGCGTCGATGAAAAGGGCGTCGTGATGTGGGTGGATGGGAAGCAGGTCGCCAACGTAGAACGGGCTTTCCAGCCCGTTTCAGATCGGACTGGAAAGTCCGATCTACGGCTCGCGTTCGGCCGCCTCGTCGAGGGCGGCATCGGTTGCGATGGCCTCATCGACGATGCGCGCATCACACGCGGCGTGATGAAGCCGCGCAAAGGCAACGCGCCACGTCAGCGCATGGACAACACGCTCGGCTTGTGGAGCGTTGACGATCTCGGCTCGCTCCTGCCGCCGCCTGCGCCGAAGGCCGCCGAGTTCACGCCGACACGCGAGCCGCTCGACAAGTCGCAAAACATCCACTGGCAGGAGTTCGTGAATCGAGAGCGCGTCTTCGACTTCTACGGCAAGCAGGCGCTGCATTTCATGAAGCAGAAGCCGCTGCCCGCGCTCATCCCGCCCTTCCCCGGCCTCGACGGCGGCCAGCAAGGCCACTGGGGCAATCAAAACGATCAGGTGACATGGAAGGATGGTCGCTGGGCGGCGAGTGATCTCGGCAGCGTGTTCAGCGGGGTTTTTAAAGGAGCTGGCGAAACCGTTCCAAAAGGTGTGTGCGTTCGATTTGCAGATAAATCGGCAGTTTTTGATCCGGAGTTTTACTCATGGCCAGTGATCTGGTCTGGTGGCTTTGTGAAGCTCAATGACAACAGACATGGTTTCATGGGAGGCGGCACCATGGATGGTAAAAAGATAGGTGAGTGGGACACGCCCAAGGTATCAAAGCATCGTTACCACGGCTTTTACCGGCATGGCAAAAGGGTCCTCTTTTCATACATGATTGAAGGTCAGGACGTGCTTGATGCTGGCCGAGACAATCTTGCGGAAGATCTAAAACCTCTCACCAAAGGCGGCCCTACCCAATGGCCTCAATGGATCGAAACCAAAGGAGAACTCGGTACGCAGACGCCATTCGCGACGGATCGCATCACGCTTCCGTTCGAGAATCCGTATGGCACGCTGTTTTTCATCACCGCGCATGATTTCTTCAGCGACGGCACCGCCGCCATCGCGACGATGACCGGCGAGGTGTGGCTGGTGAAAGGCATCGGCGAAAAACTGGAGAAGCTGCGCTGGAAGCGCTTCGCCACCGGATTGCACCAGTCGCTGGGCGTGAAGATAGTGAAGGACAAGCTCTATGTCCTCGGTCGTGATCAGATCACCTGTTTGCATGACCTCAATGGTGATGACGAAGCCGATTTTTATGAATGCGTGACGAACGCGATGCAGACCTCGACCGGCGGCCACGATTTCATCGTCGGACTCGAAACGGACAAGGAAGGCCGCTGGTATTTCGCGTCGGGGAATCAAGGCGTGTGCCGCGTAGAACGAGTTTTCAACTCGTTCCCCCTGGGCGAGGCGAAGGCGCAGAAGAACGAGTTGAAAACTCGTTCTACGGTCGAAGTCCTCGGCACCGGCTTCCGCAATCCAAACGGCCTCGGCATCTCGCCCGATGGTCGCTTTGTGACCACCAGCGGGCAGGAAGGTGACTGGACGCCCGCATCCTCCATCTTCCAGATCGGACTCGATCAAAACCTCGGCGCGCACTTCGGTGCCGGCGGTCCGAAGAACGGCCAGCCGCCGGAGCCGGTGCTGATGTATCTGCCGCGCGGCGAGGACAACAGCGCCAGCAGCCAGGCATTCATCACGAGCGAGAAATGGGCCTCACTGAAGGGCGACAATAACTTCATCCATCTCTCCTCCGGCGGCGGCAGCGCGTGGCTGGTGATGCGGCAGCAGGTGAAAGGGCGCTGGCAGGCGGCGGCGGTGAAAATCGGCGGGAATTTTGATTCGGGGCCGCAGTGCGCACGCTTCAATCCGAAGGACGGACATCTTTACATCAACGGCATGCAGGGCTGGGGCAGCTACACGCCGAAGGACGGCTGCTTCCAGCGCGTGCGCTTCACCGGCGGCGACAAGCCGGTGCCGGTGGTCTTTGAGGCACGCGACAACGGCGTGCTCATTCGTTTCAACCAGCCGGTGAAGGACGCGGATGCCGCGACGTGCTTCGCGCAGTGCTGGAACTACAAATACGGCCCGCAATACGGCTCCCCGGAGTATTCGGTGAAGTATGCCGATACTCCCGGCCACGATCCGCTGGAGGTGCGCAGCGTGCAGAAGCTCGAAGGCGGCAAGGCGATCTTCCTCGAAATCCCGCAAATCGTGCCTGCGAATCAGATTCACCTGCGTGTGAGCACCGGGCACGATATTTTCATGACCGCGCATGCTTTGGCGGATCCGTTCACGGATTTTCCGGGTTACACGAAGATCGCGAAAACGAATCACGCGGCGCAAATCGGCCTCGAAGCCCCGAAACCGGCCAAACCGAACCCTTGGGCCAAAGGCGAGCCGGGACGCGAGATCATCGTCGAGGCCGCTTTGGGCCTGCAATTCGTCCAGAAACAGCTCACGGCCAAAGCAGGCGAAAAATTGACGATCCGCTTCAAGAACCCCGATGTCGTGCCGCACAACTGGCTGCTCGCGAAGCCTGGTTCGCTGCAAAAGCTCGGCAACCTCGCCAACCTCATGATCACCGATCCGCAAGGCATGGCGAAGCACTATGTGCCGGATAGCGACGACGTGATCGCCTACACCGACATGACGAATCCGAAGGGCGAGTTCGTCATTCACCTCACCGCGCCGAAGGAGAAGGGCGAGTATCCCTACCTCTGCACCTTTCCCGGCCACTGGATGGTAATGAACGGCGTGATGAAGGTGGAGTAGCTCGATAAAATGGCCGGGGGCGGCCAGGCGTTTGATCCATGCCTACCATTCAAGTATCACCTTAACGGCGAGTGGCCGGCGCAGGAGGAACTGTCGAAGGCGGACACGGTCGTGATTTATTCCGATGGCGGCGGCGGTCATCCCGCGTTGCAGGACAGCTGTCTCGCGCAACTCGACAAGGAGATGAAACGCGACTGCGGCTTCCTCACGCTGCACTAAGCGGTCGAGCCGGCGATCGAGAAGGACAACAAGGAGTTCATCGACTGGATGGGCGGATGTTTTGGGGTCAACTGGAGCGTGAACCCGCGCTGGGACGCGAATTTCAAGGAACTGCCCGCGCACCCGATCAGCGCAAGCTGGTGCTGAACGCGATCCTGTGGACTGCGAAAGCCAAAGTTCCCGCTGATGGCGTGGCCCGGAAGATGACATGCAGGCCAGCCTTGATCCCAAGCCCGGCCAGGGTCAGCCGGAGAAGGCCCGGTGATTCCGCGCGCACCGGACATGAAAAAGCGGAGCCGCCCGGGAGGGACTCCGCTTGGGGCGTGTCGGATGTGACCGTGCGTTGATTACTGGCGCACTTCCTTGATATGCTTGTCAGGGGCGGCATCGAAGGCGGTCTTGCTGGCCGCATCGGCAAAGGCGACCTGGCGGGTGTAGTTCACGGTGACGGACGGATCCGCCTTTTTTTTGCTCAACGGGCACTGGCCTGTGACCGCGTTGACGATGTTGTTGAGGTAGGCCTTGGGCGTGGCGTTGAACTGTGCCTTGCAGCGGTTGCAGCAGACCGCGACGGTTTTGGTGTAGGTGCTGGTGATGGACGGGTTGGCCGGTTTGCCGGAAATCGGGCAGACGGTGTTCAGCGGTTCGGCAGAATATGAAAAGCTGGCGAGAACTCCAAAGGCGGCGGCGATGAGGATGTGTTTCATGGGCGGGCAGGGCAGGGTGTGGCGGTTGAAATACGAATTTGCACATCCAGGTGCAACAGAAAACTGCCCCAGACCCGGCCGCTCCTCATTCCGGCAGCTTGTCGAAATGAAACTGGCAGCAGCCGAGGTCGAGGGTGTTGGAGTTGTTCGAGAGCTTCGCCCGGAAGGCGGCGGCAAGTGAGTAGATGCGCTGCTGGCCTTGCTTCACGACCTCCAGCAGCCCGGCCTCTTTGAGTACACGCAAGTGCTTGGAGACGTTGTAAGGCGTGACGTGCAGCGCCTCGCACAGCTCCGTCACCGGCTTCGCCCCGCTGATGAGCTGCCGCGCGAGGCGCAGCCGCGTCGGCTCGCCCAGCGCGCGCATGGCGCTGAGGCAGTCGAATTTGGCCGACGATTTGCGTCCAGGCATGTGGAGGAAATACATCGCGGGAGATTTTTGCGCAAGAAGTCACTGCGCCGCCCCCTGACAGGCGATGTTCGATGGCGACATCACAAAATGTGGGCAATGTCTGAATCAGGCTTCAAATTCGCCCCACCTGGATTTCAAGGCCTCTTTGGAGAGTTTGCGGTCACCAGGAAGCCACAGGGGCTTTTTGTCCAGCGCTTCATATTCTGTCCCTTTGAGTCGCAAATGAGTTCTGATAAGCAAGTCATCGGGAGAAATCGCCAGTAGATTAAGATCAAATAGTGTGTGGATATCCGCTCGTAAGAGCAGTCCATTTTCAACTTTGTGGTCTTTGGCGCCGCGAAAAGGCTTGATGTGCGCCGCCTCAATGACGGCCAGTATATCGCAACCAGTGATCATGCATCTGGCTCCGTATGCTTTGATGAGGCTTTCCCGAAAGGAAGATTGACCACGACGCAAGCGCACGGCCAGCAGCGCCAGTTCACGCTGATCCCCTTTTTCCAGATCAAGTGTTTCATTTAACGATATGTTGCTTGTGGAATCCCAAGCGACACAGTCTTCCATGACTCGCCGTGTAAAAAGCCCGGCCCTTTTCAAACAGGAGCATGATCTTCGGGTGATACGAGTCGCAGTTCCAAAGCGAGTCCGTACCCATGCCTCCAGTTCGTCCAAACTCGAGCCGACGATCTTCGAGTATGTGGTGGTGGTGTAAGGGGGCTTGAAAGTGTGGCAGCCAACTTTGTGGAGCACCAGGTAGCCTTTGCGCGGCTTCCGGTCGGCATTGATGACAAAGCCAGCGGGGTGGTCACTGCACCAAGCCGCGAATTTCTCGTCATCATCTGTGATTGGTTCAACGGGCATGATCCATCTGAAGCATGGTTTGCAGGCATCGCAATTGAGAGCGCCCAAACTTCCATCGAAGCAAATTTTTCCGCAAGAACAGCAGTCAGGGCTTGTTTATTTGCCGGAACCGGCAAATACCAGGCTGAATGTCCCAACGAGCACGCTACATCATGATCGGAGGCTTCCTCGGAGCCGGCAAAACCACCACTGTCGGCCGCCTGGCGAAGCATCTCAGCGATCAGGGCCTCAAAGTCGGCCTCATCACGAACGACCAGGCGGGCGGACTCGTCGATACGAAGCTGCTGCGCGGCCAGGGCTTCGCCACGGAGGAGATCGCGGGCGGCTGCTTCTGCTGCCGCTTCAACACGCTCGTGGATGCCGCCGCACGGCTGAATGATGCGACAAAACCCGACGTGTTTATCGCCGAGCCTGTCGGCAGTTGCACAGACCTCGTCGCCACGGTCACCTATCCGCTGCGCCGCATGTATGGCGATGCCTTCACCATCGCGCCGCTGGCCGTGCTGGTCGATCCCGTGCGGGCTCGGCGTGTGTTTGGGCTCGATGATGGGGGCACTTTTTCCTCGAAGGTGGCCTACATCTTCAAAAAGCAGCTCGAAGAAGCCGATGTCATCGTCATCAGCAAAAGCGATCTGCTCGATGAAACGCGGCGCGATGAGTTGCGGGCTGTTTTGATCCGCGAATTTCCTCTCTCCAAAGTCGTCACCGCATCACCACGGCAGGAAACCGGCCTCGGCGAGCTTTTTAGCTCGCTCATGAGCGGCGAGCAGGCGCGGCGCAATCCGATGGCGGTCGATTATGAACTCTATGCGGAAGGCGAGGCGCTGCTCGGCTGGCTCAACGCCACCGTGACGCTGAAAAGCGATGATGAGTTCGACGCGAATACCTTCCTCAAACAGCTCGCCACGAACGTGCAGGGTCGTTTGCAGACCGCCGGGGCCGAGATCGCCCACTTCAAGATGACCTTCAGCCCCGACGACGGCATCGCGGGCGAGCTGGCGAGCATCAACCTCGTGCGCAGCGACTATGTGCCCGAACTCGGCATGGAACTCGACGAACTCACCACTGGCGGCCAGCTCATCATCAATCTCCGTGCCGAGGCCGATCCCGCCTCGCTCATGGAAGCTGTGAAAGTCGCGCTCGATCAGGTGAAAGCCAGCTTCTTCGGCCTCCAGGCCGCGCTCGACCACGTGGAGCATTTCCGGCCAGGCAAACCGGTGCCGACGCATCGGGATGCCTGATTCACGGCTTCCATGCCTTGCTCCACAGCACATAGGTCTCGTGCATGGCCTGGCGTTCCAGCGGCGTCCACTCGGCGGTGCGTTCGTTGAGCGATTTGTACTCGCCGAGGCGCGGGTCTTTCTCCACCGCCTTCGCGTAGTTCTCCAGCGCGCGTTTCTTGTCCCCTGTGCCCCAGCAGGCGAGCACGAAGGAATAGTAGTCGTAGTGGGCGCCGAAGTCGCTGAGTTTGGATGATGCCTCGAATTCGCGCAGCGCATCCGCGTAGTCACCCATGTTGAAGTAGGCCCAGCCTGCACGGTTGTGCATCGGCGCGTCATTTTGCAGCTCGACAGCTTTCTTCAAATCCGCCCGCGCCTCCTCCTTGCGGCCGAGAAGGGCCAGCACATAGCCGCGATTGGAGCGCGCTTTGGCGTCGGCCGCGTTGCGTTCGATCTGTTTGTTCAGGTTGTCGAGCCTGGGCGTGCTCCAGGCGGGCTCCGCGGCAAAGGCGGGCGTCATCAGGGCGGCGGCGAGGAGGAGAAGAAGAGACGTGCGAGGCATGGGAAGCGGGTGGTTGCGGGGAACAAACGGTGCCCGATGCCGTCATCCCGCGTGCTTGGGCGCCGCTTCCAGCTTCAAAGGTGGCAGATTTTATTTGCACATTTGCCAAAATAAGCAAATAAGCGACCCCGCCTGTCAAAATGCCTGCTCTCCTCATCTTCGCCGTGCTCGTTGTCGCTTATGCGAACGGTGCGAACGCCAATTTCAAGGGCGTGGCGTCGCTCTTCGGCAGCGGGACGACGCGTTACCGCACGGCGGTGAACTGGGCGGCGGTCACGACGGCCGTGGGATGCATCGCGGCGATGTTTTTGGCGACTTCGATGCTGAAGGCGTTCTCGGGCAAAGGTCTCGTGCCGGATGCGTTGATCGCTCAGCCGGGCTTTTTGCTAGCGGTGGCTGGTGGAGCCGGTTTGACGGGTTTTCTGGCCACTCGCCTGGGTTTTCCTGTTTCGACGACACACATGCTCACGGGGGCGTTGCTCGGCGCGGGTTGGGTCGCTGGAGATGTGAATGTGGCGCGGCTGTGGGAGGCTTTTGTGAAGCCGCTGCTGCTCAGTCCGGTACTCGCAGTGTTGGCAGGCTCGTTGCTTTATCTCATTTTGAAAATGCTTCGGCTCGCGCCGGATCATCGTACGCGCACGCTTGACACGCTGCACTTCCTCAGCGCGGGCGCGGTGTGCTTTGCACGGGGATTGAATGACACGCCGAAGATGGCGGCGCTGCTGCTGGGCATCAGTTGGTTGCAAGGCAGCGCCGGCATGATCCTCATCGCCGCTGCGATGGCGCTGGGCGGACTCATCAGTGCCAAACAAGTCGCCGAGACGCTCGCGCACAAGATCACCGGCATGAATCCCGGCCAGGGCTTTGCCGCGAACCTCGCCACCGCGCTGCTCGTGACGACTGCGAGCCTGCATGGCCTGCCTGTTTCCACCACGCACGTCAGCGTCGGTGCGCTGCTCGGCATCGGCATCACCACGCGGCAGGCCAAGTGGCGCACGGTCATCCCGGTGCTCGCCGCGTGGGTCATCACGCTGCCCGTGTCCGCGCTCGTCGCGGCGCTGCTCTTCAAAACACTCCCTGCATGAGAAAACAAACACACGCACTCCTTGTGGCCGCCTTCGCGGTCGCTTCCTCCGCCTTCGGCACGCCGACGGGCCTCAACAACATCCCCACCGCCGATACCGTGCCGCACCGTACTGTCGCCGTGCAGTATTTCAGCAGCTTCGGCGGCGCGAACCAGTTCGGCACGGCCGAGCCGGGCAAATCCGGCCACTGGATGGGCTTCAAAACCGGCTGGGACTTCGAGCCCGTGCATGTCGAATGGGGCCTCGACAGCCCGCTGGGCACCGGCGTGAGCGGCCCGCTGTTTCTTCAGAGCAAGGCCCGCTTCTCCCCGTGGGAAGACGGCATGTTCGCCCTCGGCATCGCGGGCATCGCACTGACGGACATCGACCGCGCGGGCGATCCTTTCAGCTACGCGATGCTGTGGCACGACTTCAAAGTGGCGCGTCTGCATGCCGGCTACGGTTATCAGACGAACGGCAGCAGCTTCCTCTTCGGCATCGACCGCACCTGGAAGCTCTTCGACCGCAACTTCAACCTCAACGCCGACCTCGTGCAATCCCGCGACCAGCGCGGCCTCATCACCGCCATCGGCGCGAAGTATGACCTCTCCAAGCACATCGTCCTCGAAACCTGGGCCAATTTTCCTGACCGCGACGCCGTAAGCCTCATCGCGAAGATCAACTTCGTCTTCACCTTCTAAAAAACCGCCTGTTTCAAGTTTCAGGTTTCACGTTCCAAGAGGCGTGAACTTGAAACTTGGAACCTGAAACCTGAAACTCATTCCCAACCTATGAAATCCATCCTCGCTCTCTTCCTCCTCACCACCGCCTTGCACGCCGAAATCGGCCTCATCTCGCCAGCGGAAGCCAAAAAGCTCATCGAGAACCCGGACGCCGCGCAGCGCCCCATCGTGCTCGACACCCGTGGCGGCTACAAAGACTACTTCCGCGGCCATCTGCCCACCGCGCATCACATCAACTTCGACACGCTGCGCGGCACGAACGACGCCGTGCCCGTGCAGTACCTCCCCGATGACCTCACCAAGGCGCTGCTCGTCCGCGCCGGAGCCGACAAAGACCGCCTGCACCTCGTTTATGCCACCGGCGACAAGCTCCCCAACGACGAAATTCTCAGCACCAGCATGGTCGTGTATGTGCTGGAGAAATTCGGCATCCAAAACATCCGCGTCGTCGATGGCGGCCTCGCGGGTTGGAAAAAAGCCGGCTTGGAGCCTGCGAAGGACTACTTCGGCAATCCAGCGGGTAAACTGCCGGAGAAGGGCGACACGAGCATCGGCGTCGATGTGAAAGCCGTGCAGGCTCATGTCGGCAAGCCAGGCAACGTGCTCGTCGATGCGCGTCCGCTCAATGAATACCAGGGCGATGACGACGTGTGGCTGCGCAAAGGCCACATCCCCGGCGCGGTCAGCTTTCACTGGGCCCGCCTGATGGAGAGTGACAACACGCACCAGTTCAAACCGCTCGCCGCGATGAAGGCGGAGCTGGAAGGCGCTGGCCTCACGCCCGACAAGAACATCATCTGCTACTGCGGCACCTCGCGTGAGGGCAGCCTGCTCTTCTTCACCCTGAAGCACGTCCTCAAATACCCGAACGTCCGCCTCTACGAAGGCTCCTGGAAGGAATACGTCTGGCTCGAAGACAAATCCTTGCCCGCAGAAACCGGCGGCGCAGCCGCTGGCGCCAGGTGATTCCTGCTGATCAACGACCTCGCGATGATTTGGGGGCTTTCTTGGTTGTGGGCTGCCCAGACGGAATAGTCGCCAGCTTGGCGATTTCTCGTTTAACCTGCTGCTCAGGAGGAGTGGTCGATTTGCCCTTGGGTTCGCCATCACCCGCAGGCACGAGGTTCTTCCATAAAGCGCAGGCCGTCTCCATGTCGCCCTCGTACCCAGCAGGCTGCTCGGAAAAGTCAGAATCGCCCGCAATAAAAGGCTGAAAAAGGGGGCTGCCGTACTCCTGGATGAAGAGCTTGCAGTAATCGAACACATCTTTGTCAGCAGGCGGATGCGGCGGGTCGAAAAGCGTTTCTTCGAGTTTGTGTAGTTTCTCCGAATCCTTGAAAGGCACTTCGATCCAGAGTTTGGGGTAGGGACGACCTCCCAGGATACCCTTGAGTTCTTCTCCGCGCTCCACATGCACGGCGGGTTTGTCATGACCTTTGTGACCAGTTCCTGCCACCACCAAGGCAGTTTCAACCGAGATCACGAGTTTTCGCGGCGAGGCATGCTTGCTGAGTCGGAAGCCGCAATCAATGCTGGGACCAACAAAATCTTCCATTTCAAGAGCGTTGCCGGCACCATGACGGAGTGTCAGCATGGCGTTTCCCACCGGAAAACCGGCCAGCCAGGCAGCACCCTTGAGATCCAGCTTTTTATCCGCCTCCTTTATCACCTCCCGGTAGGAGGAAACAGCATCGCGGAAGCGACACAGATGCATGCTGACCTGTCGGTGATCGGCAATCTCCGCTACAAACACGATTTCATCGCCCAGCGTCTTCCAAAGCCTGGGACACTCCTCAGTTGCCTGATATCTGTTGGCAAGCTGGATGGGAAACTCGCTGAAGAAACGATAGAGCGTGGGCAACCAAGGCTGGACTTCTCCTCGGCGGCTCGATTTGAAAGCAGTGGAGCCTGCGATGTCCACGCTCAAAAAGAGGCGGAGGCATTTGCGCAAATGTTCCGCAGAGCCGTTCAAGCCAGTTTCAGGGTTTTCTTTCGCACTTTCGCTGCTTCAGGGGAAACCAGGAACCGCGAGGCCAGATACCAGGGGTCTGGATTGACGGCGTGTTCTTTACGAAAGTCCTCTTCAGGCATGAGCAGACTGGCTGCGAACCAGTTGGCTTCCCACTCAGCACGTTCGTTGAGGCGGCTGCGCTTCGCCACCAGTGGGATCTGGCCGAGCTGCGAATGCAGCACATAGTGCCCCAATTCGTGAGCAATACTGAAACGGTTGTTGAACAGCCCCCAGACACGGCAGAGGTAAATGGTGAACTTGCCAGGTCCTTCGATCTCAATGGTGTCAGCCCCTTTCTGCTTCCATGCGGGCCAGTCAAGATACTCGATCCTCCCATGCAGCTTTTCTTCAACAGCAGGACTGATTTCCTTACCTGGAAAATAACCGATGGCTTTGCCGAATTGCACAGCCAACCGACTGATTTGTTCGCGAGACCACCCGGTTGGCACGGGTTTGGTTGTTTGATCAGGCATGAGATATAGGATTTTTCGAGACAGTCGGCCTGTCAAGCCGGATTTCCATCCCGTCCAGAAGGTTCAGGGCGGACGCACTAACGATCAAGCGGCGAAGTGAGCGAGCAGAGCGGCGAGGTAGTTGGGGTTGATCGTGGCGATGTAGTGCCGCCTGCGCATCGACACAGACGCAGG
>JAEUHJ010000221.1 GCA_016795375.1 Verrucomicrobiaceae bacterium
TGGCAGTTCTCTGATCGCAGCAATCGCGCCAACGGTGTCACCGCTCTGTGGAACAACAGCACCGTCACCAACTTCGCTGCTATCACGACTGGCATCCGTTTCCCGGTCCGCCTTAACAGCCGCGCCACGCTGACTCCTTACGTCGCGATCAACGCGCCGCTGACTGGCATCCAGAACCTGCCTGCCAACGGCACTCCCGACAACTATGCGGGAACCGTTGTTTACGGTGGCGTCAGCCTCACGGTGCGCTTCTAATCGTCCTCTGACGATTTCATCTCTCTTTTGAGATTCCAACCTCCCGGCCGCAAGGCCGGGAGGTTTTTTACTTTTGAGGAGCGGCCTGGGCGGGCCTGTTGAAATGGGGTGTTTTCAAAATCGCCCATGCCATTTTCAAAAATTAGCGAGGCATGGCATGGCGGCTGCTTTGGGAGGTTGTCGATGCTGGTCTGCCATCCTGGTGGCCGGTTCATTAACACCAACGAAAACAAATCGACCCACCCATGAAGCCTGAAAGCATGACATCCCTCATTGCCAGGTCAGTGGCCGTTCTTGCCGCCTGCACGGCGCTGAACGTCTCCGCTGGCACCACCCCTGCCAAAAATTCCGCCCTTGTTGAACCTGAGCCATCCGCACTGCTCGAGTCCGTGGGTGCCAGCATCAGTGCCGCTTACGACAGCCGCTACTATTTCCGCGGCTTGTGGTTCGCGGACAACATCGTCTCGACCTTCCTGAATCTTACAATCCCTGTCATCGGCGGTTCGGGTGAGGATGGGGCTGGCAGCCTGACGTGGGGTGTCGGTGCGGGCTATATCGCGACCTACCAGACTCCGTTCACGGGTGCCGTCGGGCCTCTTGCCGGTGTCACCAGTGATTCTGCCTTTGATTATTCCGAATACGATCTCTACACATCTCTGGCGTATGATGTCGGCTTTGCCACCCTCGGCGCGCAGTATCAATACTACGGCTACCCAGACACCTACTCGGGAAGTTTCGGTGGCACGTCCAATGCCCCGAACGATTCGGAGCTTGGCCTGACCGGCGCACACGAGCTTGGCCTGACTGTGACAGTTCCCGTGGGTGCGGCCAACATCTATGCAGGCTACTACTATGACCTCACGGTCAATGGCCAGTACTTTCAACTGGCCGCTGACTACACCATCAGTGTCACGGACTGGCTCAGCATCGTTCCATCCGCACAGGTGGGTTATGGCATCGACTACTACAGTGGCACGCGCAGCCCGACATTCGGCCAGCAGGGCACCCAGTCCTCGGGCTTCACGCATCTGCTTTTGAGCGTCAGCGCACCGGTCCAGTTGACAAAGATTGCCACGCTCACGCCCTATGTCGCCTGGAACTTCGCCGGCAGCACCCGCAATTACATGAATCTCACTCACGACAATGAAATTTTCGGCGGCGTGAAGCTGAGCGTCGCCTTCTGATCGCTGGCGGACAACACACAGCTAGCATACTTTGAGTTTGGCAGTCACTGGTTGTGGGGCTCCCGTTCTGTTCGCAGGCCGGGAGCCTTCTTTTGCCGTGACGAAGGCTGTGCGCTCGCCTCAGTGAAATCATGGAAGATCAGGCATCCCTCAACTGGAACTCGCGCAACGTCACCCGCGGCTGGCAGCGCGGCATCACGGCTTTTTTCTGGGGCCTTGGCTTCAAAGAGGAGGATTTTAACAAAGCGCAGATCGGCATCGGCACGCCGCTGCTGGACGGAAATATCTGCAACGTCCACTCCCACGAGCTGGCGAAGCTCCTCGCGCAAGGCTGCGCGGAGGCGGGCATGGTCGGATTCCCCTTTGGCGTCTCGCCGGCGAGCGACAACATCACGCAGGGCAACATCGGCGGCGCCGCCTCGCTCTGCTCCCGCAACCTCATGGCCAACGGCACGGAGATGATCTGCACCGCGCACAGCTACGACGCGATCATCGGCCTGCATCACTGCGACAAGAACGGTCCGGCCTTCGCCATGGCGCTGGCGCGCACGAACTTCCCCGGACTCATCGTCAATGGCGGCAGCATCATGCCCGGCTGCCACAAAGGGCAGTCCACGAGCATTCTCGATGTCTATGACGCCGCCGCGAAGGAAGCGCAGGGCACGATGAGCTGGGACGAGAGCGAGCAGATCATCCGCACGGCCTGTCCCGGCCCCGGCGGCTGCGGCATCGCGGCTTCCTTCAATACCTGGGGCATCACGCTCGAAGCCATGGGCCTCAGCCTGCCCGACACGTCTTCCATGCCCGCCATCGAGGCCGGAAAACGCGAGGAATGCCTCCGCGTCGGCCAGGCCGTGCGCAACTTGCTCGAAAAAAACATCCGTCCGCGTGACATCATCACCAAAGCTTCGCTCACGAACGCCATGACGGCCATCGCAGCCATCGGCGGCAGCACGAACGGCGTCATCCACCTCCTCGCCGTCGCCCGCGAGGCCGGCGTGGACTTCACGCTGCGTGATGTGCAGGCCATCTGCCACAAAGTGCCCGTGCTGTGCAGCTTCGCGCCCCGCGGTCGCGGCACGATGGTCGATCTGCATCACCTCGGTGGCACCACGATGCTCTTGAAGCACATTTTCGACGCCGGACTGCTCGACGGCTCGTGCCTGACCGTCACCGGCCGGACTTTGGCCGAAAATCTCGCCAGCGCGAAGGCGGTGCCGTTTCCGAACGACCTCATCGCGCCGCATGACAAGCCCTTCAAAGACTACGCCGACATCCAGGTGTGCTTTGGCAACCTCGCGCCGCACGGCATGGTCTTCAAAGTCTCCTCGCTCAAAGAACCGCGCTTCAGCGGCCGCGCGATCTGCTTTGAAAACAGCAAAGGTGTTTTTGAAGCCGCCGCCGAAGGCCGCATCAAACCTGGCCACATCGTCATCATTCGCGGCAGCGGCCCGGTGGCGCTCGGCATGCCGGAGATGCACGTCGCCAGCGCCGCGCTCGCCGTGCCGGAGCTCTATGGAAAGGTCGCCCTCATCACCGACGGCCGCGTCTCCGGCGTCTCCGCCGGAGCGGTGGGCGTGCATTGCACCCCGGAGGCCGTTTTGGGTGGTCCCATCGCCAAAGTGCAAGACGATGACGAAATCGAGTTCGACCTGCTGAAAGGCACCATCGCCGTCAAAGCCGATCTCGATGCCCGAAAGGCCGATGCGGTCGAAGTCTCGCATCCCTTCGGCTACCTCGCCGATTTCGCCGCGACGGTTTCACAGGCGCATGAAGGCTGCGTGCCGAAATGGACGCTCCAGCGGAGTACAGGTTAGCGCGAAAGCCGCGCCGCACCCTTGCTCGTCATGCAAGGATGCCTTTGACGACCTTCCCATGCACATCCGTCAACCGGTAATCGCGGCCCTGGAAGCGATGGATGAGCCGTTCATGGTCGATGCCGAGCTGATGGAGCAGTGTGGCGTTCAGGTCATGCACATGCACCGGGTCGCTGCTGATGTTGAAGCAGAAATCATCCGTCTCGCCGAATTGAATGCCCGGGCGGATACCACCGCCGGCCAGCCACATCGTAAAGCAGCGCCCATGATGATCGCGTCCGTGATTCGCAGGTTCCAGCTTGCCTTGCGAATAGGTCGTGCGGCCGAATTCGCCGCCCCAGATGACCAGCGTCTCGTCCAGCATGCCACGCTGCTTCAGGTCATGGATCAAAGCGGCCGCAGGTTGGTCCACGTCACCACATTGCAGGCGCAGATCGCTCGGCAGGTTGTAGTGCTGGTCCCAGCCGCGATGGTAGAGCTGGATGAAGCGCACGCCGCGCTCCGCCATGCGGCGCGCCAGCAGGCAGTTCGCCGCGAAGCTGCCCGGCTGCCGCGTCTGCGGGCCGTAGGCGTCGAGCGTGGCCGCGCTTTCACCACTGAGGTCGGTCAGCTCCGGCACGCTGCTCTGCATGCGGAAGGC
>JAEUHJ010000044.1 GCA_016795375.1 Verrucomicrobiaceae bacterium
TCGCTCACCACCGTGCCCTGGCGCACCGTGAAGGCGAAGAGCACGATCATGAAGAACGTCACCATCGACAGGCCGATCAACGGATAAGCCATGATGCCCGTGCGCCGGATGAAGCCGTCGAAGGTCAGCGCGTCGGCGTACGGGTTTTCCTCCAGGGCGGCCGCCACGGCGGCGGGCGGGGCTGCCGGCGGAGCGGGCTGCTGGGCCCGGGCGGTGACGTTCATCGTGACGATGAGAGCCGCCAGCACGGCCAGGGCGAGGAGGATTTTCCGATGCATGAGGGCGCGACTGTAAACGTGAGCGCCAGCCTTGCAAGCGGGTGAAAACGCGGAATGCACGCGGCCGGGACGCGGGCGGGTTTGCGGCGACGGCTGACATGCGCGTGGAGAAACATCCGCGTCGGGAACGCGCGGCGGCGCATGAGGCTTGCGCATCCCGGCAACTCCTCCATGATCGGGGCGCATGAATTCGCAGACCCTCGACCACATCCGCGCCACGATCCGAGACGTGCCGGATTTTCCGAAGCCGGGCATCCTGTTCAAGGACATCACACCCGTGCTGGCGGACGCGGCGCTGCTGGCGCGGACAATCGACGGGATGATCGACGCCACCGGCGTGCTGAAGGTGGACAAGGTGGTCGGTATCGACGCGCGCGGCTTCATCTTCGGCGCTTTGATCGCGGAACGGCTCGGCGCGGGCTTCGTGCCGGTGCGCAAGAAAGGCAAGCTGCCGTGGATGACCCGCTGCGTGGATTACTCGCTCGAATACGGCACGAACTCGGTCGAAATCCACCAGGACGCCATCGCGCCGGGGGAGACGGTGCTGCTGGCGGATGATCTGCTGGCCACCGGCGGCACGGCGGGGGCGGCGCTTTCCCTGATCGAGCAGTCCGGCGGCAAGATCGTCGGCAGCACGTTTTTCATCGAACTGTCGTTTCTCAAGGGGCGGGACAGGCTGCGTGGCCACGGGCCGGTGCATGCGCTCATCACCTACTAGCGGGACACTGCGATGACGGAACGCGAGTATCTGCGCCATCTGGACAACATCGCGCGGGCATTTTTCCCGCCGGGCGACACGCTGCCACGCGGGCGCGTCGAGACGCTGCGGCAGGCGAAGCGCTTTTTGAAGATCAAGGAGCAGCGCATCAAGCAGCGGCACCGCGGCGGGGATGTCTCCGCAGGGGAGATCTGCCGCATGCGCTCGGACATGATCGATCTCCTCGTCAAAATGCTGTGGGAGGAGAGCGTGGCCGCGCTGCCCGCCGAGGTGCGCGCGAAGCTGGATGTCAGCGTCGTGGCGCACGGCGGATATGGCAGGCGGGTGATGAGCCCGGGCAGCGACGTGGACCTCACCTTCATGTTTCCGGGCAACACCGGACGCGTCTCGAACGAGGTGGCGCAGCTCATCCGCGACTTCCTGCTGTACTTCTACGACTTGAAGTTCAAAGTCGGCCACGGCAGCCGCTGCGTGGGCGAGAGCATCGCGCTGGCCAACGAGAACATCGAGACGAGGACCGCGCTGATGGAGGGGCGTTTTCTCACGGGAAGGCCGGCGGCCTGGGAGGAGTTCCGCGCGCGCTTTGACAAGGAGTGCATGAACGGCCGCGAGGAGCGCTTTCTCAAGCTGCGCCAGATGGACCTCAACGCGCGTCATGCAAAGCACGGCGGCACGCCGTTCGTGCAGGAGCCGCATGTGAAGAACGGCTGCGGCGGTCTGCGCGACTACCAGAACCTGATCTGGATGACCTACGCGCGGCATCGCACATTGAACCCGAAGGATCTCGTCGGCCTCGGCCTCGTCTCGAAGGCCGGGTGGAAGGAGCTGGAGCAGGCGTATGACTTCATCCTGCGCGTGCGCAATGAGATGCACTACACCGAGAAGCGGGCCGAGGACCTGCTCACGCTGCGCCTGCAAGGCCTCGTGGCCACCAACCTCAACTACCGGCACAAGACCATCCTGCGCCGCATCGAGGCGCTGATGCACGACTACTACACCGCCACGCGCGACATCCTGCAGCGCAGCAGCGAGGTGATGGACCGCTTCCACCTGGAGCAACTGGAGCACACCGGGCAGAAAAAACGCCTCATCGGCTTCCTGGCCCGCAAACGTTCCGAAAAACAGCAGGAGCGTTTCGACGGCTTCATCCGCAAGCATGAGCGCGTCTATGCCGAGGGCGGAGGCGTCTTCAAAGAAGACCCGCAGCGCATGATGCGCCTCTTCCTGCATACCCAGCAGCGGCACCTCCGCCTCAGCCCCGACCTCTTCCAGCTCATCCAGGACAACTTCCGCCTCGTGGACACCAGTTTCCGTTACAACAAGGAGAACCGCGAGACCTTCGAGGCCATCCTCTCCAGCAAGGGTGACGCCGCGCGCGTGCTGCGGCAGATGCACCGCGTGGGCTTCCTCGGCAGGTTCATGCCGGAGTTCGGCGCGCTGACAAACCTGGTGCAGCATGAGTTTTTCCACCTTTTCACAGCGGACGAGCACACGCTGCGCACCATCGACAAGCTCGACGAGCTCAGTGATCCCACTCTCGGAGGCGCGGAACTCTTCCAGCATCTCTACCACGAGCTTCAGCAGCCCTATGTGCTTCATCTGGCCCTGCTGCTGCATGACGCGGGCCGCGCCGCGAACAAAAAAACACACAGCGACGAGAGCACGACGCTGGCAGCCGCCGTGTGCCGCCGTCTGCAGATCAAAGGCGAGCGCCGCCGCCTGCTGCTCTTTCTCGTGGACAATCATCTGCTGATGTACCGCACGGCCACGACCAAGAGCCTCGAGGATCCGGAGGTCATCGAGGACTTCGCCGCCATCGTGCGCACAAAGGAGAACCTCGACACGCTGCTGCTGATGACCTACGCCGACTCGAAAGGCACCAGCGACAAGAGCTGGACCGGCTACAAGGAGGCGTCCATCCGCCAGCTCTACCACAGCGCCCTGCGTTTCATGAACGCCCCGGCGGACTTCATGAATCATGTGCAGATGCCGGTGGAGGAGTTGAAGGCCGGGGTCATGCGCCTTCTCGGCGCGGGTTTCGAGGCGGAGGCGGACGCCCACTTCCACCACATGCCGCCGTCTTACTTCAACTTCCGCGAGGCCGGCACCATTGCCGCGCACATCCGCCAGTTCCGCCAGTTTTTCGAACATTTGAGCCGCGAGGAGGCCGAGGCCGGGCTGCTGCCCGTCATGCTGTGGGAGGACCATGCCGAGCAGGGCTACAGCGACCTCACCGTCGTCTGCTGGGACCGTCACCTGCTCCTCGCGCGCATCTCCGGCGCCCTGGCCGCCGAAAACATCAACATCCTCAGCGCCGACCTCTTCCAGCGCGGTGACAACCTCGTGCTGGACATCTTCCGCGTGTGCAACACCAACTTCGCCGCCGTCAGCGCCAGAAGCGCCCGCAACCGTGTCGAGGAAGCCGTGCGCAAGGCATTCATCGGCGCGCACTTTGACTTCAGTGACGCCATCGCGCACAAGCTCGGCAAATCCAACGTCATGCCTGAGGAGATCGGCGTCGAGATCCCGCAGCGCGTCTATGTCAACAGCGAGATGTCATCCGATCACACCGTGCTGGAGCTGCAGCTCGTGGACCGCATCGGGCTGCTTTACGACATCTTCATGGCCATCGGCCGCCTCGGCCACAATGTCACCCATGCGCGCATCAGCACCGAGAAAGGCGTCGCCATCGACGCCATCTACATTCAGGACGAGAACGGACGCAAACTGGTCGATCGCGGGCAGTTGGGCTCCCTGGCGGACGCCGTGCATGCGGCGGTGAACCTGGGCGCGCGCTGAGGTGGAGCGGTCAGGATTCGCCAGAAGGGCTTCTGCCTCCAGGCTCCGCTTTTGCCCTCGCTTTTCGCCGTCTCTCTCGGCTAGTTTTCGTGCCCTCCCATGGAAACGCCGCTTTCGCCCCTCGACTTCGCCCGCCGTGCCCGCCGGCTTTACGCCGGCCGCGAGGCCGTGGTCGATGGCAGCCACCGCTTCACCTACCGCGAGTTCTTTGAGCGCTGCGACCGCTGGTCCGCCGCGCTGCAAAAGATCGGCGTGAAGCCCGGCGACCGCGTCGCCACCATCGCGCCGAACACGCACGCGCATCTGGAGGCGTTTTACGCCGTGCCGCAAATCGGCGCAGTCATCGTGCCGGTCAATTTCCGGCTCACCGCGGCTGACTTTGCCTACATCCTGAAGCACAGCGGCGCTTGTGTGGTCTGCGTGCATGCCGATTACCTCGATGCGGTCGATTCAATTCGCAATCAGGTGCCAGGCGTGGAGCATTTCATCGCGTTGTCCGGCCGGAAGGCCGGTTGGATCGACTACGAGACCACTCTGGCCTCCGCCACTCCCGATTTCACACCTGCCGAGGTCGTCGAGACCGAAATGATCGCGCTGAACTACACCAGCGGCACCACGGCGAACCCAAAGGGCGTCATGGTCACGCATCGCAACACCGGCTTCAACATCATGGGCCACCTCATGCACACGCGCATCACCGCGGCGGATCGTTACCTGTGGGTGCTGCCCATGTTTCACGCCAACGGCTGGTGCTTCGTGTGGACCATCACCGCTGTCGGCGGCAAGCACGTCTGCATTCCGAAGGCGGATCCGAAGGTGATCTTTGAAACGATCATCCGCGAAGGCATCACGCTGCTCTGCGCCGCGCCGACCGTGCTCATCAGCATCGCCAACGCGCCGGAAGAACTGCGCAAGCAGGCGCCGCGCGGCGTCCGCGTCTTCACCGCCGGCGCACCGCCCGCTGCGGCCACGATCGAGCGCGTGGAAGGCGAGCTCGGCTGGGAGATCACGCACGTTTACGGCCTCACGGAGGTTTCTCCCATCGTCACCGTCAGCGAACCGCGCCCCGAGCACGCGCAGCTCGATGCACGCGCCCGCGCCATCATCAAGGCACGCCAGGGAGTCGAATACCTCGCCAACGCCGAAGTCCGCGTCGTCGATGACTACGGCAACGAAGTCGCCCAGGACGGCGCGACGATGGGCGAGATCATCATTCGCGGCAACGCGGTGATGAAAGGCTACTACAACGACCCCGAAGCCACCGCCAAGGCCATCCGCAACGGCTGGTTCCACAGCGGCGACGCCGCCGTCGTGCATCTCGATGGCTACATCGAAATCCGCGACCGTTGGAAGGACATCATCATCAGCGGCGGTGAAAACATCTCCTCCATCGAGGTCGAGGGCGTCCTGCTGCGCCATCCCGCCGTGCAGGAGGCCGCCGTCGTCGGCCTGTCGCACGAAAAATGGGGCGAGACTCCGCAGGCCTTCATCGTCCTCAAACCCGGCACCGAAACCACGCCCGAAGCGTTGCGCGAATTTTGCCGCGACAACCTCGCCCACTTCAAAGTGCCGCACGGCTTCGAGTTCATCACCGAACTGCCGAAGACCGCCACCGGGAAGATTCAAAAATACGTCCTGCGCGGCGGCCGGGCGAACATGGCGAAGCAGTGAACAACGTATTCACTGTCCCGCCAGCTTCCCATCCGCGACATGCACCGTCCCGCCGCGTGACTCGATCTTCTCCCGCGCCTGCTCCACCGGCACATGACGCGGCGTGTTCGCGGATGAACCTTGCGGACGCGCCCAGCGGATGCCGTTGGTGATCACGCGTTGCACATCGGGATGATGGTAAATCGGATACACTTCATGTCCGGGGCTGAAATAGAAGATGCGGCCGCTGCCGCGTGTCCACGTCGCCCCGCTGCGGAAGACCTCGCCGCCTTGGAACCACGACACAAAGATCAGTTCATCCGGCGTCGGAATGCCGAACGGCTCGCCATACATCTCCGAGTTCTCGATCTCGATGCAGTCGCCGAGCCCCGCTGCGATGGGATGCCCGGGACTCACCACCCACACGCGTTCACGTTCGCCCGCCTCACGCCAGCACAGTGCGCAACTCGTGCCCATGAGTCGTTTGAAGATTTTCGAGAAGTGTCCCGAGTGCAGGACGATCAGCCCCATGCCGGCCAGGACGCGCTGCTGCACACGCGTGACGGTTTCATCAGTCACCGCGTCATGCGCCGCGTGCCCCCACCACAGCAAAACATCCGTCTCATCGAGCACGGCCTGCGGCAGGCCCTGCTCCGGCTCGTCCAGCGTCGCCGTGCGGATGAGGAGGTCGTCATGCTTCGCCAACGCCTCCTCCAGCGCTCCGTGGATGCCCTTGGGGTAAATCTGTGACACGGCGGGATTTTGCCGTTCGTGGACGAACTCGTTCCAGAGGGTGACGTGGATGGGAGAGGGCATGGGACAAAATGAAAGGCGGGATCACGCTTTCAAAGCTGGCCCCCCTGGTTGCCTCAGACGGGCTGTCATGGGTTCAATCCTTCCTCGATGGCTTTGGCGACCGTTTCGCCCAGGAAGTCATAACCTCTGGCGTTGAAGTGAACGTCGTCAGGATTTTGCATCGTGGCGAGGTGAGGCGTGATGGCGGCGAAAAGATCATCGATGGCGATGCCATGCTTGTTCATCACCCCCGCGGCGGCGGTGTTGCGCTCCGGGATGGGCGCGGACTTGTATTTGCCGTCCTTTGTGTCCGGACATGGAGTGGTGCTGGCCCACATGAGTTTCGCGCCGGTTTTCCTCATGCGTTCGATGAGCTGCTCCAGCCGCTGCCGGTAGTCGGGGATGGGGGTGTTGCGGTCGTGGATGCCGAAGTTGAAGTGGATGAGGTCCCATTTTCCGTCTCCGAGCCACACGTCGATGTTTTTGATGCCGCTGGCCGTCGGGCCGCAGTTCGCCGGGGCGCGATGCACGTTCACCTTGCCCGCGAGCGCCTTGCGCACGGCCTGGGTGTAGCCACGGGAGACGGAATCGCCGATCAGGAGCACGCGCGGTAGTTTGGGGTCATCCTGCACGAAGTCCCACGCACTGGAGCGGCCGGCGATCTTCTCTTTCTTGTGAAGCGGCAGGTAAAAACCGCCGAGCTGGTACTGCAGCACGCGCTCCCATGCCTGCTGGTCCGGGGGCAGTTCCGCGACGAGCGCCTGATATTTCGCGTCGATCTCCGCGTCCGCCTTCGCCTTCTGCGCGGCGGCCTCAGATGCGTTCGTCGGCTCGCCTTTCGGCGGATTGGCGGAGGTCTGGGCGGAGGCAACGGCGGGCAGGAGGATGCTGAGGACTGCGGGAAGGATTTTCATGCGGCTCCAAGTCTAACGATGTTTTCAGCGGCTTGTGTGCAACTTCTCGAAGTTGTTCTCTGTTTGCTTCCCCTCATGCGCCATCTCGTCTTTGCCCTTTTCGTCCTCGCCACTTCGTTGTCCGCGCAAAACGCGCCGTATGATGTGTTTCCACCGGCGGAGCCGCCTTATTATCGCGTGCGCTATGAGGCGGCGCAGGCAGGCGCCTTGATTTTTCCAGTGAATTACACGGTCTGGATTCCGCCGGCGGTGAAGACACTGCGGGGTGTGATCGTGCATCAGCACGGCTGTGGCGAAGGATCGTGCAAATCGGGTCTGACGGGCGCTTTTGATCTGCACTGGCAGGCTTTGGCGGGGAAACATGGCTGCGCGCTGCTCGCTCCCGCGTATGAACAACCCGAAAAAGCGGACTGCCAGATGTGGTGTGATCCGCGCAATGGGTCGGGCGCGGCGTTTCAAAAATGCCTCGTCGATCTCGGCGCGAAGAGCGGTCATCCCGAGCTGTCGAAAGTGCCCTGGGCGCTCTGGGGCCACAGCGGTGGAGGTCACTGGGCGGGCGGCATGGTGCTGACGCATCCTGAGCGTGTCGCGGCGGCATGGCTGCGCAGCGGCGTGCCGTTGCTCACCACGGATGAAAAACGTGTGACGATCAAGGCGCACACCATCCCCGGCGCGGCGCTGGGCGTGCCCGTGATGTGCAATCCGGGCACGAAGGAGGGCGTGACGGTCAAGGAAGGCCGCTTCGCCGGCGTGTGGCCGGCGAACGAGGCGTTCTTCACCGCGATGCGCGCGAAAGGCGCGCTCATCGGCGTCGCCGTCGATCCGCTGACGGCGCATGAGTGCGGCAACTCGCGCTACATGGCCATCGCCTGGCTGGATGCCTGCCTTGCAGCCCGTCTGCCCGAAAAAGCCGGGGATCCACCCAAGTCGATGCCGGTGAACAACGCATGGCTTGCCTCGTTGCCCGGCGGCGAGGCTGTGCCTGCCGCGAAGTTTGCCGGTGAATCATCAAAAGCAGTCTGGCTGCCGAATGAAGCTGTGGCGAAGGCGTGGATGCATTACGTCAAGGACACCGCCATCCCCGACACCACGCCACCGCCCGCGCCGGTGAATGTGCGCTTGAAAGGCAACGAACTCACCTGGGATGCGGAGGCCGACCTCGAAAGCGGTGTCGCGCACTTCATCATCGAGCGCGACGGCGTGGTGATCGGCCAGGTGCCGGAGAAGTCGGCCAATCCCTTCGGCCGTCCGGTCTTCCAGGGCCTGCAATACAGCGACACGCCCGCTTTTCCCCTGGTACGGATGGTTTTCACGGACACGCGGGCGCCCGCCGGCAAAAAGCCGGTTTATCGTGTCATCGCGGTGAACACCGCCGGATTGAAGTCGGACTGATGCCAGCGGCCGCGGCGGCCGGGCAAAATCAGCGCACATATCCGCATGTGGCGGCGGAGCAGACAGGGCGGGGGGGCGTTTATTCCGGCATGACCCCGCCCGTCCTGGACCAGGAAACATCGCGAGTGCCTTCGTTCAACTACGCAGGCTTCGACGAGCGGCCCTTTCTGGTCTTTTGGGAGATCACACGGGCCTGTGCGCTGGCGTGTCAGCACTGCCGCGCCGAGGCGCAGCCCCAACGGCATCCGGACGAACTGGACCGCGCGGAGGCGGCCCGGCTGATCCGGCAGCTCGCCGAATTGCAGCCGCCGATGCTCATCCTCACCGGCGGTGATCCGCTGATGCGGTCCGACGCTCTCGATCTCGTGCGGGAGGCGGCCGCCGCAGGGCTGCATGTGGGCCTGAGTCCTTCAGCGACGGCGCGGCTGATGAACGCCGACTTCGCGCAGATCAAGGCCGCCGGCGTCGAGCGCATCTCATTGAGTCTCGACGGAGCCACACGCGCCACGCATGATGCCTTCCGCGGGGTCGCGGGTACTTTCGACCGCACCATCGCGGCGGTGCATCGCGCCCATGCCTCCGACTTGAGTGTGCAGATCAACACCACGCTCACGCGCGGCAATTTGCGCGAGTATGAGGCGTTCAAGCAGCTCATGTTCGAGCTGAAACCGGCCATGTGGAGCGTCTTTCTGCTCGTTCCGACCGGCCGCGCCGGGATCCAGGATCTGCCCGCCCCGCAGGACATCGAGCGCGTCTTTCAGGACATGGCCTCGCTCGTCGGCAGGGCGCCGTTCGCGGTCAAGACGACCGAAGGGCATCACTTCCGCCGCGTGCTGGTCCAGTCTCTCGGCGCCAGGGCCGGGAAGCAGCGCCCCGGCATGCGCTCGCCGCTCGGCATCCGTGACGGGCGCGGGGTGATGTTCATCTCCCACACCGGCGTTGTCTCGCCGAGCGGCTTCCTGCCCTTCGACTGCGGCAATGTCCGTGACGAGCACCCGGCGGACATCTACCGCCATCATCCGCTCTTTGTCTCGCTGCGCGACAATGACGCCCTGGGCGGCAAATGCGGCCGCTGCGAGTTCCGCGCGGTCTGCGGCGGCTCAAGAGCACGCGCTTACGGCATGACAGGCGACCCCTTCGCGGAAGATCCGGCCTGTGAGTACCAGCCGCAGTGACCGCAGATTGGTTTCCGGTGACACACACGCCCGGGCAAGAAAATGGGATGTCTGGCGTGGCAGGCGTCTCGCGGCTCCGCCATCGAACGCAACGCATCAATCTCCGGCTGAACCGCTGATTGTGGAGGTCATGCCCAGGGTTTTCCTTCCGACTTTCTTGTGAACATCTTGCCCGGCGCTTGCGTTCGTGTGAAGGACACCAAGCCATCCGTCCCCGGACAAGAACATGAAATCCATCGCCTGCCTGATCTTGCTCACCGCATCTGCCCTCGGGCAAACCGTCCGGCCCGTCGTCATCGCCCATCGCGGGGCCAGCGGCTATCTGCCGGAACACACGCTGGAGGCCAAGGCGCTGGCGCATGGCATGGGCGCGGATTTTCTCGAGCAGGATGTGGTGCTCTCAAAGGAC
>JAEUHJ010000021.1 GCA_016795375.1 Verrucomicrobiaceae bacterium
GAAACCGCCTCGAGGCCGAATTTTTCAGCATGGCGGATGGCGAGCTGGCGGTTGGCCGATTCGATGAGTGTCTTGCTCGGCATGCAGCCACGCAGGATGCACAGGCCGCCGAGTTCGGATGCGCCATCGACCACCGCGACGCTCAATCCGGCGCTGTGTGCTGTGCGGGCCGCCGCGTAGCCGCCGCTGCCGCCGCCAATCACGACAAAATCAAAAGAGTGTCCAGCCATGCGCACGAGTGCAGGGCGGTGGCGCGTTGCGCAAGCCGCCTCTTGCCAAATCAGGGCGGAACCCCCTACACTTCATTCCGCCATGACCTGCCGACGCTCCTTTCTTACCCAGATTCTGACCTCCGGCGCCGCGCCGGTGTTTGTTCCCGCGCATGTGCTGCGCTCGCAATCAGCGCCGTCGAACAAAATCACACTCGGAGTCATCGGCGTGGGGGCGCAGGGCACGCACGACATGCGGGCCTTCCTGAACCACGATGACGTGCGCGTGACCGCCTTGTGCGATGTGAACACAAGGAACATCGAGAACGCGCGAAGGATCGTGGCGGAGCACCACGGCATCGCGGATGTGAGGGTGTTCGACGATTTCCGCGAAATGAACCGCGACGCGTCGATCGACGCGGTGTTGATGGCGCTGCCGGTGCACTGGCACAGCATTCCAGCCACGGACGCGGTGTTGAATGGCAAGCACATCTACCACGAGAAGCCGATGGGCATGTCGTTTGCCGAATCGAAGCATGTGCGCGCGGCGGTGCGAAAAATGGGCGTGGTGTTCCAGTTCGGCACGCAGCAGCGCAGTGATTTGAAGTTCCGCCGGGCGTGCGAGCTCGCGCGCAACGGACGGCTCGGACGCATCAAGGAAATCCAGGTGGGCGTGCCCGGCGGCAGGACCGGGCCTGACTTCCCGGAGCAGCCGGTGCCCGCGCATGTGAACTGGGAGCGCTGGGTCGGACCTGCGGCGATGACGGCGTTTCACACGGACAAGCTGCGGCGCGACAACCACGAGAACATCACGAATTTCTCACTCGGGATGATCTCCTGCTGGGGTATTCATCACCTCGACATCGCGCAATGGGGCAACGGCACCGATGACACCGGGCCGGTCAGCATCGAAGGCGAAGGAACCTATCCCGACAAAGGCGGTTGTGACGCCGTGCTGGGCTGGAAGATGCGTTTTGAGTATGCAAACGCCGCGCCGGTCACGTTTGTGAACGAGAGGAACATGGGCATCAACCACGGCATCCGCTTCATCGGTGAAAACGGCTGGGTGCATGTGCTGCGTGGCAAGATCGCCGCCAGTGACGACGCCATCCTGCGCGATCCGGCGAACAAGGAGGGGACAATGCCCGTCAAACTGCCCGTGAGCGTCGATCACACGCGCAATTTCGTGGACGCGATCAAAACAAAGCAGCGTTCGATTTGCGACATCGAGACGGCGGTGCGCTCCGACACATTGCCACAACTCGCCGCGATTTCGTTGAAAGCGAAACGCAAGCTGACGTGGGATCCGGCGACGGAGATGTTCACGAACGATGAGAGCGCCAATGCTTTTCTCAACGCGCGGCCATTTCGTGCCGGATGGCTGTTGCCGGAGATCGGCTAGCGGCGCTGGCGCACGGCCTCGAACAAGATCGCGGCACCGGCCGCGGCGACATTGAGGGATTCAACAGGCGCGTGCAGCGGGATCTGGATGCGGACGTCACAGGCGTTCATAATTTCAGCACCTGCCCCGCGGCCTTCGTTGCCGAGGATGAGGAAGGTCGGCTGGCGCCAGTCGTAGTCGTAGTGCGACAGGGATGCCCCGCCGGTGGCGACGACAGCCTTGAGTCCGTGGCGGCGGCAGGTTTCGACAGCCCCGAGGCCGGAGACATCCGACATGATGGGCAGGCGGAACGCGGACCCCATCGAGCTGCGCAAGGTTTTCGGCGCATAGGCGTCGGCGGAACCGGCGAATGAAAAAAGGCCGTTCACCCCGGCTGCCTCGGCGCTGCGCACCAGCGTGCCGAGATTGCCCGGATCCTGGACGCGATCGAGGCCCAGGATGAGCGGCGCGGCGCCCTCAAACAGGCGGCTCAACGCCGGGAAAGGACGTTCGGCGATGACGATGATGCCCTGCGTGGTCACCGTGCCGCTGAGGGATTCGAGCACGCTGTCCGCGAGCTGGAAAACCGGGCAGGAGAGGCTGTTCAGCATGCTGCTTTGAGAGCCGGAAGGCGTCCGGGCCGCGAAACATGCCTGCAGCTTCAACCCCGAAGAGACGCATTCAGCCACGAGCCTTTCACCTTCGACAAAGACCAGTCCGCGCTCACGTCCCTCCCGTACACGGCGGGCGTGCTTGATGCGTTCATTGGAGGAGCTGGTGATGAGCATGTCACGGACTATTCCTCCGGCGTCCGGCTTTGCCAAACCCGTTGTAAATCCGGTTCTTCGCGGGTTTTAGTGGCTAGGGGAGGGCTTGAGATCAAGTCTGCCACAGTGAAAGAGGATGCGTATGCGGTAGTTGGCGAATGAGCGGAAGCCTCTCGCGGCGCTTTTGATCGCCTGGATGCGGCTGTTGAGCC
>JAEUHJ010000024.1 GCA_016795375.1 Verrucomicrobiaceae bacterium
GGCTCAACAGCCGCATCCAGGCGATCAAAAGCGCCGCGAGAGGCTTCCGCTCATTCGCCAACTACCGCATACGCATCCTCTTTCACTGTGGCAGACTTGATCTCAAGCCCTCCCCTACCCACTAAAACCCGCGAAGAACCACCTTTGTGTTTCGCATAAGGCGCCCAGAACGCAGCCCCGATCATCCCGCCGGCAAATCCACCCAGCAGAGCCATCATCGGCCAGATGAGAGGCCCGCCCGTGTCACCCGAGATCGCACAAAGCACGAACAACACAGCGGGCAGAAGACATCCGCACCCCAAAGATCCGCGCAGACACCCCACGACCCGACGACGCTCGGACGGCAAGTCGTTCGCCCTGATTTCTGCCTTGGGTGGTTCATACGGATTGATCTCTTCACTCATGCCATGTCGAGGCGGTGTTCTTTGGTATTGACCAAAACGTCTCTCCCGCAAGGATCATGGCATCTGATTTCGCAATCCATGCATTCCAATTTTTTTCTCAAACACATGCTCCGCACTCTCCTGCTTTCCGTGTGTTCCTTGGGCCATCTCTCCGCCGCGGACGCCCCGCCCAACATCATCGTCATGCTCATTGATGACATGGGCTGGACCGATCTCGGCTGCTACGGCTCCAAATACTACGAGACGCCGCACATCGACCAGCTCGCGAAGGACGGCATGCGCTTCACGCAGGCGTATTCGGCCTGCACCGTGTGCTCGCCGACGCGGGCGGCGATGATGACGGGCAAATCCCCCGCCCGCCTTCACATCACCGACTGGATCGCCGGTCACGTGCCGGACAACGGCCGCCTCGCCATCCCGCAGTGGACGATGCAACTGCCGCTGGAGGAGGAAACCATCGCCGAACGGCTCAAAACACGCGGCTATGCCACCGCGAGCATCGGCAAGTGGCATCTCGGCAACGAGGAGTTCTACCCGACGAAGCAGGGCTTCGACGTGAACATCGGCGGCACGCACGGCGGCTCGCCAAAAAGCTACTTTTCACCCTACAACACACCCACGCTGCCCGACGGTCCGCAGGACGAATTTCTCACCGACCGGCTGACGGCCGAGGCCGCGAAATTCATCGAGAATAACAAATCGAAGCCCTTCTTCGTCTATCTGCCGCATTACGCCGTCCACACGCCGATCATGGGCAAGAAAGAGGTCATCGCGAAGTATCAGGCCAAAAAGGCCGCCGGCGGACACAGCAATCCGGTTTATGCGGCGCTCGTCGAAAGCGTGGACGACAGCGTCGGCGCTCTTCGAGCGAAGCTGAAGGAGTTGAATCTTGATCAGAACACGATCTTCATCTTCACCAGTGACAACGGCGGCCTCAGCGGCACCGTGAACCAGCGGGGCTGGTCACGCGGCCCCACGGACAACAGCCCCGCCCGCCTTGGCAAAGGCAGCGCGTATGAGGGCGGCGTCCACATCCCGCTCATCGTCTCCTGGCCTGCGAAAGTGAAGCCAGGCAGCACTTGCGACGTGCCGGTCATCACCTACGACCATGTGCCAACGCTGCTCGAAGCCACGCAGACGCCATTGAAGGAAAAGCAAATCGTCGATGGCGAATCGCTCATGCCGCTGCTCACTGAAACCGGCACGCTCAAGCGCGGGGCGATCTACTGGCACTACCCGCATTATCACCCTGGCAGCGCCACGCCTTACAGCGCGATCCGCGAAGGCGACTGGAAACTCGTCCAGTTCCACGAGGACAACCACGTCGAGCTCTACAACCTCAAACTCGACGCGGGGGAGGCTGACAACCGCGCCCCGCATGACTCCGTCCGCGCCATGCAGCTCCGCGACAAGCTCAACGCCTGGCTCAAGGACACCGGCGCGCAGATTCCCGAACGCAATCCCAAATACGATCCCGACAAGCCGCTCAACGAGCCACGCAAAGCCAAAGGCGAGGGCAAGAAGAAGGCTGAGTAAGTTCCAAGTTTATAGTTTCAGGTTTCAAGTTGGCCGCGATGCCCGCTCGGCTTGAAACTTTGAACCTGAAACATGAAACTCATGCCGCGAAGCACGTTGTAATGACACCATGAGTCCCAACCAGCCCGTTTCCTCCCGCCGTCAATTCCTCGCCCGCAGCGCCACTGCGGCCGCGGCGTTCGGCTTTCCCGCCATCGTCAGCTCACGTTCACCGAACGACAAGCTCAACCTCGTCTTCATCGGTGTCGGCGGCCGCGGGGCGGGAAACATCAAGGATCTGACCGGCATGGCGATGTATCAGCCGAAGAAAGAGTCCAAGAAAGGCGAACCCAATGTCCAGCCACCGCCTCCGCTCGAACCACGCGAGAACGTCGTCGCGCTTTGCGATGTGAATGGAGAGAACCTCGATCGTGCGGGCGAAGCATTCAAAGGCGCGAAGAAGTTCCGGGACTTCCGCAAGCTCTACGACGAGCTCAGCGCCTCCGAGATCGACGCCGTGGTCATCAGCACCACGGAGCACACGCACGCGTATGCCACCTTGCCCGCGCTGCTGATGAAGAAGCCGGTTTACTGCGAAAAGCCGCTCACCCACAACGTCGCCGAGGCACGATTGATCACCGAGGCCGCTGCGAAGGCGGGCGTGGTCACGCAGATGGGCACGCAGATCCACGGCATGCCGAACTACCGCCGCGTCGTGGAGCTGATCCAAAGCGGCGCCATCGGCAAAGTGTCCGAGGCGCATGTCTGCGTGTCGCGCGCCTGGGGTTTGCAGAGCAAGGAGGACGCGGAGAAGAACGGCGACATCGTTTTTGTGACCGAACGGCCCGCCGTGGCCGAAACGCCGCCGCCGTTCCTCGACTGGGATCTGTGGATCGGCCCCGCGCCGATGCGCCCCTACAACAGCGTCTATTTCCCCGGCCCGAAATGGTATCGCTGGTGGGATTTCGGCAACGGCACCATGTCCGACCTCGGCAGCCATTGGAATGACCTGCCGTTCTGGGCGCTGAAACTCGACGCGCCGCTCAGCGTGGAGGCTTTTGGCCCTGAACCGCATCCAGAGATCGCCCCGGCCTCGATGCACGCTGTTTATGAATACGGGCCGCGTGGCGACATGCCCGCGTGCAAGGTCCACTGGCATCAGGGCGCGAGCAAACCGGACGTGTGGAAGAACGATCCCTTCATCAGCAAGTGGGGCAGCGGCGTGCTCTTCGTGGGCGACAAGGGCATGCTGCTCTCCGATTACGGCAGGCACGTCCTGCTGCCCGAGGCCGATTTCAAAGACTTCCAGCGTCCGAAGCCCTTCATCGCCGACTCCCCCGGCCATCACGCTGAATTCCTCGCCGCCATCAGGAACGGCACGCCCACCGGCAGCCCCTTCAGCTACGCGGGACCGCTCACCGAGGCCAACCATCTCGGCAACGTGGCCCACCGCGCCGGTGGCAGGATCGTGTGGGATGCCAAAGCCATGCGCATCACCAACAACGAGGCCGCGAACCGCTTCTTGAAACGTGAACCGCGTGAGGGATGGAAACTGGGATGACCTCTCAAGGCGGGGATGCGTTCATCCGCATCCCAGTCACTTCACGAACATCGGGTCATCCGGGTTCCCTTTGCTGAGCAGGTAAGCCATGAGGTCGAGGATGTCGTCCTCCTTGAGCATGAACAGCAGGCCGGGCGGCATCATGCTGATCTTGCTCTCCCCGGTCTTCACCACGTCACGTGCATCGACGTTGGTGAAGTTGTTCGGGTCCATCATGTTCGTGCAGACCATCATGATGTTCTCCTTCATGTTCGCGATGCGGCCCACGACCATGCTGCCGTCCTTTTTGGTGAAAACGGTGCTGCCATACTGGTCGCTGATTTCTTTGCTCGGCTCCAGGATGTGCTCCAGCAGGTCACGGGGGCTGTATTTGCCCGCCACGGAGGTCAAATCGGGTCCGATGGCTCCGCCTTCGTTTTGGAAGCGATGGCAGGCAAAGCACGTCGCGGCTCCAAACATGTTCCGGCCGTTCTGGAAGTTGCGATTGCCCTCCAGACCGACACCGAGCGATTTTTCGAGATCAGCGACCGTCCACGCTTTGACGAAGTTCATCGGCTTTATGGTGAAACTCGGCGCTTTGGCCTCCGGTTTGGCATCGAGCACGTCTTTGATCGCGAGCTTCTCTTCCTCGCTCATCGTGCCGAGCGCGTCCTTTTTGATTTCGCCGATGAAGAGGTCAAATGAGGCCCCGCCCTTGTAATTCGCGGCACGCAGGAACCAGCGAAAGTAATCCGCCCGCAGCTCCTTCGTCCAACCCGTCTTCGCGAAGCGCAGGATGCGAGCGTAGTCGATCTGCTCCTCCTGCGTGGGCGAGTCATTCACCAGCGGAGCCGCTTTCGCGACGATTCCGGCATCGCCGAGGAAAACGAGCACCTCGGCGAGGTCGCGATTCAGCCCCGTGTCATTCGTCGGGAAGAGCGGATTGAGCTTCGCGATCAATTCGGCCTTTGTCGCCGCATCCGGCTCACCGAGACGCGTGAAGGCGAGCATGTAATCGCGGATCAGCGTCACGCGGTCGAGTCCCTTGAGCGATTTGAAGTCGATCTTGCTCAACGCGTCGAGAATCGGCTTCAGCAGCGTCTTGTCTCCACCGCTGCTGCGTGCCAGCGCCATCAACGCGGTCATAGCAACACGTGGATTGGCTTCGGCGAGTGCCTTGTCCTTCCAGGATGCCATGGGCTGATGCTCGATGGCAATGCGTGCGGCGAAGCGAACGCCACGATCTTGGTGCCCCAAGAGATCCCAGCAGTAATCAATGGCTTTGGGGTCTTGTTTGCCGTGAAATTGTTCGCAACTGAAGCGCTCAGCCGCTCCAGCATAAACCTGCAACGAGGATTCCTTGGTCCCCTCAATGGATTCACCACCGACATACGTCACCCGATACAGACCGCTCTGCACTTTGCGCCCGCCGACGCTCACATACACGGCTCCATCCTTCTTGGAGACCTCAATGTCCGTCAGCGGCAGCGGCGAGGCACTCATAAACTCCTCGGTGGTGCCGGTGTAGCCAGCTCCGTTTCGCGCGAGGTGCACGGCATACATCTTGCCGTAGCTCCAGTCGCAGATGTAGAGCGCGTCCTGGTATTTCGCGGGAAACTTCGCGCCGTAGCCGAAGGCGACGCCAGTCGGCGAGCCGGGGCCGATGTCCACAACGGCGGGAAGGCTGTCCTCCCAGCGCACCGGCCATTTCTTGCTGCATGTGCGCCAGCCGAACTCGCCGCCGCTTTGCATGAAGCACACGCGTGTGGGGCGATACCACGGCATGCCGGTGTCCCACTCCATGTCGGCGTCGAAGCCGAAGATATCGCCGTGGCGGCTGATGGCGATGTCGTAGGTGTTGCGGGTGCCGGTGTTGACGAGTTCCCACTTTTTGCCGTCGAGATCCGTCTTCGCCAGCCAGCCGCCGGGAGCGAGCACGTCGCGCATGAACCCACGGCCCAGCAGCATCGGGAAAAGCCGGTCCTCCGCCCAATGACGCGGCACGCGGCTGGTTTCGCAACTTGGTTCCGGCGTTTGATTGCCGCACACCACATAGAGACTCCTGCCATCCGGCGCGGCAACGACGCCGTGCGGGCCGTGCTCGCCCGCTTTGCCCGGAAACGAACGTAGGAGCTCGACGGCGTCGAATTGATCATCGCCGTTGGTGTCCTTGCAGCGGTAAAGGCCGCGTCCTTGATAGGCGTCATCATTCACCACGCCGTAGAGCGCTCCCGCGTGATAAAGCAGTCCCTGGCAGTGTCCGAAGTCGATGCTGAGCTTCTCGATCTTCGTCTCACCCGGGCTGCCACCGATGGCGGGCGGTGTGATGCGATAGAGCGCTCCATATTGGTCGCTGCAAATCATGCGCCCTTTGTCATCCTGCGTCATCGCCACCCATGAACCCTCGGTTTCCTTCGGCACGGAGTAGAGCAGCTCCACTTTGAAACCCTTCGCGACCTTGATCTTCTCCACCGGCGTGGCCTGGGTGGCGATCTGGGCGTGACCTGCAGTGGTGGCTAAAAGAAGCGGGAGGAGGAACTTCATGGCGTGTGAAGAAAAAACGGAGTGTTCAGATGCAGGTGTTCGGGGGATGGTTTCGTCGTCAAAGGTCAAGCTGATCAAGGGTCGTATCAGCGTCCTCCTTGAGCACTTCTCAACTCCTTGACCGGGGATTGACCCTCACTTCATGAGCTCCTTGACCTTGCCCTCGATGGCGTCGGCCCACATCTGGTAGCCTTTGACGTTGAGGTGGAGCAGGTCGGGCATGATTTCCTTCGGCAGGGTGCCGTCGGGCTGGAGGAAGATGTTGCCGATGTCCATGTAGGACACGCGCCTGCCGTCGGCGAAACCGGAGATGAGGTTGTTCGTGGCGATGTTCTGCTGACGCATCTTGTCATCCTTCGTCGCGCCGCGCGGGAAGATGCCGAGCAGCAGCACCTTGGTCTCCGGCAGCTTTTTGCCGAAGATGTCGAGGATCATTTTCACCCCCTCGGCAGTCTGTTCGGCGCTGCTGGTGTAAATGACGCCGCCGTGCTCCTTGGACGGGCGGTTTTGATGACCGGTGTTGTTGGTGCCGATCATGAGGACGACGAGCTTCGGCTTCAAGCCCTCGAAGTTGCCGTGCTGGAGCCGCCAGATGATGTGCTCGGTGCGGTCGCCGCCGATGCCGAAGTTAGCAGCCTTCAGCGGAGCCCAAGTTTTGGCCCACACCTCCTTGCCGTTGCCTTCCCACCCATGGGTGATGGAGTCACCGAGGAAAACCAACTGCGCCTCGCCTTTTTGGGAGATCGCGTTGAAGGACTCGTGGCGCTTCACCCAGCCGCCCTCGCGGGGCTGCGGGCTGATGGCGAGATTTTTGGGGGCTTCAGCGAGGCTGACAACGGCCAGGCACAACGAGATGATGGAGAAGGCGAGTGATTTCATGGTGGGAGAGCCGGTGATGATGCCGGGATGGTACGAAACTCGCAAGCTGCGAATGTTATTTCACGCCTTCAGCGCCCAATCGAGCAACGCTTGCGCGTCACGCCACACGCCATCACTCGTGTCGTTGAGCACGACCACGATGCGGCGGCGACCGTTGCGCTGGCCGGTGGCGACCAAACAATAACCGGCGGCTTCGGTGTAGCCGGTTTTCATGCCGTCACAGTAACTGGCGCTGCGCAGGACGCGGTTGGTGTTCGCCAGGTCGATGGATTTGCCGCCTGGCCTGGCGAACTTGTAGCTTTGCAGCTTCACGATTTTGCGGATTTCCGGCAGCTTGTCGGCGGCCTTGGCGATGAAGGCGAGATCGCGCGCGGTGCTGTAAGGATTCTCGTCGGTGGTGGAGGGCAGGCCGTGCGGATTGACGAAGTGGGTGTTTTGCAGGCCGAGCGCCCTGGCGCGCTCGTCCATTTTCGCCGCGAAGGCGGCGACGCTGCCGGCGTTGTCACGGGCGAGCGCCTGGGCGATGTCGTTGGAGCTTTTCACCATCATCGCGGTGAGGAGCTGACGGCGGGTGTATTGCTCACCGACCTTCAGGCCGATGCGTACCGGGGCGCATTGTGTGTCGCTGAGCTCGATGGTGACGATCTTGTCGAGATCGCCGGCCTCGACGATGAGCAGGCCGGTCATGATCTTCGTGGTGCTGGCTATGGCGCCCTTGTCGTCCGGATTTTTTTCAAACAACACGTCGTCCGTCTCCGGATCAATGACGATGCAACGTCCCGCATTGATGTGGGGAAGCGCGCCGCGGAGGTTTTTGATCTCGACCTCGCGGCGGACCTTCCTGAGTTTCTCAGTCTCCTCGGCGAGTTCTGTCTCCAGGCGTTTTTTCAGCTCCTGCACGGCGTTCTCACGCGCCACGAGCTGGGCCTTCTCTTTTTCGATGAGCTGGCGTTCGGCGGCGATCCCGCGCTGGATTTTCGAGGCGGCGGCGATCTTCGCCTCGGCCTCCTCCTCGCGCCATTGCAACTGCTGCTCGCGTTTTTCATCAATGCAGCCGCTGACCGCGACGATGCAAAATCCTGCGAACAGGAAGCGGGTGCGAAATCTCAGAAAATGGCGCGTGATCATCTCAAAGTTCGGAAAGCAGTTCCTTCAAACGCGCCGCAGGCCACTGGCCGGGGGCGTTCGAGGCTCCAATGAAGCCGTAATTCAACAAACTGCCACATTTTGCCAGCACGAGACGCGAAACACGCCCCCACGGCCCCATGCCCATGACGGACAGCCGCAGGCGGTGCGTGCCGCCTGCCAGTTTCATGAGACGGGTCAAATCGTCCTGCGTGTTGATGTAGGTGGCGATCTTCACGGCATCGAGTCCGGCCTGCTGGCCGAAATTTACCGCGCCGAGCAGCACGTCGTCGGCGGGCGTGGCCTGGAAATCGTGGAAGGAACCAATCACCGGCACACCAACGGCCCGCGCCTTCTGGATCGTGCCCTGCATCTGCGTGGCGCTGCGCAATTCGAGATCGATGAGCGCGGCGAGGTCAATCAAAGGCTCGATCATGGCAGCACGTCCGGCGGCGTCTTCCGAGCCCTGGCCACCTTCCGCCGGATGGCGGGCGGTCAGGAGCAGCGGAACCGTGTTTTCAGCCAGTTTCGCCCGCAAATCAGCCGTCGAGAGCTTCAGCAAGTCCAGCCGCAGTTCCGCCACATCGCACAAAGCTGAACGGGCGGCCGGATCAAGACTGGCGAAGTGCTCCAGTGCCGCCGGATCGGAAATCACTCCTACCGCGAGGGGGCGGGAGGACATGAGCAAGTTTTTGGAGGAAACGAGTTGTGCCATTGGCTAGGTGGACTATAATTTTAACAGTTTTAAACAAATTTTAAGCAATCACAGCCGCCACTATGCTGGGCCGGAAGCAAGAAATCAATTTGCAGCTCACCGAACTGCTCGACAGCGCCCTGCTGGCGTTCTGTCTTTGGTTCGGACACTTCCTGCGTTCGCAGTTGGTGCCCGTGTTCATCCCTGACTCGGTGGAGATTCCGCCGCTGGAGAAATTTTACTGGGTGATCGCCGTCGTCGCGCCATTCACGCCCATCGTCCTGGAGGCACGCGGCTTTTACTCGAACCTCGTGAACAAATCCCCGGGGCATTCCATCCGCCAGTTGACGGAGGCGCTGGTCATCATCGGCATGTGCGTCGCCGTCTGCATGGTGTTCTTCAAGTGGTCGGTGGAAAGCCGGGCCGTGGTCATTTTTTCGGTGGCCCTGGGCGCGCTCTCACTCCTGCTGCGCGAAGCCTGGCAGCGTGAGATGATCCGCCGCCGGAGGATTCACGGTAAAGGCCGCGAACGTGTGATCGTCGCGGGGGAGCATGGCGACATCGACGCCTTCCTCGCAGGCATGAGCGCGGGACAGAGCGCCGAGGTCGAGGTGGTGGACCGTATCGACATCATGCGGCGGCCGGTTTCCGACCTGGTGGCCGCGCTGCACGCGCATTCCACCAGCCGCGTGATCTTCGCCGCTCAACATGTGCATTTCAGCAAGATCGAGGAGGCCGTGCAGGCCTGCGAGACGGAAGGTGTCGAGGCATGGATCGCCGCCGATTTCTTCCAGACCGCGATCGCGCGCCCGACTTTCGACGTGCTCGGCGGCCGTTTGATGCTCGTGTTTCACAGCACGCCGCAGGCCTCGTGGGAGCTGCTTTTCAAAGGCATCTTCGATCGCGTCGGCGCACTCGCCCTGCTGACACTCTCGCTGCCGTTGTGGATCGTGGCGGTCATCGGCATCCGGCTCGGCTCACGCGGTCCGGTTTTTTTCAAACAGGAGCGCGCAGGACTCTACGGCAAACCTTTCGTCATGTGGAAGTTCCGCACCATGCGCGCCGGCGCGGAGTCGGAACGCGCCACGCTCGAGGCGGGCAACGAGATGGACGGCCCCGTCTTCAAGATCACCAACGACCCGCGTGTCTTCGCCTTCGGCCGCTGGCTGCGCCGCACCAGCATCGATGAGCTGCCGCAGCTCATCAACGTGCTGCGCGGCGAGATGAGCCTCGTCGGCCCGCGCCCCCTGCCCGTCTATGAGATTCAGTGCATCGAAAAACATGCGCAGCGCCGCCGTCTCAGCGTGAAGCCGGGCCTCACCTGCCTGTGGCAGGTCACGGGCCGCAACGGCATCAGGAGCTTCGAGGAGTGGGTCGCGCTCGACCTCAAGTACATCGACAACTGGTCGCTGATGCTCGATTTGAAGATTCTCGCGCAAACCCTGCCCGCCGTCCTTCGCGGCAGCGGGGCAAGCTGAACGGGCGGGTCAAGCCAGCGAAGGCACGCCGACGCCGGTATCAACATCCGCGTTGTAATCGACACCTTCGAGGCCGAAGCCAAACAGCCGCAGGAAGCTGGACTGGTAGCCTTCAAAATCACCGAGCTGCGGGAAGTTTTCCGTGTTCACCTGCTTCCAGCGTTCATCGACGAGCTGCTGCACCTCCGGCGCCATCTCCCAGTCATCGACGCGGATGCGACCGGCCTCATCCGGCTGCGGATCGCCGTTGTAGAGGCGTTCGCGGAACAGACGGTCCATCTGCTCGATGCAATCCTCGTGCGTGCCACCGGCCTTCATCACCTTGTAGAGCAGCGAGATGTAAAGCGGCACGACCGGAATCGCGGAACTGGCCTGCGTGACGAGCGCCTTGTTCACCGAGACCCACGCCTTGCCCTTCAGCGGGGCGAGCCTGGCATCGAGCGCACGCTGCGCGCGTTCGAGATCTTCCTTCGCGCGGCCGATGGTGCCGTTCTTGTAAATCGGCCAGGTCACTTCCGGTCCGATGTAGCTGTAGGCGACGGTTTGCACGCCATTGGCGAGCACTCCGGCGCTTTGCAGCGCGTCAATCCACATTTCCCAGTCCTCGCCGCCCATGACGGCGACGGTCTGCGCGACCTCGTCGTCGTTCGCCGGCTCGATGGTCACTTCATTGACCACTCCGGTGCCGGTGTTGAGGTTTTTGTTCGTGTAGGACGCGCCGCCGGTCGGTTTGAGCACGGACTTGAAGACCTCCCCCGTCTTCGGGTGCGTGCGACGTGGCGAGGCGAGGCTGTAAATGACGCAATCCACCTGGCCGAGATCCTTTTTGACCGCCTCGACGACTTCCGCCTTCATCGCGTCGGAAAAAGCGTCGCCGTTGAACGAACGTGCGTACAATCCGGCGGCCCTGGCCTCTTTTTCGAATGCGACGGAGTTGTACCAGCCTGCGGTGCCGCAGCGGTCCGCCTCGCCCGGTTTCTCAAAGAACACGCCGATCGTCGCCGCGTTCGAGCCAAACGCCGCCGCGATGCGCGAGGCGAGGCCGTAGCCGGTGGAGGAGCCGACCACGAGCACCTTCTTCGGCCCGTTGGCGACGGGACCGCGGTTTTTCACGACGGCGATCTGGTCTGCGACATGCCTCGCGCAGCCGGCGGGATGAGCGGTGGTACAGATGAATCCACGGATTTTGGGTGCGACAATCATAGCTGGGTGTTTTGAGCGTTAGCAGTCGCGTGAGTGCTGGCAACTTGTTTTCAAACACCGCCCGGCACCGGGCAAAAGAGCCTCACGCGGCCCATCGCCTGCGAAGGCGCAGGAGACTTGAGACCAAGGATCCGAAACCCGCAAGGGGGGGGGCGCCGGTCAATGCTTCAGCAGCCACTCTGTGGTGCGCGGATTGAAATCACCCATCTGTTCCCAGTGGAAGGCGTGGCCGGCGTTGTCGTAGAGGTGCAGCTCGGCGCCTGGGATGGCCGCGGCGACTTCCTTGCTCATCCATTGCGGAGTGAAGGCGTCGTCCTTGCCGCCGATGACGAGCGTGGGGCACTTCACCTTCTTGAGATCGTTGAGTGTGTTGTGCGTGACGGCGGCGGCGCCCTGGGCCTCCATGGCATGAACGGGCTGCGGCGCGGGATTGGTGGCGGCGTCTTTGAGGCCTTGCTGCATGTTGTTCCAGCAGTCGTCGTTGTCGAACCAGGGCTTGGTGAAGATGAGCATCTGCACATAGTGCATGAAGTCCTCGGGACGCATGGTGGCCTTGCACTTTTGCAGATGCTGCCAGGTGTAGAGGCCGAAACGGTCCTGCCGCGCCCAGGTACACATGAGGATCATGCTTTTCACCTTCTGCGGATGACGCAACGCGAGCTGCTGGGCGATGACGCTGCCGAGCGAGCAGCCGACGACGCGGGCCTTGGCGATGCCGAGCGCGTCCATCAGGCCGGCGTAATCGTCGGCCATCATCGCGGTGGTGTAGGGGCCGACGGGCTTGTCGGTCTCGCCCACGCCGCGGTTGTCGCCGAGGATGCAGCGGAAGTGCTTCTCCCACGCCTGCGCATGCGCGTCCCACACGCCGCCGGGAGCGGTGACACCCATGATGCAGACGAGCGGATCGCCGGCGCCGCGCTCCTGGTAAAACATCTTGATTCCGTTGGTCTGGACGTGAGGCATGGGAGGCGGTTCCTGGTTCGGGTTTCTCAGTTCGAGGTGACAACCTGGATTTGAGCAGGGAGGCGCGAATGCAACAAGCAAAAATCACCTGCCGCGACGCAAAGGCCGTGCATGATGGGCCTTGCGCCCCCATGTCTGAAGCCAGGAATGAAACCGTCCATGTCTCCACGCCGCCGTGGGAGGCAAAACGTCCATCGGCACGACGGGGGCTGGCGCGGAAGCTCCTCACCTGGCTGATCGTCGCAGGACTGGCGGCCGTGGTTTTCTACGCGCTGCAGCCACGGCCCGTCGAAGTGGAGACGGGCGTCGTCACACACGGGCCGCTGACCGTCGATGTGTCCGAGGAGGGCCGGACCCGCATCCGCAACCGCTACATAGTCGCCGCGCCGGTGGCCGGCAGCATGCAGCGCGTGACCTTGAAGCCGGGAGACAAGGTGGAGGCGGGCAGGACGGTGCTCACACGCATCGAGCCGGGGCTGGCACCGCTGCTCGACACACGTGCGCGCGCCCAGGCACAGGCCCGGGTGGACGGCGCGGCTGCGGCCCGCAGCCGCGCGGCTGAGACCATCGAGATGGCGCGCACGGCGCTGAAATACGCGCTGGCGAATTGGGACCGCGTCAGAAACAACACGGACAAAGGCACGATCAGCGCCACGGATCGCGACACGTTTGAGCGCGAGGCGGAAATGAAGGCGCGCGAGGTGCGCGCGGCGGAATTCGCGCTGCAAGTGGCGGACTACGAGCTGGCGCAGGCGAAAGCGGCCCTGCTGCAAGCCGGAAAGCCGGACGGAGGCGGGGCGGACGTCAATGTGTTCTCGCCCGTGAGCGGCCTCGTGCTGCGCGTGCAGCAGGAAAGCGCGACGATTGTCACGCCCGGCACGCCGGTTCTTGAAGTCGGAGACCCGGCCGACCTGGAGATCGAGGCGGAAATTCTTTCCCGCGACGCCGTGGTCATCCAGCCCGGCGCGGAGGTGACCGTGGAGCAATGGGGTGGCGACAGCCCGCTGAAGGCGCGCGTGCGTCGTGTGGAACCCGCCGCCTTCACAAAGGTGTCCGCGCTCGGTGTGGAGGAGCAGCGCGTGCTGGTGCTGAGCGATTTCGTGGGGAAGGCCACCGCGCTGAAGACACTGGGAGACCGCTATCGCGTGGAGATACGCGTGGCGGTCTGGCACAGCGATGACACGCTGCTGGTACCTGCGGGGGCTTTGTTCCGCGAAGGCAGCGAGTGGAAGACGTTTCTCTTTGATGCTGGCCATGTGAAGGCGGTGGCGGTGAAGGCCGGGCGCACGGATGGCAGTCTCACGCAGGTGCTGGAGGGACTCAAATCCGGCGACGAGGTGCTGCTGCATCCTCCGGACACGGTGAAGGACGGCAGCGTGGTGGTGAAGCGGGAGGCGAAATGAAAAGGCGGCCCCTTGCGAGGCCGCCTTTGCGGAACTGGATGCGGACGAGGGCGCCCGTGCGCCGGATCAGACCTTCCAGGCGCCGCGGTAATCACGGGTGAGCCAGGAAGCGTCTCCGCCGCTGAGGTACGCATGCTTCAGCGGATCCCACTTCTGCGTGCCGCCGTGGTAGTAGGCCTGGTTCATCAGATGGCAGGAGATGACGGTCCCTGCGCCGATGGCGACATCGCAGATGGGCTTCTCACGGGTCTTGATGCAATCCAGCCAGTCCTGGTGATGATTGGGGGAGTTGTAGAGCTTCACTTTCGCGTCAGTGAGGAAGGTGCGCTCCGCCATGACGACCTCGCGGTCGAGGCTGGTGCCTTTGGTGTCCTTGCCGAGGAATTCATGCACGACCTTGCCGCCCATGACGAGCTTGAACTTGCCGCGATTGACATGGACCTCGCCGCCCTCGCCGTGGAAGGAGACGCCGAAGCCGTTGTTGACGTGAGTGAGAGGAATGCCGCTGGCGTAGATGAGCTTCGCTCCCTGCGTGGCCTCATCATGCTTTTCAGGCGCGATGATCTCGACCGGGCCTTTTTCATCCTCACCAAGCCCCCACTGGGCGATGTCAACGTGATGCGCGCCCCAGTCAGTGACCATGCCGCCGCCGTACTCGCGTGTGTTGCGCCAGGCGGGAAAGTGATTGTGGACGCCACGCGGACTGAGGATGCTGCTGTAAGGGGCCAGCGGAGCCGGCCCGCACCACAGGTTCCAGTCGAGACCCGGCTCCATCGGCTCCTCCTTGTTCGCGTTCGGTTTGGCAGGGGAGCCGAACTGCGTCTCGACACGTTGGATTTTGCCGATGACACCGTTGCGCACGAGCTCGCAGGCGACGCGGAATTCCTTGCTGGAACGCTGCTGCGATCCGGTCTGGAGGACTTTGTTGTTGCTGCGCGTGGCGTCGATGAGCGCGAGCGCCTCATGGACATTGTGGGTGAGCGGTTTTTCGCAATACACGTCCTTGCCGGCGTTCAGCGCGGCGATGGCGATGATGGCGTGCCAGTGGTCGGGCGTGGCGATGACGACAGCGTCGATGTCCTTGCGGGCGAGCAGCTCACGGAAGTCGTTGTAGGCCTCGCAGCCTTTGAACGCGGTCTCCTTGTCCTTCGAGTAGCGTTCAATGACGGTCTTCTTCGCGTTTTCGCGACGGTTCGTGTCCACGTCGCACACGGCGACGACCTGCACCTCTTTGCGGCCGAGGAAGCTGTTGAGATGACCGCTGTTCATCTTGCCATTGCCGATGAAGCCGAGCGTGAGACGCCCGCCCGGAGCGGTCTCGGCGCTCCAGACGCGGGAAGGCAGGATGAAGGGGGGCGCGACGCCGGCGACGGCGGCCTGGATGAAGTGACGGCGTGAGGATGCGGTGTGCATGTTCGTGGATGGTGCGGTGATTGCGGGCGGATCATTACTCGTGTCCCGCCGGATCTCTTGCACCTGGAGTTTGCGCGGCCAATGCAGCCTCCGGGAAATCCGCCGGGAAAGGACTCCATTTTGCCCGCATTGCCCGCGCCTCATCAGCAATTGACACCTCCGGCATTCTCCAGCTTGACGGGCAAAACCATGAGTTGGGAAATCATCGCCCTCCTGTTCTTGACCGGCCGCAGTGCCGGGGATGGAAACAACAAGAGCCGGTGGTGCGGACGCCTGCGAAGATGGCAAGCGAAGACTCAGCCAAGCTCCTCATGACTTCCACGACCTGGATCAAACTGAGCATCTCCATGATCTTCGTCCGGCTGGGACCGTTCAGGCCGTCCCCATGCTTGGGGGCATGATTTTTGGCGAAAGCCACCGCAAGTTCGTAGCCATGAACAGGTGAGTCCGGATACCAGAGCACGATGGCGAAGGCTTTTTCCACGAGGAGAAGATTCCAGTTCTTGATTGTGCGAACGACCGCCCATTGCTGTTTGCGGTGTTCGCTTTGGAAGTCCCGCATGCGCTCGTACAGGTTTTCCAAAGCTCTTTTGTCCAGATTCGGACTGACTTTTTCCTTCCCGCAGCCCTGGCCGGCCAAGGCCCGTGCCTCGTCCAGCATCTTCCCGGCCTCGCCCTTCGTCCTGCCCTTCCTGGCGGCGCTGCGCCGGGCGATCCAAACTGCGAACGGCACCAGCCTGCCTGGCTTCTCGAACCACTCTTTCAGCACGGTGAGACGTGTGAGGCTCGCATTGCCCCTTTCATCAATGTCTTCGATGATTTTGATGAGCTTGTCAGAGATGCTGCCTTTCATGAGTTCGGTGGTCTTCAAACAGCTCGGTCGAGGAGTTCAGTCAACGGCTTGTTTATCTTCCACCTTCTTCCCTCTTGCCAGCCTTCGCGCGTTCTGATTGCATCACCGCATGAATCCTCCGCATGACTCGCTTTCCCGTCGTGATGCCCTGAAGGCTACCATTGCCTCCATCGGACTCAGCTCGCTCGCTTTTGAGCCTGCAAAGGCCGCCCCGCCCACAGTCCCGGACGCACGCCGCGGTTCGACGAAGAAATACGACATGCACAAGTCGATCAACCTCTGGGCGTTTCCGTATCCGGAGCGCATGACGCTGCGCGAGTGCCTGCAGCTCGCCAAGGACGCCGGATTCGACGGCATCGAGCTGAACTACGATCTCGACAACGACCTCTCGCCGAAGCACGGCACCGCCGATTATGTGAAGATCCGCAAGATGGCCGACGAGATCGGCATCCAGATCAGCGGCCTGTGCTCCTTCCTCTTCTGGCCGTATCCGCTCACGAGCAACGATCCTGCCAAGCGAGCCCAAGGCATCGAACTCGCCGGAAAGATCGCGCAAGCGGCGCACGACCTCGGCGTGGAGAATGTGCTTGTCGTGCCGGGAGCCGTCCACATTCCGTGGCGCACGGATCACGAGCCTGTCGCCAATGATGTGTGCGATGCGCGTGCCCGCGAGGCCGTGGGGCAGCTCGCGAAGCAGGCGGAGAAACTCAAAGTCTGCCTCAACATCGAAAACATCTTCTTCAACGGCTACCTCATGACGCCGATGGAGATGAACGCCTTCGTGGACAGCTTTGGCAGCGAGCAGGTGCGCGTACATTTCGACACGGGGAACATCAGCATGTTCCAGTTCCCCGAGCACTGGGCCAAAGTGCTCGGCAACCGCACGAAGAACGTCCATTTGAAGGAGTTCACCAAAAAAGGCACCGACTTCAGCCTCGAAACCTTCCGCCCGCTGCTCGACGGCACCACAAACTGGCCTGCCGTCACCGACGCCCTCGCCGGAACCGGCTACAAAGGCTTCCTCACCTTCGAATACTTCCACCCCTATGCCCATTACCCCGAGGCGCTGATCTGGCAGACCTCCGACTCGATGGACCGCATCCTCGGCCGCAAATCATGAGAGAACTCCTCACCAGCCTGGATTGGACGCGGCTCGGCTTTTATAAGTCGGTGCTGGATGAGGCCGGCATCGCCAGCTTCATCCGCAACGAGCACACCGCCCAGCTCATCAATGTGCTCATCGCGCCGTGCCAGCCATGCCTGTGCGTGGTGAACGATGACGATTACGACGCGGCGATGGCGCTGCTGCGGCCGCATCATGATCAAACGCCTCCCAGCATCGAGGAATGGAACTGCGCGGGTTGCGGGGAGGTGAGTCCGGCGGAGTTTGAGCTGTGCTGGAAGTGTCAGACGCCGCGCGGCGAGGCATCGGCGTGATCACCACGCGGCCAGGCGTGTTTGCGGGCCGAGACGGATGTTTTTGGCGCCGGCGGGCAGGCGGAAGCGTTGTGGACTGTCGGGGATTTTTTCGCCGGAAAGCGTGCAGCGGCCGTTGGGTTCGATGAGAAGCATCGCGCCGTTGCCGAGTTGGAAATCGCTGAGCTGATTGGGCGGCGGAGCGGGCGTGAAGGTGTTGTTCGCGAGTTGGAGAAGCGCTCCGCTTTGCAGAAGGCACCACACTTCGCCTTTGGAGGACATGGCGAGACGTTGAATCGGGCCATCCGAAGGCTTCGGAAGCGGGTGAGTGGCTCCGGTGGCGGTTTCGATGGTGACGGGCTCGCCAGAGTGATTGAGCGCGAGGAGCGTCCCGGGCCGTGCGGATGAAAAAACGGCCTTCAGGCCCTCGGTGAGCGTTTTTTTGTCGCCACGGCGATGCAGGCGGTTTTCGGTATCGAGCGTGAAAAGCTCGTTTTCGGCGCTGGCGAGCGAAACGGCGGTTCCGACCTGCTTGGGGGCTTCATTCGGCGTTTTTTCATCCCAGGTGAGAACGCGGCCATCGGTGAGCAGCACCGCGCCGCCCGTCGCGGTGAGCACGGCGTCTTTCCAAGGCTGCTGCGTGAGCGTGGTCGGCGGCTGGAGAGCCGGAGAGACGGGATCGATGGACCAAACGTGGATGGTCGGAGCGGGAAGGGGAGGTGGCGCGGGAGGCGTTGGCGGAGGCGCTTCGAGCTTTTCTGGCTCTGGGATGATTGCCGGCGGCGCTTGCGCCACGGCTTTTATTTCGGTCTGATCGGACGGATCGGTCTTATCAATCCTATTCTGAAGCGCCCAAATCACCGCGGCGGCGGTGATCGCGATGATGAGCAGCAGTAGCCAAACTTTGCGGCGCTTCTCATTTCGCGAAATGTCCTTCTGTAGCTCAGCGGCGGCTTGGTAGCGGTCTTCAGGCCGTTCCTGCATCGCGCGGCGCACGACGTCATCGAGATGCGGGCCGGTGCGGGCTTTGGCGGAGGGCGGTTGGAAAACGCCGCGCGGGAGATCGCCGGTGAGCATCTCATAAAGCAGCACGCCGAGGGCATAAATGTCCGCGCGGTGATCGACATGGGCGGCGTCTTTGACCTGCTCGGGCGCGGCATACGCGGGCGTGCCCATGAACTGGCCGGTGCGGGACATGCTGATCGCTCCGCTGGTCGTTTCCGCCTGATCGAGTCGTGCGAGACCGAAGTCGGCGACCTTCGCGCGATCGTTTTGATCGATGAGGATGTTCGATGGCTTGATGTCGCGATGGATGACGCCCTGCGCATGCGCGTAGGCGAGTGCCTCGCACACCTGGCGCACGATTTCGATGGCCTTGGGCACATCGAGCCGCCCTTCGGCGATCCACTGGCTGAGAGGACTGCCGCTCACATGCTCCATGACGAAGAACAAATGACCCGCCGGTGTGATGCCGCTCTCCAGCAGCGCCACGATGCCTGGATGGCGCAGTTTCGCGAGGGTGCGTGCCTCGCGGCGGAAGCGTTCGACGAGATGCTCGTCGCTGCTGGCCTCGATGGGCAGCAGTTTGACCGCCACCGTCCGATCCAGCTCCGGCTGATGCATTTCATACACCGCGCCCATGCCGCCGCGTCCGAGCAGACGGATCACTTTCCATTGCGGGAAGAGCTTTGAGGCTTCTTCGACCGGCGGCGGCTCCCATTCGATGCCCGCCGGTGTCTCCGCGGCGCTGAGGCCGAAGAGGGCGGCGGGATCGAGACCTATGATCAGCGATGGTGGCTTTGCGGGCATGCGGAGCGGGTAAATGACGAATGAGTAAGTCCGAATGACGAAAGAAGCCCGAATGTCGAAGCTCCGTGCGAGTCTGATTCGTCATTCGAGCTTCGGCATTATTTCGTCATTCGGGAATTCGACATTCGTGATTTTATCGAGCTACCAACTCCACGCGACGATTCAGCGCCCTTCCTTCCTCCGTGCTGTTCGTCGTCACGGGGGCCATGAAGCTGGCACCGAGGGGCAGCATGCGTTCGGCGGCGATGCCGTGTTTGGCGGCGAGTTCGGCGACGACGGCTTTGGCGCGGCGTTTGGAGAGGTCTTCGTTGAATTCGAAGGTGCCGACGTTGTCGGTGTGGCCGACGACGAGGACTTTCAGGTTGGGCTCGGCTTTGAGCAGCGCGGCCATCTCAGCGAGCGTGGGGGCGGACTCGGGTTTGATGTCGGCTTTGTTAAAGTCGAAGAGGATGCCGTAGATGGCGACCTTGCCGCTGGAGGAGATGGATTTCTGCATTTCAGCGGCGGAGAGGTGCACCATCTTTTCCTCCATCGGGCGTGTGTTCACGACATCGACCTGGATGACGACGGCGTCCTGCGGGATGGTGACGTTTTGCTTCCACGGATTCGCCTCGGAGCTGGGCAGCATGGGATGATCCCACGAACGCGCGGCGATGAACACGGCGGCGAAGAGGCCGCTTTTTTCCATGCAGAAGTAGCGGCGCTCCTTCAAGCCGGTGGTCATGAGCTGGTGGTCGAGCTCCGGCACGCCGTAGTAGGCGCGGGGCGGGCCGTTGCGGATTTCTTTGTCGCCGCCGCTCCAGATGCCGGTGAAGCCGGCGTCTTTGAAGGCCATCTCGTAGTTTCGCGCGATCTCGAGCGTGCTGCGCTTGCCGGAGCCGAGGTTCAAATAGAGGTAGGTGCTGCGATGCGTGCGGCCTTCAACTTTGCGCACTTCTTTGGGATCGGTGGAGACGGGAGAACTAAGACCGCCGATTTGCAGGCCCAGCTCGCCGAATTTTTGCTCCGATTGCAGCACGATGGTGCTGCCTTCGTAGCGCGGCATGCCGGGATAGTCCTTGGTGTTCGGCGCGTCTTTGGTGGGCACGAGCTTCTGCTGCGCGAAAGAGGTGGCGGCGAGCGCGATGAGAATGATGGAGGTGAGTTTCATGAGGTGAACAGGTGGTTCGACAGGCTTTCTGGCGGTGCGTGGCGGGACGTTACACGAAATCATCTCCCCAACGCGGAGCGCGCCTGGTCCACGAGGTATTTCGGGGCGCTGACGGCTGGATTTTTCGAGGAATAGACGACTTCAATCGCCGATCCCTCATCATGGCGGCTGTAAACATCCCAGGTGACGACGGATGTGTGCTCGTGGGCGACTCCGACGCTGTCCGTGTAGCGATACACCAGCTTCTGTCGTCGCGAAGTTGAGGGGCCGGCCTTCACCGAGCGCTTGCCGACCACCTGGCCGGTGGTTTCGACGCCATGCTCGCACAATTCGCGAAACTGCAGGCCGCGTTTCACGAACAGCGCAATGACCGCACCCACGATGAGCACGGGAATGAGAAGGCCGATGAGGATTTCGATCATGGAGGCCGGGGTGGGTTGAGTTTGGTGGAAAGCTACGGGCTTGGTGAAGGACTGACAAGAAAGGACTCTCGCGGAGATTGTCGTTTCCACGGCCTCCGTTTATCGTTCTGACATGACCTCCGCCTCGAACGCCGCCTTTCCTGCCACCCGCTGGAGTCTCGTGGCCGGCGCGCGTGCTGCGGCGGACCCAAAGCGCAAACGCGCCGCGTTGGAGGAGCTGTGCGGCCTCTACTGGAGGCCAATCTACGGATTTCTGCGGCGTCGTGGCCTCAGCGTGTCGGAAGCGCAGGATGCAGCACAGGGATTTTTTCTGTCACTGCTCGAAGAAGACCTGTTTGCCAAGGCGCAGGCAGAAACGGGTCGCATGCGCAGCTTTCTGCTCGGTGCGCTGCAACGCTGGCAGCGCGGCGAGTGGCGCAAGGCGCAGGCGGAGAAGCGCGGCGGTGGCAATGAGCTGTTCTCGCTCGACGTAATGGCCGAGGAGGATGGCTTTGAGGCCGCGGGCGCTGACGATGACACGCCCGAGCGTCATTTTGAGAAGGGCTGTGCCCTCGCGCTGCTCGAAGCCGCGATGCAACGTCTCGCCAAAGAACAAAAAGCCGCTGGCAAAGGCGAAACGTTTGAGACGCTGCGTCCGCTGCTGGCCCCGCTCGGCGGCGAGGCAACGATCACGCAGGAGGAGGCCGCGAAGCGGCTGCGACTGACGCCCGAGGCACTGCGGGTGACCTTGCACCGGCTGCGGAAGCGTTTTGCGGAGGTGTTGCGAGAGACCGTGGCTGACACGCTGACCGATCCGACGGAGCAGGCCATTCAGGAGGAGATGGACGCGCTGCGGGCAGCTTTTTAGGCAGGGAGAAATTATTTTCGCGGAACATGTAACATCCGCCGATGCCCTGCCAGACAGGGGATGACGCGGCCCTCTATGCGGTCGCAAGAACTCAAACCAAGTCATCCCATGAAAACGAAACTCACCTTCCTCCTCGCCCTGGCCGTCAGCGCCACCGCGAACGCTGAAAAGCCGAACTTCAACGGCTTCAAGTCCGCCCAGAGCGCCCCTGCGCCGCGTTCCGCTCCGTCCTTTTCCGGTGGTGGCTCGTCCCGCTCCTTCAGCGCCGGCCAAGCCATCGGCATCGCCCGCAGCCTGCTGCCGCTGGTCATGAATGCCAGCCAGCCTCCTCCCCCGCCGCGCCCGAGCACGGTCAAACGCAGTTCCAGCCCGGTCGTGACCACGAACAAGCCCGCAACGCAAAACGTGCCCAAGCCGGCCACGGTGACTCGCAATCCATCGCCTGGCAGCCGCAGCACTTCTCCCAACCCTGTGGGCGGCATTGATCCGAAACTCGCCGCAAGCCTGGAAGCCGGCCGCCAGATCGCGAGCGGTCTTCAGTCACTGGAGTCCCTTCGTGCCTCGTTCGGCTGCGTGGAAGGTTTTGGTGATGTGTTTCACCAACCCGGCAACGCCGGACCGGGCAGCCAGGACCGTGTGCGCGATCCGTTTGGCGGCGGTTCTGAATATGATGGCGGCAAGGTGAACAATCCGCTCGACCGCTTTTCCACCGCCAAGCCGCGCGACATTCGCGGCGGCTTCAGCAACAGCCGCAAGGGCAACGCAACGACCGGCCTGAGCCGGACAGGCGACCGCGTTCTGGAGAGCGAAGTGTCCACCGCCTCGGGACGCGATGGCACCAGCACGCCGGTGCAATCCACCACGCACGAAAACGGCGATGTCACTGCCAGCACCACCGCCACCACACGCGACGGCGATAGCACGGAGGTGGAGGTCACCGAATTCAGCGATGGCTCGGGCACCTCGACCACCACTCACAGCAACGACGGCAACACGGACACCCTGATTGTGACCCGCCGTGACAGCTCGGGTGCTGTGCTTTGGACAAGAACGGACAGCGTTCATGCTGGCGGCAAGCAGCACATCGTGACCCGCGATGGCAGCGGCAGGGTCACCTCCGACACCACGGAGTATTTCACTCCAGGCCGCCGCGGCACTGACCGCAGTCCCTCCGAAGGCGGCTCGCTCGGCGGCCCCAAAGGCCCCAGTGTGGGTGAAGTCACCGGCCTCATGCCCCTCGACCTCCTGCGCCAGTTTGCGGAAGGCAAGCCCTCAAGCAGCGGCAGCACGAGCTACACCGTCACCCGCCATTCCGGCGCCAATCAGGTGCGCCCTGTCGGTGAAGGCCAGCAGACCGGCATCACCGCCCGTGCGAAACCCCGCGTGCTGACCGGCCAGGGTCTCGAAGGCGGTCACGGCGGCACCGATGGCGGCAGCGGCCCGGACTACTGAGCCACATCAGCGGATTCATCGATCCCACTTCAAGCTCCTGGAGGCATCCGCTTCCAGGAGCTTGTTCTTTTACCGGTCCCGCCGACGCCTCGCTTTTTTTGGTGATGACGTTCTTGATTGAGGCGGTTTGCTTCCTCGGGTAATGCGCGGCATGTCCTGGGAGGTCATCACGCTGCTGTTCTTCGCCGGTTTGAGCGCGGGCTTCATCGACGCCATCGCGGGTGGCGGCGGATTGATCTCGGTGCCGGCTTTGCTCGCTGCGGGGTTGCCACCACAGATGGCGCTGGGCACGAACAAGATGCAATCGACATGGGGCACGCTCATGGCAGTGCGGAAGTATGCGAAGGCGGGCCTCGTCTCCTGGCCGCAGGTGCGCCTCACCGTGCTCGTCACCTTCGTTTTCGCCTGTCTCGGCACCTGGACGGTCACGCGGGTGAGCAATGAGGTGCTGAAACAAATCGTACCCTGGATGCTGCTGGCCATCGCCGTGTATGTGCTGCTGAGCCCGGGCCTCGGGAAGGCGGCGGCGAGGGCGCGGCTGGGGCTCTCGGCCTTCGCGTGCCTCGTGGGCGGCACGCTCGGCTTTTACGACGGCTTTTTCGGCCCTGGAACAGGCACATTCTGGGCGCTGGCGTGCATCTCACTGCTCGGTCTCGATCTCACGCGTGCCACGGCTTTTACGAAGGTGGTGAACCTCACGAGCAATCTCGCCTCGCTGCTTGTGTTCGTCATCACAGCCCGCGTGAACTACCCCATCGCCGCGGCGATGATCGCCGGTCAGCTCATCGGCGGCAGGCTGGGCGCACAGATGGCCATCAAGCATGGCGCGCCCTTCATCCGCGTCATTTTCATCTGCGTGGTATTCGCGATGGTGATCAAGCTGCTGTGGGACCAGTTTGGGCCGCGATGAGAGAGGCCAGACGTTTCAAATCCGCCGTTTCCACGCCACGGCGGCGCATCTGACGCGGATTCCAATATAGGACGAGAGCGCGGCCAAAATCCCGCAGCGGAGCGAAGGGCGTGATGAGCACGCGTCGCTCATCCAGGCCGCGAATGCCGAGTGTGGGCAGGATTCCCGCGCAGGCTCCGAGTCCCACGAGCTGCCGCACCTGAAGCATGGAGCCGCATTCAAAACGCGGGTGGAAATCCACGCCTGCGGAGCGCATCGCCTCGCGGATCGCAGTGTCTGTCTGGCCGCCATCGCGCCCGGCGGCAAAAGGAAGCATCTGCCAGAGTGCGGGGCTGGCGGCATCGCGTTCTGTGGTGTCGCGCTTCAGCAATGTGCGCGGGATGCAGAGGTGGAAACGCATTTTCATCACCAGCGCCGTGTTGGTGCCCGCCGGCACGGCGTTTTGCCGGATGATCGCCAGATCGACACGCCCGTCCTGCACCGCGTCACCGAGGCTGCGGCTGCGATGCGCCTCTGTCAGCAGCGTGGCACCGCCCAGATGACGGCTGATGGCCGGCAGGGCGGGCACCAGCAGCCATTCCAGCACGCTGGCACCCGCGCCGATCACGAAGGACTTCGGCAGCCCGGCCTGCTCTTTGCGAAAATCCTCCAAGTCCTGCAATTGCTCGCGGATCAGCAGCGCCAGACGCTCTCCAGCAGCGGAAAGCGAGAGCGTCTTGCCTTTTCGCCGGGTCAGTTCCGCGCCGAAAAACTGCTCCAGCTCGCGAATCTGGCGGCTGATCTGGCTCTGGCGGTTGGTATCGCCCGGCGCGGCCCTGGCGATGCTGCCCGCCTCAGCCATTTGCATGAATCCGCGCAACCGGTCGAGCGACAGGCCGCCTTTGGAGAAGAGATGCTCAAACATGACTGTGGAGTCAGTAATCCTGCATTCACCGATATTTTGCAATCGACGACTTGATGGAGAATGCCGGTGTCATGAAAACGCAACCCTACGACCTGATCGGCGACATCCACGGCCAGCACGGCAAGCTGCTGGCGCTCCTGCACCACCTCGGCTACGCGAAGCACGGCGGCACCTTCCGCCATCCAGAAGGCCGGAAAGTCATCTTCCTCGGCGACTACATCGACCGTGGCCCTGCCATTCGCGAGGTGTTGCACACCGTGCGCGGCATGGTCGATGCCAGTGACGCGCTCGCCATCATGGGAAACCACGAATACAATGCCGTCTGCGCCGAGACGCCGGATGGCAAAGGCGGCTTTCTCCACCCTGAGAAGAAGAATCACGGCGGACAGTTGGAGACGAAGCGCCAGTTCGCGGGTTTCGGTGACGAATGGGAAGAGTGGAAGGCTTGGATGCGCCGCCTGCCCATGTGGCTCGATCTCGGTGGTCTGCGCGCCGTCCACGCCTGCTGGGATGCGAAGCGCATCGGCCACATCAACGGCAAAAGCATCGCGGATGACGGATTTCTCCATCTCAGCGCTGCCAAAGGCACGCCGGAGCATCATGCGGTGGAAAACATCCTCAAAGGCCCCGAGCTGGCGCTGCCGAAAGGCCATGTTTTCCACGACAAGGAAGGCATCGCACGCCGCACTGTGCGCGTGAGGTGGTGGGATCTGCCGGGGAAAGCCCGTGTCTGCCATCTTGCCATGCCGGAGCCCTTTGACGTGCCTGGTGATGCCGCGCCGCACGATCTGCGCCGCATTCCGAACTATGGCGCGTACGAGCCGCCGGTCTTCTTCGGCCATTACTGGCTGCCGCCAGAGCGGAAACGCGAGCCTCTAGCCCGCAACATCGCCTGCCTCGACTACAGCGGTGCCTTCGCCGACAACACGCTCACTGCCTACCGCTGGGACGGCGAGCGTGAACTGAGCGCGGAGAAGTTTGCGAGCAACCCTTCACCCGCCTGAATGCCATGAACGCCACACAAAAGTTCACCCTCTTTATCGACGACAACTTCCACTACATGGATGAAAGCGAGCGCACGTTTGGCGGCGTCTTTGACAGTTACGAGGCCGCGCTGCTCCGGGCGGGGGAGATCGTCGAACGCAGTCTCCAGGAGCTTTTCCAGCCTGGAATGAACGCTGAAATGCTTTACCAGCATTACGTCATGTTTGGAGAGGATCCATGGATCTTGGAGACATCCGTTGGCAGACTTAATTTTTCCGCCTGGAACCACGCCAAAGATCGCTGCGCCCAAATCTGTGCCTCCCACCGCTCAGCCTGAAGTCACATTCACTCAATTCACCATCAACCCCAACTCACACCATGATCCAAGGACTCCAAGTCACCCTCTCCGCCACCGAACTCCAGCAACTCTGCACCCGCCGCGCCGAGCATCACCGTGAGCGGGCGGCCTTCTACAAAAGCCAGCATGACACGCTCCGTGAGGCCATTCGCTCCGCCCAGTACACAGGCGCGGACCCCAAGATGACATTGCGGCGTCAGCATGCCGATCATCTTCTTGCCGCGCAGGAGATGGACTTCATCGCCAGCCATCTCGACATGGATGAACGCTACCAGATCGACCGTCAGGACATGCAACGCCTCGGTATCTGCCAGGAGAACCATTACTGTCATGATGACATCATCCCGTTTTGACCCGGAGCGAGAATCTTCCCCCTGCACGACCATGGCCGGAACCGCCCGCCTGGATGCGTGCGAACATCGCCTGCCTCGATTACAGCGCCGCGTTTGGCGAAAGTCCGCTCACGGCGTATCGAGGAGATTGAGCGCGGGTTTTGATCGTTGAGAAATTCGTCACCGCCACTTTTTGAAACCATGAACTCGCCACCAACTCACTTTTCTACCAGCAGCATCCTTCTCGTCCGGCATGGCGAGAGCGAGGCGAATGCCGGCCTTCCCACAGAAACGCCGCACAGCATCCCGCTGACGGCCAGGGGGCGTGAGCAGGCGCTCGCTCTCGCTGAGAAATGGACGGACGCGCCGGGGCTGATCGTCGTCTCGCCGTTCCTCCGCACGCGGCAGACTGCCGCGCCGCTGATGGCGCGTTTTTCCGATGCGCTGGTGGAGGAATGGCCGGTGCATGAGTTCACCTACCTCAATCCCGAGCTGTATCGCGGCACCACGGAGACACAGCGCGGAGTGTTCGCTCACGATTACTGGCGGCGTTGTGACCCGCGCTGGAACGACGGAGGCGGCGCGGAGTCCTTTGCGCACCTCATCTCACGCGTGGATGATCTGGAGCGTCGTTTGAAACTGCGCACGAACACAAGGGTCGTCATTTTCACCCACGGCTACTTTATGAAGGCGCTGCTGCTACGTCGAGAATGTCCGGGACGTGAGGTGGACGCGGATTTCATGGCTGCTTTTCGGGATGGGAGGAAAAATGACACGCTGCCAAACACGGGCATCATCGCACTGACATGAGAGGGGCTGTCCGCCCCGGCACGACATGAAGTGAATCCGGCGGAGAGTGCAGGCCGTATTTGCCTCGTAGTTTCCCCTGTTTATGCTCGCCGCCCCCATGTCCACTGTCCAGTCCACGGCCCAAGGCCGCCAGTTCCCGAAGTTCGATCTCTCGCGCCTGCTCGGCACCGTGTTCAAGCCGACCTCCGGCCGCAAGATATGCATCCTCATCGACCTGCCGGACCTCGCGGAGGCGAAGGATCATGCGTTTCTGAAGAATCCGGCGCGCGCGATCCAGCAGCGGGCGTATGAGCATTTCCATCTCGGGCTGAAAAACGGCGTGGCGGACGAGCTGGCGCTCAAAGGCGGCGAAATGTATGCCTACACGCAGACGACGGGCAGCAATCTCGATCTGCCGGATGAATGCGTGGACATGGCGGGCAACAGGCTGAGCCTCGAACGCGACATCTATCCGAATTACGACATCATCCTGTGCATCTCGACTTTCTCTGCCACCGCGCCGCTGACAGCGTTCGCAAAGCAATATGGTTTCCGTGGAGCCACGCTGCATGGGGTGAACGATGTCATCCTCAATTCCGGCCTCGCGGTCGATTATGAAGTGGTCAGCATTGATGCGGAGAAGCTGCGGCTGGCGATGACGCGCTCGGACTGGGTGGAGATCGACTTCACCGTCGAAAACGGTCCCGACATGACCGTGCGGCTCGAATTGAGCCGTCAGGAGGCGCAGAAGAGCCACGGCCTCTGCCAGGGCGATGCGCCTGATGTCGCGAACCTGCCCGCAGGCGAGGTTTATTTCGTGCCGACGGGCGCGGAGGGCACATTTCCGCTGAAATACGAGGATGGAACGCTGGGGAAGCTCATCGTGACCGGCGGACGCATCATCAAGGCGGAGTTGATCGAGGGCAAACAGAGCACGATCGACGAGCACAACGCGAAGCTGGCCGATGATCCGATGACCGGTGTGCTCGGCGAGTTGGGATTCGGCACGCAGGTGCTTCCCGTGTCCGGTGCGGACATCCAGGACGAAAAAGTGCTCGGCACCTGCCATCTGGCGACGGGGCGTGACGATCATCTCGGCGGTCACATCACGCCTGCGCAGTTCAAGCGTCATCAAAACGCCACGCATGACGACATCCTCTTCGCGCCGCACAAGACGCCGAACTTCGACATCAAGCAGGCGCGCATGCACCGCGACGGCGTGACGACCGTGCTTATCGAGCATTTCCAGCCGTCGAAGTACTTGCTGGACGCGCTGGCGTAGTCGGCAGCCCGCTGGTGGTGGTGGATGATTCGCGATGCCATGACTTTGAATTATGCTTTGAGTGACCCGCCGCGAGAGGACTCGCGGACTACGTCATGAATACCAACATCTACGAAACCCGGCGTCTGCTTGATGAATACCTGCTGTTTCACTACGGCACGCCCGCCGAAGTGCTGCCGTGGGAGAACGGGCCGCGTGAGGGACTGGGGTTTTCGGTGCGGACGGTGATGGAGCTGATCGATCTGCCACGCACGCCGTGTGAAGCCGTGGCGTTAGATTTGGGTTGTGCGGTGGGGCGGTCGAGCTTTGAGCTGGCGAACTTCGGCGTGAGTGTGCTGGGCATCGATTACTCGCAGAGTTTCGTCGATGCGGCGGCCACGCTGGCCCGCGATGGCCGCATGAGCTACGAGCGAGCCGATGAAGGCAACGCCAAAACGAGCTTGCTTGCCAAAGTGCCGGAGAATCTGCGGCGTGATCGTGTTCGCTTCGAACAAGGTGACGCGATGAACCTGCGTGATGACCTCGGTGATTACGACATCGTGCATGCGGCCAATCTGCTTTGTCGTTTGGGTGATCCTCTGAAGCTGATCGGGCGCCTGCCCGGTCTGGTGCGTCCGGGAGGACAGCTTTTGCTGACGACGCCCTGCACGTGGCTGGAGGAATTCACGCCGCGCGGGAACTGGCCGCAGGGTTCGACACGGGAATGGCTCACGACGCTGCTGGAGCCGCATTTCGATCTCGCGAAGACCTGCGACATGCCGTTTCTGATCCGCGAACATGCGCGGAAATATCAGTGGAGCGTGGCGCTGGGCATGCGCTGGCGGCGGAAAGTGGAGGCCGGGTGATTTTGTAGATTGATTCGCCGTGGCGGTCCCACCTACGCTGCGGGCGCATGAAAAACGCGTTTCCCGTCATCTTCGTTGCCTGCGCAGTCATTGCGCAGGCACAAACTCCCAGTTTCAAAGCGCAGCAGATCGACGGCGAGGTCGGCATCGGCTACGGACTGGCCGTGGCGGATGTGAATGGCGACCGGCAGACGGACATCCTGCTCGCGGACAGCAATGTGATCGTCTGGTATGAGAATCCGACGTGGAAGAAGCACATCATCGCTGAAAAACTGACGGAGAAGGATCATGTGTGCATCGCGGCGCGTGACATTGATGGCGACGGCAAATGCGAGATCGCCGTGGGCGCGGAATGGAATCCGGGCGACACGACGGGCAGCGGCGCGGTGTTTTATTTGATCCCGCCGGCGGATCGCACGCAGAAATGGGAGCCGGTGAAGCTCACGCACGAGCCAACAACACATCGCATGAAGTGGGTGCGCAACCGTGCGGGGCGCTATGACCTCGTCGTGGTGCCGCTGCATGGCCGTGGCAACGACAAGAACGCCGAGGGGGCTGGTGTGCGCGTGCTGGCCTATCACATGCCGGATGATCCGCACAAGGAATGGAACACCACGCTGGTGCAGGCATCAATGCACAAGACGCACAACCTCGACATCATCCCGGCACCAGGGACCGAAGCGGAAAGCCTGTTGCTGTGCGGCCGTGAAGGCGTGGTGCGGCTGGATCAGACCGACAACGGCTGGAAGGAGCAGTGGATCACGCAGCACCCGAAGGACAATCCTGAGCTGCAAGGCGCGGGCGAGGTGCGCTACGGCGCGTTCGCGGGCGGTCAGCCCTATGTGGTGACGATCGAGCCGATGCACGGTGACAAACTGGTCATTTACACGCCAAGACCCGAGGGGCCGAAAAACGGCACCTGGCAGCGCCATGTGATCACGAGCGAACTCGTTGATGGTCACGCCATCGCCACGCATGATTTGCTCGGCTTGAACAACCGACAGGTCGTCGTCGGCTGGCGCGCGCAGCAGAAGATCGGAAAGGTTGCGGTGAAGTTGTTCTGGACGACAAAGGAGGACGGCAACGGCTGGCAGAACGCCTTCATCGACGATGGTGGCATGGCCTGTGAGGATGCAGTTTGTGCGGATTTGGATGGAGATCGCGACTTGGAGATCATCGCGGCAGGCCGTCGCAGCAAGAATATCAAGATTTACTGGAATCAGCGAAGCCAGTGAAAAGAAATTCCGTCCACTGGCTCTAGCTGATGGGTTGCATGAGCGCGTGCGGTGCTCCTAGAATCGCCCCTGATCATTCCCGTCATGAAAACCACACGCTTCTCTCTTGCTGTCGCCGCCACGTTGCTGCTCTGCCAGTGCGAGCTGCCGCAGTTCCCGTATCCGCTGTTTTCATCGCGCACGGAGATGGTGCGGCGACCGCTTTTGGTGCTGCCAGCTCATGCCTCCCAGTCATCCATGTATGTCTGGCACGGTGGCGGCCAGCCAGGGCCGCTGAACGTGAACATCGACCTCAGCGACCAGAAGGCCTACCTGTTCAAAAACGGCCGGAGCGTCGGCTGGACGTATGTGGCGACGGGACGCAGCGGCTATGCCACGCCGACGGGTACCTTCCGCATCATGGAGAAGATCATGGACAAGCGCTCCAACCGCTACGGCATGATCGTGGACCGGAATGGCGACGTGGTGAACAGCAACGCGACGGCAGGCGTGTCACGCGTGCCTCCCGGCGGTCGTTTCGTCGGAGCACGGATGCCTTACTGGATGCGCATCACCGGCTACGGCATCGGCATGCATGCTGGGGCCATCCCGCGCCCCGGCTCGCCGGCATCGCACGGTTGCATCCGTCTGCCGCGTGACATGGCGGAGACGATCTATCAGCACACCTCGGTCGGCTCGCGTGTGGCGATCATGCGGTGAGCGCGGTGGCGAGGATTTCCTCGAAGCGTTGCAGCCATGTCCGCGTGTTCGCCTCACGCAGGAGCCATTGTCTTCCAGCGCGGCCCATGGCGTGGCGGGTGGCAGCGGACGCGGCCTCCGTTTCGAGCACGTCGCGCACGAGGCCGGCCACATCGCCGGGCTCATGCTGAAAGCCGGTGACGCCGTGCTGCACGATCTCGCCCAGCCCGCCGGATTTGGCGGCGAGCACCGGCTTCGCAAAATCGTACGCCTCGTACACCACAAGCCCGAGAGGCTCCCACCACGTCGAAGGCACGATGACCGCGCGGCAGCGGCGGAGCGACTCCCGTTTTGTCTCACCGCCGATCTGGCCGAGGAAGCCGATGTAGGGATTCGTGCGTACACGCTGCTGCACGTCATGTTCCAGCGGCCCTTCGCCCGCGATGTGCAGCAGCGGCGTGCGCTTGCCGAGCTGCGCGAACAATTTATCCCACACGTCGAGCAGCGGGATGACGCCTTTCGTTTCGACGAGCCTGCCGAGAAACAAGTAATAACCGGCGTCGTCCAGCGCAGGCTCCTGCGGCAGCGCGTTCCAGGAATGCCGCAGGGTGTGGACACGCGCGGCCGGCAGCGCCCCGGCGGAGACGATCTTCTCCCGCATGAAGTCCGAGACGGCGACCCATGCCTTCACGCTTTGCAGCCAGCCGCTCCGGCGCAGCAGCGTCAGCATCAGTGCCATGAGAGCGCTTTTAGCCATCGAGTCCTGCCACGTCGCGCCGCGAATTTCCGGCCAGTGGCTGCCATACAGCGCGTCGGGCGTCAGCCTCCCGTCCACCTGGAGCGCGCCACCCACGGAGAACGGCCGGTAATTGTGCAAAAACTGCACCACCGGCAGCTTCCGCCCCAAGGCGGCGTGGTAGAGCGCGGGCGAGCCGACGGGATGGATGTTGTGAAACACCGCCGCCTGCGCGCCGCTGGCGTCCAGCGCGGCCTCAAGGCGTCCGCGTGCCTCGCGGTTGTAGAAAAGCCGCGCCGCCTGCCGCCACTTTGACGGCGCGCTCCCTCCGGTCCACTCAGCGCTCTCAAACCGGCACCACGTCATGGCATGCTGCGTGGAGAGATCGTCGTGGATCTTGTCCACGATCAATTCCTCTCCGCCACGGAAAAGGTAGCGGTTGAAGACATGCAGCAGGGCGGTGGGGGCCATGATCGGAACGGACGGGCTTGTGGCGGCTTCTTTGCTCCTCACAGTGAGCCTTTGTCCCGGCGCATTCTGGCACGAAACGCAGAGCCGTCTTGCCTATTTTTCCCCTTCATGATATTCCACGCGCTCATGAAACCCGCCTGCCGCGCATTTCCCGCACTCATGCTCGTGATTCCGCTCCTGGCCGCGGCCCAGGAGTCCGCCTTGCGGCCGTGGAAGGACGCGCAGGGCCGCGTCATCCAGGCCGCTATCGTCAGCACCACGGCGGACAGCGTGACGCTGCGCATGGCCGATGGGAAGGAGCACCAGATACCGCTCGCACGGCTCAGCGCAGAGGATCAGGCCTTTGTGAAAAATCATGCGCCGTCCGCGACACCTGCGGGCACCGCTCCTGCGACCGCAGCCCCCGCCGCGCCAGCGGCTGCTGCCGCCCGCATCCCTGTGGAGAAACGCGTGTGGCCGGCCAACGTCCTGGTCCCCTCGCGCGCCGTCGAAATCCAGCCTGTCGAGGAGTCCGCGCCTGCACGACGTTTTGTCTATCGCTCCGAGGCTTTCGAGTTCACCTCGCAGGCGAAACTGGCCGGCAGCGTGATGAAGGAGGTCGCACGCACCTTTGAGTCCACCCGTGCGCTGGTGACCGCGCTGCCCTGGGGCATCGTCTGCCGCCCGCCGGAAGGGATGGAGCGCTACCAGGCCGCCCTGTATGAGACGCGCAACGACTACATCGCCGCCGGCGGACCGGCAAACTCGGGCGGCGTGTATTCCAGCGGTGACAAAATCTTCAAGGTGCCCTTCCCCAGCATCGGCCTGGAGATGCGCGGCAAGACCTACTTCAAGAACGACAATTACGACGGCGGCACGCTCATCCACGAGATCACGCATCAGATGATGCACAATTACCTGCCCTTCCTGCCCAAGTGGGTGATCGAAGGCACCGCCGAGTACACGGAGATGATCCCCTACAACGCGGGAAAATTCCGCACAGAGGCGCACAAAATCGGCATTCGTGATCACGTCCAGGAGATGCAAAAGCGCGGCTACGCGCTCGACATCGGCAGTCTGGAGACGCACATGACCATGAACCGCGCCACCTGGGACGGCATCGCCGACAGCGAGAACCGCGCGATGGGAGAGCTGTATTTCCGCTCCGTGCTGCTCGTCTATTTCTTCTGCCATCTCGACGGGCCGGAGGGCAAGAAGGGGCAGCGCTTTCTCCGCTTCATGGACGCCGTGCATGGCGAGACCGAGGCGCTGCGCCTCTTCTTCGCCGACCCGCGCGTGAAGCGCTTTCCCGACGGCCGCTTCCAGTATCCCAAGAGCTTTCCGCCCCCGGACATGAGCTCTGAATCCGCCCCCTTCAAGCACCTGCCCATTCTGCTTGATGACCGCGGCTACCCGCAGATCGCGAAGGAGATCGCCGAGGGCTACAGGTCGATCGGCCTCAAGGTTTCCGTAAACTGATTCATGATCCGGGGATGGCGCGGCCTGCGATGCTTCTGCACCGCAGCATCATTTTCCGCCAAAATCACCCCCCGCATTTGACGCACCCCGCAGACCGTGCAAGATGCCGCGCTTTCCGGCTTAAAGTGGCCCAGTTGCTCCGCAACTGGAGTCTTCCATCGCCCCGAAAGCGCCCCAACTGAACGCTTTCCTCCCAAACTCCGACATTCGTCATTCCGCATTCGGATTTCGTCATTTCCCACTCCCCTCATGCCCAAAGACACCTCCATCCATCGCATTCTCGTCATCGGTTCCGGCCCCATCGTCATCGGCCAGGGCTGTGAGTTCGACTACTCCGGCGTCCAGGCCTGCAAGGCTCTGCGCGAGGAAGGCTATGAGGTGGTGCTCATCAACTCCAACCCGGCCACCATCATGACCGATCCGGAGTTCGCCTTCCGCACCTACATCGAGCCGATCACGCCGGAGATGGTGGAGAAGATCATCATCAAGGAAAAACCGGACGTGCTGCTGCCGACGCTTGGCGGCCAGACGGCGCTGAACACCGCGATGTCGCTGCATCGTGCCGGCACGCTGGAAAAACACGGCGTGCGCATGATCGGCGCGAAACCGGAGGCCATCGAGAAGGGCGAGGACCGTCTGCTTTTCAAAAACGCGATGCTCAAGATCGGTCTCGACCTGCCGCAGTCCGGCGTGGCGCACTCGATGGAGGAAGGGCACAAGATCCGCGAGGAGATCGGCACCTTCCCGCTCATCATTCGTCCGGCCTACACGCTTGGCGGCACGGGCGGCGGCATCGCTTACAACATGGATGAGTTTGAGACCATCGTGGCCCGCGGCCTCGATCTCTCGCCGGTGACGGAGGTGCTCATCGAGGAATCGCTGCTCGGTTGGAAGGAATACGAGATGGAGGTCATTCGCGACAAGGCGGACAACTGCGTCATCATCTGCTCCATCGAAAACCTCGACCCCATGGGCGTGCACACCGGCGACTCGATCACCGTGGCGCCGATCCAGACGCTGACGGATCGCGAATATCAAATCATGCGCGACTTCTCCTTCGCGTGCATCCGCGAGATCGGCGTGGAGACCGGCGGATCAAACATCCAGTTCGCCGTGCATCCCGACACGGGCCGCATGATCGTCATCGAGATGAATCCGCGCGTCAGCCGCAGTTCGGCGCTCGCATCAAAAGCCACCGGCTTCCCCATCGCGAAGATCGCCGCCAAGCTCGCGGTCGGCTACACGCTCGATGAGCTGAAGAACGACATCACGCGTCACACGCCGGCCGCCTTCGAGCCGACCATCGACTACGTCGTGACCAAAGTGCCGCGTTTCACCTTCGAAAAATTCCCCGGCGCCGATGCTACGCTCACCACGCAGATGAAATCCGTCGGCGAGGCGATGGCGATTGGCCGCACGTTCAAAGAGTCGCTGCAGAAGGCGCTGCGCAGTCTGGAGATCAAGCGCTTCGGGTTGCTCGGCGACGGCGCGGACAAGGAGATCGATGACGAGGAACTCACCACCAAGCTCACCGTGCCGAACGCCGAGCGCATCTTCTTCCTCGGCCAGGCCTTCGCGAAGGGTTGGGACGTGGAGAAGGTGTTTGAGCTGACCAAGATTGATCGGTGGTTCTTGCGGCAGCTTGAGGAGATTGTGAAGGCATCAGAATGGCTGCGCTTCGATGGACCAATAAACAAATTGGTCGAATACCATATTGGTCACGACGATGAAATGCAGGGAGATATGGAGCAGCAAAAAGCCGCTCTACTAAAACTCAAGCGTCTCGGTTTCTCAGACCTTCAGATCGCCAAGGCTTTTGAGCATGATATTGGAGCCTCCAGCTACTCTTCTGGTGATCAGATTACATTCAGAGAGCTGCGGAAGTCTTTGAACATTACCCCCACCTACCGCCTCGTGGACACCTGCGCGGCGGAGTTCGAGGCTTACACGCCTTACTACTACAGCACCTACGGCATCGAGGACGAGGTGCGCGATGGCGACAAGCAGAAGGTCATCATCCTCGGCGGCGGACCGAACCGCATCGGGCAGGGCATCGAGTTCGACTACTGCTGCGTGCATGCCTCCTTCGCCTTGCGTGAGCTGGGCTTCGAGACCATCATGGTGAACTCGAACCCCGAGACCGTCTCCACCGACTACGACACCTCCGACAAGCTCTACTTTGAGCCCCTCACGCTCGAAGACGTGCTGAACATCTACGAGCGTGAGAACCGCCACGACCAGGTGCTCGGCGTCATCGTGCAGTTCGGCGGCCAGACACCGCTGAACCTCGCCAAAGGCCTCGAAGAAAACGGCGTCCGCATCATCGGCACCTCGCCGAAGAGCATCGAACTCGCCGAGGACCGCAAGCTCTTCGCGAAGCTGCTCGACGATCTCGGTTTGAACCAAGCCCCCAGCGGCACCGCCACCTCGCTGGAAGAGGCTTTGGCCATCACCGCCAAGATCGGCTACCCCAGCCTCGTGCGCCCCAGCTTCGTGCTCGGCGGCCGCGCCATGCAAATCGTCTATAGCGACGCCGAACTCACGCACTACATGAAGAACGCCGTCGAGGCCACGCCCGACCGCCCCGTGCTCGTGGACCGCTTCCTCGAAGACGCCACCGAGGTCGATGTCGATTGCATCAGCGACGGCGAAACGACCGTCATCGGCGCCATCATGGAGCACATCGAAGAGGCCGGCATCCACTCCGGCGACAGCGCCTGCGTCATCCCGCCCTTCAGCCTCACGCCAGCGATGCAGTACCGCATCCGCGATGCCGCCAAGAAGCTCGCCAAAGCCCTCAACGTGCGCGGCTTGATGAACATGCAGCTCGCCGTCAAAGGCGACGACTTGTATGTCATCGAGGTCAATCCACGTGCCTCCCGCACCGCGCCCTTCGTCAGCAAGGCCATCGGCGTGCCATTGCCAAAACTCGCCGCCAAGATCATGGCCGGCAAAACACTCAAAGAACTCGGCTTCACCACCGAAGTCATCCCCACGCACCACAGCGTCAAGGAAGCCGTCTTCCCCTTCAGCAAATTCCAGGGCGTGGACATCATCCTTGGCCCCGAAATGAAGAGCACCGGCGAAGTCATGGGCATCGACCCCGATCTCGGCCTCGCTTTCGCGAAGAGCCAGATGGCCGCCGGCGGCACCCTGCCCACGAAAGGCAACGTCTTCATCAGCGTCAAAGAAGCCGACAAACAAAACGTCGCCCGCATCGCCAAAGGCTACGCCGACCTAGGCTTCACGCTGTACGCCACCCCCGGCACCGGCCAGGTCATCAAGGATGCCGGCATCGACGTGAACATCCTCCCCAAACTCGCCAGCGGCCAGCGCCCGAACGTCATCGACCTGATGAAGAACAAAGACATGGCCCTCGTCATCAACACCCCCAGCGGCAAAAACACCCGCGAGGACGAAGTGAAAATCCGCACCGCCACCATGCAAGCCCGCATCCCCATCATGACCACGCTCCGTGGTGCTGATGCCGCGCTGCGGGCGATCAAGTCACTGCAAGGCAGCGAGGTGCAGGTGCGGGCGTTGCAGGAGTATCATTCGTAGTTTCGATCGGTGATCGAAGTATCTTCCACCATGGACCAGCTCATCTACGTCGAAACCAGCATCCCGAGTTTCTACTTTGAGACTCGACTTGCCGTGCCCGAGAACCAAGCGCGGCGGAATTGGACTCGCCGCTGGTGGGAGAAGGCTCAGACAGAGGATACGCTTGTCACCTCGCTTGCCGTCATCAACGAACTGTCTGC